>CALHZT010000379.1 GCA_938040995.1 uncultured Pirellulaceae bacterium | reverse complement strand
CTTTTCCTGACACCCTGACCGCGGCACACTCCCAACTTCGCGGCTCGGACGGAGCCTCGCCCTCCCGTCGACCGCGTCAGTTATGCAATAATCAAAGGTATGAATTCAAAGCTCATTACCATCGTTGCATTCCTCGGACTCGTTGCTGCGTTCACGAATCTCGCAACCTCTCAATCGACTGGTCCAAAGTCGCAATCTTCGAAGCGCGCCACCAAACGTGTTCAGCAACCCGACTGGACCGATGCGGAAAAGAAGAAACAGGCGGCCAAGGTCTTCTTCGCGGACGCATTCCGCGACGCACTCAAGGGCGAGCGACCGACGAATTGGGCCGAAGGAGCTGCAGCCAGTTCCGGCGAGGCTGCCGAGGGTGACGCGGTTGTCTGGTCGAAGATCATCTCAAGCGAGTCGCTGGAAGACGGCGTCAAGTCGCTGAAGAATGAGTTGACCAAGTCGGTGGTCCAACCGGCTCAGTTTGCTTCGGGCGGGCATCGTGTGGCTCGCGAACAGTTCACGGTGCTCGCATTGCTGTTCGCTGTCATTGGCGAATACGACGGGGAAGTCCGCTGGAAGCAGGATGCAGCCGCGATTCAGGATCGTTTCCAGAACCTTGCCAAGACGGCGACGGGAGACGCGGCCGCCTTTACCGCCGCGAGAAATTCCAAGCAGGATCTCGAAGACTTGATTCGCGGCAATCGCTGGCCGCAGCAGCTGAAACGAAAGCCGATTGATGACTGGACCACGGTCGCCAACCGTCGTGTGCTCATGCGAGTCCTTGAGAACTCGCTGGATGACTTGATCAAACCAGCGACATCAAGCGAATCCAGTTTCCGTGATGCGACCGACCGGCTAAAGCGCGAAGCTGAAATTTCGTCGGCGATCACACAGGTCTTGATGCATGAGTCGATGGAAGATGCGCTGGATGATGACTACAAGGCATACTGCAAAGAACTGCAAGACGCCGCGGAAAAAATCGGTCGCGCCGTCGAACAGGAAGATCTTGGCCGCGCCGCAAAAGCCGCCGGCGCGATGCACAAAGCATGCTCTGGTTGTCACGAGATGTATCGCGGGTGAAAGCTGTACCGGTACCCGATTCGCCTCTCGTTCGGTCAAGCAAAAATTCGCCCGTCTCCCAAAAATATGGCAGCGTGGTAGCGATTTTGTCGTAAATGCACCAATGATGTACAATTAGGTAGTTATTAACACGTGGGGAAACGCCACTGCCGATTTACAAGAAACGTGATTCAAGCTCGCTTTGCCGCGAGTTTGGTTCACGTTTTTTTTGTGCGCTACTGTCAAGTTCGTTCAGCTACGTTCTTGCAGAGCTATGTTCTCTTTCAGGAAATGAAGAATCTAATGATCAGATCAAGGCATTTTCTCTGAACATGATTTTCATAAGGGATCGCAAGTACCAATGAAACGAGGTGAGATATGTTCAAGGTTTTCGCACACAAGTTTGCAGTGGTATTGGTGGTGCTGCTTGCTGCACAGTTTTCTCATGCCCAGCGTTGGCTGACCAATGACGGGATGTCACCCGTCAATCCAAACTCTGGTTTGGAAGTGGATCCAGTCTTTACTTACGATCCTGCTGATGGAACTCTCTTTCTATTTAACGCCGGCCCCAACGGCGTGGATGACACAGTGGACGATGTTATTAGCGGCGACGATTTTGGGTTTCTTGATTTTACGCTGACAGTCGATTCACTCACGACGATTGAGCAATTATTGCCACCCTTCTCCGGCGGTGTTGCATTTGGAGCGCCGGTGTTTTTCAATGGCACCTTACAGATGGTGGGCACAAGTGCCACAGGAGCGGGCCATGTAATTAGCGAGGACCAAATTCCGCTCGTGAGGCTGGACACAGGTCTCACGGTTGATGATTTTCGGGACGCCGACGGCAATGTGAGGATTACTACGACGGGCCTATCCAATGTGGGCGACGCGTTCGCAACTGGCGCATTCCAGATCGTTCCTGAGCCATCAAGTTTTGGTCTGCTGCTGACCGCCGGCCTCGTGCTGCTCTTCAGAATTCGTCGCTAAAAAAGGCGAACCAATTGACATCGCGGCTGTTGAAAATCAGTCGCGATGTTTTTATGCGCGGATACAACGAAGCGTCAAATTTGCCGAAGCAGGGCAGGCGTTTGGTCCATCGCCCTCATTTCTGGCTGGATTTGGAAGGTGTTTTGAAATTGGCGGTCGGCGGGAGGGCGAGGCTCCGTCCGAGCCGCCAACGTTAGAAGCGTGAGTTTACGTCTTTCAGCGAATGGCCAAGAAGAGCCCATCCTCTACAAGGCGTACTGTAAGAACTGCAAGACGCCGGTGAAAAAATCGGTCGCACCTTCGAACAGGAAGATCTTGGCCGCGCTGCAAAAGCCGCCGGCGCGATGCACAAAGCATGCTCCGATTGTCACGAGATGTATCGAGGTTGAGCCGGCTTCTTTTAACGCCGGAGTGTGAAAGTGTCAAAACGGCGAATGCGAATTGCACCTTTGTACTGCGTTCGCCTTATACTTCGCCAAGGCAGCATCGCACGATTTTTCGCTAGTAACTCGCGATCTGAATCTGGTTTAAGGCAATCGGTGAGTCATAAAACCCTGACAAACTCAATCATGCTCAACCGAAAAACAATCGTCGTATCGTTGTTGATTGTCGGCTTGTTCGTACTGAATGTCGTACTGGGAATGGTCACTGTAGATAATGAACCTGACGATGGATTGCTGGCCAGTGTGGTGATTGGCTTTTTGATTGGTCAGTACATCGGGCAACTCAATTTGATCAGTGTGTGGGGAGCCGTTTCGCGTGGGAGTGCGATCGTTCGACTACCGTGGGCTCTGTTGCTGGCCATGCTGATGTGGGGCTCGCTGATACTGGGGCAAGCTGCTTTTGGCAAATGGCGGTCGGACGAGGTCGTTTTCATTGGCATCACACTCGGGTTCGGATGCATTGCGACTCAGTTGCCGTTGTGGATCGCCAGCCGATTTTTTCGATGGCGATTGATCGCGGAAAATACGGACGACGATCAGCGTAGCCAGTTCGATATCAAACAAATGCTGGTCGGCACGCTACTACTCGCTGGATCGCTGGCAATTTGTCGGCAGCTTTCTTACAACATCGACCGCGAAGACGTCACCGTAACGATTCGCGAATTTGGCGAGCTCATGGCGTTCCTGATTCCGATGGCGTTTTTCAATCTCCTGTTTGTAATCCCTGCCATCTGGGCCGCCTTTCTTGTCAAAGTAAACAAGCGGCGATTGGGTGTAGCGACGGCTCTCCTGGCACTTGTCGGCCCAATCGAACTGCTGGTGATCGTCGTAGTTCTGGGCGACGGTCCATCGGCCAATGACTACCTAAACTGGCTCATCACGTTCTCTGTATTGCACCTCAGTCAGGTGTTTGTGGTTTACGGCAGTCTGGTACTGCTCCGACGACTGGCCGGGTTTCGACTCGTACGACTCGCGAAGAGATAGTTGCGCGGCTGTCCCTAGCCGTCGATCGCCCTGAATCCGGCGCAAGTGAAATCAATGGCTGCGGACCACCACGCTGCCCAACATCTTCAATTGCGTGAAAGCCCCTGAGCTGGTCTACTTTTCGTTCCTGCCACGCGAAAAACGTGAACCAGTCGGCACCGATTCCGGTCTTTTCCGGCTGGCAGGCCGATCCAATTTTCTTACCGAAATTCAACTCAATCAGTTCGTGGCCCTATGTTTAACGACGTACCTAAGAACGTCAGCTTTCCCCAGCAAGAGACCGAAATCCTCGACCTCTGGAAACAGAAAAATATCTACGAGAAAACGCTCGAGCAACGCGCCAATGCCGAGCGATTCGTTTTCTTCGAAGGGCCACCGACCGCGAACGGCATGCCGCACCCTGGCCACTGCCTGACTCGAGCCATCAAGGATCTCTTCCCCCGCTACAAGACGATGAAGGGATACCTTTGCGAACGCAAAGCCGGCTGGGACGCCCATGGCTTGCCGGTCGAAGTCGAAGTCTGCAAAGAACTCGGCATCCACGCCAAAGAAGAAATCGAAGCCCACGGCGTCGAACCATTCATTCAGAAATGTCAGCAGAGCGTCTGGCGATACATGCAGGAGTGGGAACGGCTCACCGAGCGGCTTGGCTTTTGGGTCAACCTCGAAGAAGCGTACGTCACCTACCACCAATCGTACGTCGAAAGCGTCTGGTGGTCGCTAAAGACTCTGTTCGATCGCAACCTGCTCTACCAGGGACACAAAATCGTCTGGTGGTGGGCACAAGGCGGCACAGCATTGTCGGCTGGTGAAGTCGGCCAGGGTTATCGTGAAGTCGCCGATCCCAGCGTCTTTGTCCGCTTCCCGCTGCTCGACGACCCGAACACGTCGTTGCTGGTTTGGACCACCACGCCGTGGACATTGCCAAGCAACCAGTTTGCCGCGGTCCATCCCGAGATCGAGTACGCAGTCGTTGCGCTCCCGGACAGCGATCAAAAGCTTATCGTCGCGGCGGCTCTCGTCGAAGCGATCGCCACCAAGTCAAAGACAGAACTCTCCGTGGAATCCACGATGCCGGGAACGGAGATCATCGGCAAGCGTTACCAGCCACCGTTCGATTATTATTACGCATCAGGTGGCGAGAAGACCGGCGAGCTCGCGGATGGCGGCGAGCAGCATTTGGCGTGGCGAGTCGTTTCCGCCGACTTTGTGACGACTGACAGCGGATCCGGGATCGTTCACCAGGCTCCGGCGTTCGGCGAAGTCGACTACGACGTGCTGATCGCCGAGCAAGGTCGCTTCAAGAAGGGTGATGGGCCGGAGATGATCTGCGCTCTCGGCCCCGATGGAAAATTCACCGACGAAGCCCCCGATTACGCCGGGAAGTGGGTGAAGGATGCCGACAAGGAAATCATTCGCAATCTGAAGGAACGCAGTGTGCTGTTCTTTCAGGAGCAGTACCTGCACGACTATCCGTTTTGCTGGCGAGCCGAAAAGGATCCGCTCATCCAGTATCCGCGTCGCAGCTGGTTTGTTCGCACGACGAAGTTCAAGGAGAAGTTGCTCGCCAACAACCAGCAGATCAACTGGCTGCCGGAGCATATCAAGGATGGCCGCTTTGGTAACTTCCTCGAATCGAATGTTGACTGGGCACTATCGCGCGAGCGCTACTGGGGCACGCCGCTGCCGATCTGGGTTTGCGAGGAGACCGGCCATCAGGAAGCCGTCGGGAACTACGAAGATCTGCTGGCCAAGCCGGGGATGACGGGTGTCGAAGTCTGGGAAAAGGCCAAGGCGGCGAACCCGGATCTTGTGGATGACCTTCGCGTTCACAAACCATATATCGACGCGATCACTTACGACTCGCCAAAGGCACCCGGTGCCCGAATGCGGCGTGTCCCGGAAGTCATCGATTGCTGGTACGACAGTGGTGCGATGCCGTTCGCGCAATGGGGCTATCCGCATCAGAATCAGGAAGAGTTCAAGGCGCAGTTTCCCGCCGACTTTATCAGTGAAGCCATCGATCAGACCCGCGGCTGGTTCTACAGCCAGCTGGCGATTAGCACTTTGCTGTTTGGTGACGAAAGCGGCGACACTTCGAATGTCGATTTTCCGCATCCGTTTCGCAACTGCATCGTGCTTGGCCTGATGCTGTCGGAATGGTTCGAAAACAAAGAAGGCAAGATCTATCTGACCGAAGAAGAGGCGAAGGCCAGCGGCGAAAAGATCAACAAAGTCGTCGGGAAGATGTCCAAGAGCAAGCGGAACTATCCCGAGCCGGCTCAGATATTCGACAAGTATGGGGCGGACGCGCTGCGTTGGTTCTTCTTCGCGAATCAGGCACCGTGGACTTCGATTCGATACAGTGAACGAGCCATCAAGGACAGCATCCCCGAGTTTATGTTGCGGCTGTGGAATGTTTACAGCTTCTTCGTGATCTACGCGAAAATCGACGGCTTCGATCCGGCAGCCGCCTGTTCGGGCGATGCCAATCAAGTCGCCGGTGAGTTCCTTTCGACGGCCAATTCCTACCGTCCCGTTGCCGATCGCAGCGAACTCGATCGCTGGATCATGGGCGAGTTGCACCGCACGATGGCTTCGGTCACAACGAAGATGGACGCGTACGACAACTACGGGGCAGCGGCAGACTTGAACGATTTCGTGGACGGGCTTTCCAACTGGTTCGTGCGTCGCTCGCGCGATCGCTACTGGGCAAAGGACAAGGCCTCGCCAGACAAGCTGGATGCCTACTGGACGTTGTACGAGTGCCTGATCGAATGCTGCAAGTTGATTGCGCCATTCACGCCGTTCCTCGCCGATTCGTTGTGGCAAAACCTGGCGGGAGGATTCGGCACAGCCGTCGACAGCGTTCATCTTTGCGACTATCCCGAAGCAGACAGCAAGCTTGTCGATGACGATCTTTCTGAGCAAATGCGGCTGGCCCGCGAGATTTCATCGCTTGGCCGCGCGGCCCGGATGAATGAGAAACTGAAAGTTCGCCAGCCGCTCGCGGCGGTCGAAGTCATCCTCGCCGACAATGCCCAGCTGGACTGGCTAAAGTCGCACGACAAGCTGATCGCGGAAGAGCTAAACGTGCTCGCCGTCAACTTTTCCGAAAAGGCCGACGAGTACATCACGTACCAGGTCAAACCGAACTTCAAGGTTCTTGGCAAGATGCTCGGCAAGAACATGCCCGCGGTAAAGAAGATCCTGTCGGAATCTGACGGAGCCGCCCTGCTCTCCCAGCTGGAGTCTGATGGCAAGATGACCATCACGTTACCCGATGGTGAATCGGTCGACCTCACGGACGAACATGTCGAAGTCGACATTTCTGCCAAAGAGGGTTGGGCGGCGGCTCAGGGGCGCGGTTGTGTCGTTGTCCTGTCTACGGACCTCACGCCCGAGTTGATTCGCACCGGCATGGCGAAGGACCTGGTGCGATTTGTCCAGGAACGCCGCAAGGAAATGGATCTCGACTATACCGATCGCATCCAGGTCGGGCTGGTA
>CALHZT010000378.1 GCA_938040995.1 uncultured Pirellulaceae bacterium | reverse complement strand
CGAGTCCCTACGTTACTGTGCGCTCAAAGGACTCGTTGCCTCGTCCACTACCTCCTTCTCTTTCTCGCAAAAAAAATGACACAACAACAAGGTGTTGAAGAAACACGTACCGCGTTCTACCACTGAACTACCGCCCAAAATGCTCAACGAGCAAAACTTCAGTAGGGCGGGTGGGATTCGAACCCACGACCTCGGGGTTGTAGACCATGTAGTTCCTTCGGCATTTGTCATGTCATGTTTGGGTGCGCGGTCGCAGGCTAAAGCCTGTACACCAACGTGCGCGGTCAATGCTGTTCGATAAAAGATCCGCAACAAGATTTTGCAAGACGTCTAAAGTCCAGGGCGAGATTCGAACTCGCAACAACCGCTCCCCGGAACCGAAGTTACCGAGTTGCGATCGCTGACTAATGCCAATGTAGTCTTGCAGGCATTTGCAGATCCGTTTCAACTATTTCACTTTTTCAGGTTTGATTGGGTGCCGAAACCAAACGACGCTACCGAAAGGGTCGGCACAAATTTCCGGCGGCAGGACACAAGATGTTGTCTATGCGGCCATCGCCGAAAAATTGAGCCAGACCCTTCGAAGCCAGCCGCGATCTGCGATTTGCGACTGGCCCCGATAAAAAGAATCGACAAGTTTACAGCCTGGACGTTGCAATCAACCAAAGATGTAGTCCAAACCAGCATTCGATTCCTGTTCACTATCAAAAGCCGTGATTAAGCGACGTCCACTTCGCGGATGAGGTTCACCCAATAATCCGTTGATGACTCACCAGCCGCAACGCTCCCCATCAGACGAAACACCTGATCACTGAATCCACCGACGTGAGTAATATCATCCCGTTCAACCGCCTGGGAAGTCCCGTAAGGCTGAATGTCGATGCATATCATCTTTGCCGAAGGATTTCGCGACTTGAAAGTGCTCCATTGCTTCATCGTTGCCGTTGCCTGACCGTGAGGCCGCTTGTCAATCCACGACTGATTGTCCGAAACATAGATGACAAGGTCACCCCTGGCTCGCTTACGATTCAACTCGGCCAATGGAGCGCTACAGTTTGTCCCACCGCCCCAAAAGCTTGCCAGCTGCTTCGCGTTCGTCATCACGGAATCACGAGAATTCAAACGACACTTCACAACCTTGTTTTCGAATGGCATGACAACCGCATCCTTGTTGGTTCGCAATACGGCCGCAGCCACCAAAGCCGCAATATCCACGCAACGAACCTTCGATGTCGATCCCTTTCGAAATCCGGTCACCGGCGAACCCATGCTTCCCGACTCTTTCGCGAGTACAAGGCAACTTGTGCGATGAACTTTGGGTCGAGGTCGCTGCACAGCGTCAGCACCTTTTCGAGCTGCATACCGGCAGACGCGTAGAAGGTTCCATTCAGGCATCCCGTGGCAGCAAACTGAGCCAAATGGTTTTCACGACTGAGCGAGTAGGCCGTTCCGCCCGCTTCGTTGATTGCGTTGGCCGCTGGAATCCGCGATCCACGGTAGCTCGAAAATAGTGTTCGGTTCGCCATTGTTGTTGCCTCCCATTCAATCTTTGGTTTTGTTGTGGGAGACCTAAAGCTACCGGCGTGCCAAAGAACCAGGCGAAACAGGAAGAATGTCGAAAGAGACTGCTATTACAGTGTGAAGTCGTCAATAATGGCCAGAGACGGCCTTCTTCATCTCGCTATCGAGTGCGGAACATTGATAAATACAGATAGTGACATATAATAATTTATATCAATTTCAGTAGTGCGACTAGCTCGAACCGCAAGGCGAACCGGCTGCGTAAGCTGCCGGGTGTGCGGAGTGAAGAGGCTTGTAGTGGCTGCACACGATGCAGAGGTTTCATCGGCGGCTTGCAAATCCAAAGCTCGTGAGCAGCTTCCACCCGGCAGCTTACGCAGCCGGCTCGCCTAAAACGGATTTAACAGTTACAGCCTCAGCCGTGGAAGCGCACCGCACCGAATGCATCCAAAACAAAACAGCTCAGCAGACTAAAGCCCGTACACCAACGGCCCGAAACCATGGCAGACAAGCCAATCACCGCAATTTCACTTCTTGGATCAACCCTCGACGCGGGATCGGGCGATTCAAGATGGAATCGATGGCGACCAACCGTCGGACTTTGCTGCCATGAAGACCTGATTGTCGACTCGCTCATTCTCATCTACTCAAAAAAGCACAAGAAGCTTCTCGATGTCGTAACCGATGACATCGCGTCGGTATCGCCAGAAACCAGAGTCACACCAGTCGAAAGAACTTGGCAGGATCCATGGGATCTCGAAGAGGTATACGCATCGCTTCACAAGCTCGCGCGCGACCGGGCGTTTGACCCCGACAAGACCGACTTGCTGGTGGGAATTACGACTGGTACGCACGTCGCGCAAATCTGCATGTACCTGCTCACCGAGTCGCGACACTTGCCCGGCAAACTGATCCAACTCTCGCCTCCCAAACGAAAGAAACGAGTCGGGAGTGCAGATCATGCAGGCAACTATCGCGTCATCGATCTTGATCTGTCGCAATACGACGCGATTGCATCCAGGTTCGAACTGGAACAGAAAGAGAGCCTCTCTTTTCTCAAGTCGGGGATCACGACAGCAAACAGTGCCTTCAACAGCCTGATCGAGCGTATCGAACAGGTCGCAGTGAATAGCGAGCACCCAATCCTGCTGACCGGGCCGACCGGTGCCGGTAAGTCGCATTTGGCACGACGCATTTTTGAACTCAAATCCCTGCGCAACCAGGTGGAAGGCAAGTTCATCTCTGTCAATTGCGCCACGCTCGTCGGATCGCACGCCATGTCATCACTATTCGGCCATGAGAAAGGCTCCTTTACCGGCGCGGCGGCCAAACGAGACGGTCTGTTACGGGCCGCCGATGGTGGCGTTCTGTTTCTGGATGAGATTGGCGAACTTGGCATCGACGAACAGGCAATGCTGCTCAAGGCGATTGAAGAAAAGCAATTCCTGCCGCTCGGAAGCGATGCCGAAGTCGGTTCGAATTTCCAGTTGATCGCCGGGACCAACCGCAACCTGCAAACGGCGGCCGAAGAAGGGCGATTTCGCGAAGACCTGCTCGCCCGGATCAATCTCTGGACCTTCGACTTGCCCGGCCTTGCGGATCGACGCGAAGATATCGAACCGAATCTCGACTACGAATTGCGCAAGTATACGGACTCAACGGGCAACAACGTCCGTTTTACGGCAATGGCACGCCAGCTGTTTCTCGACTTTGCCCAATCCAGTTCCGCAACATGGGACGCAAACTTCCGCGACTTAAATGCAGCGATGACGCGGATGGCAACTCTCAGCCAGTCGGGAAAAATCAGACCATCGATCGTTGGAGAAGAGATCCAGCGATTATCGGACGGATGGCGGAAAAGGCCGGGTGACGGGGCGACTACGAAATCGGCATTGGCAGCTGCCAATCTGCTTGGCGAAGACTGGCGGGACAAGTACGACTTGTTTGATCAACAGCAACTCATCGAAGTCATCAACGTCTGCCAGCAATCAAATTCGCTGGCGGCGGCTGGGCGAAAACTGTTTGCTGTTTCCCGAGCCGCCAAAAAGAACCCCAACGATTCGGATCGCCTGCGCAAATATCTGGCCAAGTTCGGCCTCAGCTGGCAGCAAATCGAAAGTGCCATGACCTCCGGATCGTAGTGCGGCTGCGCACGGAATCCACTGCCGTCACCCGCTGGCGAATGACGGCAGTTCAAATACTCAGATCAACGGCCGAAAATCCGATTCAAAGATATCGCTGTCGACTGATTCCAGTTTCGGCTGTGAAGACGCCGTGCGGCGCGAGCGAATCTGCCGCCGCCATTCCTGCATCACATCGACGGCAATCCTGTCAACCGAAGACAGCTCCTGTGTCGGCTGTTCATCAATGACGACTGGTGCCTGCACTCGTGGCCGCGCGACGTCGACAGATGCAGAAACTGTCGATGAAAGCACTGTGCCGCTGGACGCCGCTGGCCTCATCGAAGCAACCGACAGCATCACGTTATCAAGCACCGCGTGAGAGAAGCCGCCGGCGTTGGCAATTACCAGCTGCACGACCGGCGACTGACCCGCATCCGCCGCCGTAGCAACGTACTCAAAACTGTATGTTGCCGGGCCGCCCGCCGTCACGTTCGTTTGATCGGAAAAACTGCCGAGCGTTCGCACCGAGCCACCAAACAACAGCCGGACCGTATAGTCGTGCGGGCTATCGTTGCCGCTGCCAACATCGACGCTCAGAGTGTAGGTGTCGCCCGCAACCGAAATATGCCCCGTGGCATCAGACGTCAGTGTTGATGTTGCGTTGTGCGCTGCAAACGCAAATCGATCGCCACTCGACGCCGACCCGGCGATAGCGACAGCATCGTCCACGTCCAGCCAACCTGCTGCCAGATTCGTCACTGCTGTCCAGCCAGGAATCGTTGCCGTTGAGGAATTCGCGATGACGCGTGTTCCGCTGACAGAAACTCCCGTCGCACCCGTCCAGTCCTCAAACGAACCATTGCCTGTCGCTGCACTGATCAACTGAGTCTCAGCAGTAGTCCGCCCGAAATTCGCCACCCAGACGTCATAGTCGCTCTGGTCAATGACGCCGCTACCATCCCCGTCGGCTCCAGAAAACGCCGACGATACTGTTGATCCGAACGTGTCGCGCCAAACAGTGTAGTCGGCAGCATTGACGCTGTTGTCCAGGTTGTAATCTCCCGGCAACTCTGGCGACTCATTTCGTGTAATCTCGAGACTGTTCAGCACCCAATTTATATCGCTGCCTCCATTGTTCCGAAACTCGAGAGAAAGCTCACCATCCTCCACAAGTACGTCGAAGGTGTGCTGCGTAAACTGCCCAGTCGCGGTATTGAACGGCGCAACTTTCTCCACGCCTTCGGCCCAGACGGACATGCGATCATGAGGATTCGCCGCGTCCCCCATGGTTGTCGTCACCCGCCAGGAACCATTGGCGATCCTGTGTTCAAACGTGGTATCCGCACTGCTAAAGACCAAATCGACCTGCGAATCGCTAACACCATCCTGCGGACCGCGGTCGCTTGAAGCGACTGGCCTACTCCAGCTAATGTCCCCCTGCACGCTCTCAGTAATTCCCACGAAATTCGATTCGACCGGCGACCCCACCGTTCCGAAATCATACGAATAACTGGTCTGATCAAGATCCACGACAGTGTCAGCATCGCCGACTCGAGTCAAAACCAGGCGAGTCATATTCCATTCGCGATTGTTGCCCGCGATATCATCAAACTCCAGCGTGAGATACCCATCCGTCACCGCCGTTTCAAGGACCAGATTCGTGAATTCACCGATCTGTGTACTGCCGACAGCCGTATCGCCGCCATTCTCGACTCCACCTTCGGCTTTGATTTGAACACCATCCTTGACGAAATCTTCATCGCCGATGGTAATGAGCGCACGCCAGATGCCCGGCGCGACGCGATGATTTAACGTCGCTGGATCCGGACTCATGATAAAGTCGCGATTGAGCAAGTTGGCATCGCTCCCGCCTCTGTCGCGCGGTAACAATTCGCCCTCGGTCGTCCAGAAGATATCGCCAAACACCTCATCGCTCAGTAGCCTGTAGGGAAGCCCGGTATCAGGATCAGGGTCGGGCCACAATGGAGAATCTACCGGCCCGACATCATAGAAGTAGTCGGTGCTCGCCAGATCGACGACCGTCGGACCATTGTTTCGGATGTGGACGGCGCCGAAGTCCCGCTGGCCCGTCGAGTCAACGACCCTGTAGTTGAAGAAGTCGTTGCCGGTTCCACCCGGCGGGGTATAGATGATTTCACTTCTGCCACCCGGCCCCGTGCCCATCGACAGGCTGATGGTACCACCTTGATGGCTGACCGTATCCAGCAGCTGGACGTCCAGCACGTCATTGTTGACATCAAAGTCGTTGGCGATGACATCGATCACGATGGGACTTCCAGTCGTCGCAACCTCATCGTAGTGCCCAAACGGCCTTGTGGGACCCACAGTTACGACGTCGCCAAAGGATCGCCGCTGTTCGCGCCTTGCAAAAACCTCGTCGGCTTCTGCAGTCGCCAGTCGTCCAATGTTGTGGGTGCCGCTTCCGTGCATGACGCTAATAAATCGTTCTTCACCACCGGCGGAGTTCGAACCGGAACTGTTTCGCGGACGCGATTCGTAGAAAAACCCGGAATCACCCGTGTGCCGCAGGTTCCACGAATGACCAAATTCGTGCACCAGAGTCCCGTTGGCCCAACTGGTGGCTCCGTTTCCACCCGATGTCGCGTATCGGTTGCTCGTTCCGACGCTGTTCAGGTAGGCAATTCCTGATGGAGCCGACCTTACGTGATAGACGGCAAGATCATGCGTATCGCCAACTTCCTGTGGATTGCTGTTCCAGTAATCGCGAAATGCGCCGAGACTGAAGCTCGCACCGGGAGCACCCCCAGTGGATACAACCAGGTCACGCAGTGGATCAGTGGCGTTCTCCGTGCGGATGATGACAGTGCCGAGCGAATGCTTGACGCCAGCGGCATGCAGATAGCGAGCGTCAAGATTGACGACTGTTGATGCTGCTGAAGCTTGCGCCGTAGCAAGGTTGCTGTTGTAGGTCTCGGAGTTGAACGCCCTTGAACCGATTTCGACGCCGATTTCAAACTCGAGAACGTCGAGAACTTTTGTAGGCGGTAGCGTTGGAGTCCCCACGAAAGAGGCAATGGCGTCGCCGTTGGATGTGCCGCCAGACGACGAATCTTCACCGTCCCAAACTCTGAAAGGCGTGTTTGTAGAACTGGCAGGGTAGAGCACGCTATCTGGCGACTTATCCAGCCCCTCATCCAGGTCATGATCATGATCATGGTCGTGATCATGGTCGTGATCATGGTCGTGATCGTGATCGTGATCGTGATCGTGGTCGTGGTCGTGGTCGTGATCGTGATCGTGGTCGTGATCGTGATCGTGATCGTGATCATGGTCGTGATCGTGCGAGTTTAGTGCGGACTCGTCAAACGAAATGGTGTGCAGCTTACCACCATCATCTGCTTTTCGATTCGACTGCCAGACTGGCTCCACCGTAAGGTTCGGACCATCAGGCAGGGTGATGTTCGCCATCAATCCTGATTGAGTGAGAACAGCGCTCACGATCGCGTCGGGTTGCCCTGCTACGGTACCGAGATAAGACCCGTCCGGGCCACGGTCAATTTCGACCAGTTCTCCGGTACCGTCGTCAACCAGGAAACGGGTATTGGCGCCGAAGACCGAATGCTTGTCGAGTTGCAGGGAAAGAGTTTCACCGCGATGGCTCAGTTCCACCTGCAAATGCTCGGGAAGCTCACCCGCGTTGACTTCCGGGACGTTAACAAACTGAGTCTCGACAAAAACAGCGGGCGTTGGTGTCGCGGGCGCTGGTACAACGACGAGTTGATCTTCATGAACTAATGAAGATGAAGTCTCGACAGCGGAGCTCGCGGCTGCAGCAAAACCATCCATCGCGAGCAAACGCTTTGCCTCCAGCGACTCAAGTTGCAATCGCACCGTACCTGATCCGAATTTCGCACGTCTTTGCCGGGAACCATCCAACGACAGACGACAGAATTTTCGCTTGGGTTTCATAATCGTAGAATCCGTTTCCTGTGCACTTTACTGCCTGTCAACAACGAATAACGCAGGATACCAGCATACAATAAATCGCATCCATTTGATGGATAAAAGAAGGCCGCAAGTCGTGGGTTAGATGGCTTACTTCCCGGGAGCGTTTCCTACGCTGCGCAAGTAGGCCTTGTACTGGTCCTCGTACTCTTTGGGGGGTCGACTTCGCGTGCCAGCGTCGCGGACACGATTGCTGCTATCGGTGCGCGAACCTGATTTTCGCATGCGGTCGCGACCTGGCGTAAGCCCAAGGCTTCGCAAGGCTTCATTCAGTTCGCTCTGCGAGGCTTTTGATTGCGCGTCCGCTTTGCCCGAATTCGCTGCTTTTTTTCGTAGCGAATGCCAACGACGAATAAACTGGTTCATCTGCTCTTTCGTCCAGCCAAGCTCCTCCTGCATCTTGCGACGGTTTTCTTTGTCGCGAAGATGATCGAGGGCAAGATTGGTAGCCTTGCGGGTGTATTCGAGATTCGCCTTGTCGGCTTTTTCTTCACCAGCGGCCTGCTCTGATTCTTCGCCAGCCCCAGCTCCGTCCGATGGAGCCCCCTGTGCCGGGCTGGATGGATCGCCTCGTTGCCCGCCGGGCTGTTCGCCTTGTTCACCCGGCTGGCCCTGCTGTTGCTCACCCGTTTTTCCGCTTTGGCCTTTGCCGGGATCACCTGATTCGCCCTGCGACTGCCCTTCAGAAGATTCACTTTCTGATTCACCGCTCCTGGATCCCTGATCGCCAGACTCGCCCTGCTGACCTTCGTTCATTTCGCCTTCAGCAGTTTCGCCGCTTTCGCCCTGCTCGCCTTTTCCGGATTCGCCCTGCCCGC
>CALHZT010000377.1 GCA_938040995.1 uncultured Pirellulaceae bacterium | reverse complement strand
GGCTAGCGCCGTGCCGCTCACTGATCCTCATTTGACTCGGTCTCTTCCGTTCCTTCGTCATTCCCAAACAGCAACCCCGCCAACTCATCCTCAATCGCAGTAACTTTCTCCGCCGTCGGATCCGTCACCGTCACGCGATATTCCGTCTCGTTCTTGCCGCAGTAGAGAACCATAACGTCCTTGCCATCCACCGACTCGCTCTCCTCCAGCCGCAAGATCCTTCGCCGTACCATCAACAGCGCCAAAACAAATCGCGTATCGGCAACATCCGGATCATCACCCAGCCCGGCAAAGTAATGCAGGATCACATCATTCGGCGCCCAGGTGACTTTCTGGGTATTGGGATCCGGCATCCGGGACCGCCAATGTCCAATCGAGTTTTCCGGCGCGCCCTGCCAACTGTCGATCGCATAGTCGACTCGCTTGACGCTCCCACCGTCGGGTAAAAGCACCGAGTAAAACGACTCACCCGGCCGCAGCTCGCGATCGGACGCTGCACATCGCCGCGTACATCTCTGGACCTCGAAATCCAATGCAATTCGCTCCTCGAAAGCACACCTGTTCCTGAAACTCGCTATTTGGCTGGTGCGGAATCGTAGGCAAAACAACATCGTGGCTCAAGCCGCGAGGTACGGAGTGCATTGGTAGAGGCCATCAAATCCGGCAACGCCAGGAAGCCACAACCGGAATCGCTAGCAATTCCGACCAGAATCTGTGAACCAACGAACCGACGACGTAACCGTTCACGAGGGCAAGGGTCTGGCTCAATTCTTCGGCGGCAAACTGACTTATTTCGCTTTGCCAACAAACGCCGAAAATTTGTGCCTGACCCTCTCGAACCTGAGGGAACGTCAATATCCGTGAACGGTTACCCAACGACGAAGGTTGACCGGCCCCGGCGACTGAGATAAAGTTAAACCAGTTGGCAGCCACCCGGCACCAACAGACAAGAACTTACGAATATCAAAAACATGCTCCGAAACCTTCTACTCTCGCTCCTACTTATTACGAGGTGGCCCTAGGGTTTTTCCGAGCGATTGAAATTGAATCAACGACGAAACCCCAAGGCCCAAAACGGCCTTGGGGTTTTTTCGTTATTTTTCGTTTTGCACCACGAATGTAAGATTACCACGAACATTCATTTAAAAGGCAACGTCGATGTCCGATTCGCACATGATCAAGATCTTCGATACGACTCTCCGTGACGGCGAGCAATCACCGGGCGCGAGTATGAACCTCGTTGAAAAACTGAAGATCGCGCATGCCCTGGTTGATCTTGGCGTCGACATTATCGAAGCCGGCTTTCCGATCGCTTCACCAGGTGATTTCCAGTCGGTAAAAGAAATCGCAACGCAAGTTCACGGCGCAACCATCTGTGGACTCGCACGCTGCAATGACAAGGATATCGACCGTGCGTGGGAAGCGCTGAAGCACGCGCAAAAGCCGCGTATCCATGTCTTTCTCGCCACGAGCGCGATTCATCGCCAGTTCAAACTGAAGATGACCCCGGAAGAGATCATCAAACAGGCGGTTGCCGGCGTCTCGCGAGCCGCCGGGTACTGCGATGACGTGGAGTTCTCTCCCGAGGACGCCGCCCGCACCGAAATCGACTTTCTCTGCGAAGTCGTCGAAGCCGTCATTGCGGCTGGCGCCACGACCGTCAACATTCCAGACACCGTCGGTTATGCCACGCCCGAACAAATGGGCCAAGTCATCGGATCGCTCGTCGAGCGCGTGCCGAACATTTCCCAGGCCACGATCAGCGTGCACTGTCACGACGATCTGGGCATGGCAGTCGCCAACAGTCTTGCTGCGGTAAAGAACGGCGCCGGTCAAATCGAATGTACGATCAACGGAATTGGCGAGCGAGCCGGCAATTGCTCGCTCGAAGAAGTCGTCATGGCGCTCCGCACCAGAAACGACTACTACAACGCCGACACGAAGATCGCATCCCGGCGACTGGTTCCGACCAGCCGACTGGTTTCCAGCATTACTGGTCTGCAAGTTCAGCGGAATAAGGCGATTGTCGGTCGCAATGCGTTCGCGCACGAAGCCGGCATTCACCAGGACGGCATGCTCAAGGAACGCACGACTTACGAAATCATGCGACCCGAAGATGTCGGATTCGAAAAGACGGACCTGGTTCTTGGAAAACATAGTGGCCGTGCCGCATTGGCCGACCGCGCCCGGGCGCTGGGGTTTCATCTGACTGGCGATCAGCTGCAGGAAGTCTTCAATCGCTTCAAGGATCTCGCCGACAAGAAAAAGGAGATCTACGATGGCGACCTCGTCGCGCTGATCACGCAGGAGATCAGTGGAACCGCCGAGAACTCATGGGAGCTCGAGTCGTTTCGTGTCACATCCAGCACCGGGGACAAACCAAGCGTCGAACTGACATTGCGACGGGATGGAATAAGCCACACGGAAAAAATGTCTGACGGTGACGGCCCGATCGACTGCGCATTCCTCGCGACGGAAAAGATTACCGGCATGAAAATCAAATGCAACGATTTTCAGGTCCGAAGTGCAACGGTCGGTCATGACGCCCTCGGCGAAGTCACCCTGGACATCGAACACAACGGCGAACTACACCGCGGTATTGGACTTTCAACCGACACGGTCGAAGCCACCATTCTTGCCATGCTTAAAGTGATTAACGAGATCGCAGCAAAAAACGGCTCACCCAGCGAGAAGGTCAGCCCCTACACCATGGAACC
>CALHZT010000376.1 GCA_938040995.1 uncultured Pirellulaceae bacterium | reverse complement strand
CCCTGTCCAAGAAACAACGCCAAGAAAGACAAGGGACATACCCATACTACGGCGCTGCGTCAGTCGTGGATCACGTGGATGATTTTCTGTTTGAGGGAATTCATGTGCTGATGGGAGAAGACGGATCAGTCGTCAATGACGACGGAACGCCGGTGCTGCAATACGTGTGGGGGCAATTTTGGGTCAACAACCACGCACACGTGTTGAAAGGCAAGAACGGTATTTCGGACGAACATCTACTTGTTCATTTGAAACAAGCCGTTGTGAAGCCATTCGTTACCGGAGCCGTCCAGCCGAAGATCAATCAAGGCAATCTCAAGAAGATTCCGTTTCTTGTTCCGTCACCCGAAGTTGCAGATGCTTTTTCGGATGTGTTGAATCCGCTTTTTGCTCAGATTAGAGCCAACACCGAAGAGTCTACGTCTTTGGCGAAACACCGCGACACGCTCCTCCCCCAACTCCTCTCGGGCGAGCTTCCCGTTCCCGGCGCGATGACGCGTGCGGAGGAGGCATTGGCGTGATGATTTGGAAACGCAGAGACGCCGAGTTCGCAGAGAAGTGCCGCAGAAAACCTCTGCGCTCTCCGCGGCTCCGCGTTTCAAACCCCGACACAATCCAAACCGAAACAATTTTGAAACACAGAGGCACAGAGATCACAGAGGAAGCACCGGACCAAAACTCCGTGTCCTCCGTGCCTCTGTGTTTAAATCCCCTGCCTGAAATCAAAGAGGCATTGCAATGAAGTTCGATGTCTACTGCGATGAAAGCAGCCCTGAAGCACTGGCCTCGGAAAACGCCGACAACAAGTTTCTATTGCTTGGCAGCTTGTGGTTGCCAACGGACCAACGACCTCATTTTAAAGATGCGATTCACAAGCTTCGTGATAAACACAAAGTTGGCGGCGAATTCAAATGGAACCGGGTTTCGCCTTCGCGTGTGGATTTTTACTGCGAACTTGTCGAAATGTTTTTTGCCCAAGGCGAAGACCTGCGTTTCCGCTGCATTGCCGTTGATTGCGATAAGGTCGATCTCACCACGTTCCATGCCAACGATCAGGAACTCGGCTTTTACAAGTTCTACTATCAATTGCTGCATCACTGGATTCTCGACTTCAACGAGTACGCGTTCTATCTGGACTTTAAGAAGAATCGGCGTCGTGATCGTCTTCATGTGCTGCGCGATTGCTTGGACAATTCCAACCTGAGTTCTTTGGTAACGAACGTTCAGGCAACGGAATCGAGTCAGTCTGTCTTGATTCAGCTTGCTGACGTGCTTACGGGCTGTGCCTCGCGCCGAATCAATGCGACGCCGACAGGTTCAGCAGCCAAGGAGCAGGTTGTTGAAATTGTAGAAAAGCACCTTGGACGTCAAATCGGACCGACAGCTCGCCACGAACGAAAGTTCAACGTGTTTCGCATCAACCTTTCTGGAGGCTGGTGATGGCGAAGGTTGAGTATCCGCCGTTCCTCGAATTGGATTCCGAGGACGACTACCGAAAGCATTTCCACAACGAGTATTGTGCCGGACCGATCCCAACATTCGACGGAATCATGGTGCGATTTCGCAAACGCGATTTCGACCATGCATTCTTTGAGTCATCGTCTGCCAAATCGAAAGACGACACATTCTCTGATGACCGCGCAAAACGAATGGATTGGGTCAAACTCGCGTTGAGCGATCCAAGTGCAGATATCCGAGTCGGCTATGACAACAAATTACGGCAAGATGATTTTGCCCGCCGAGTCGCGATTGTGAAGGGAAACTTCATCGTCATCATTCGCATTGTTAGAGACAAGCAAGCCGAGTTTGTAACTTGCTACGTTGCGACTTCATGGACCATGCAGAAGATCAAGAAGAGTCGCAAGTGGCCACGTGAACAACTCAAAATTGCGAAACCTGAAGACACCACAGAGGGCGAGCAGAAGGAACAGGCTGATGAAAGCGCATAAAAAAACGCTGATTCGCCAGGCGGGCTCAGCGGAGGCCTTTATAGATTCACTGCCACTGGTAGTGAACTGCTGTAAGTATTCGGCAAAGACGGCTGCGATTCAATATGTATTGACACAAAATTCCCGGATTAGGTCACCCGAAACCCAAACATCGCCGGATTTTGGCGAATTTATTGGCTTTCCCCAACGGCGAGATACGTGGGCGATTCACCGACCAAAGACGCTATCTCGCCAAAAATCTCGCCATTTCGGCGAGGTAGAAGAATGGGAAAAAAATGGGACATGGATCGCGCCACCGGGTTCGGAAAGGATGAAAAACCCTGCTTTCGCTGGGTTTAGGAGATTGGCCGACCAGCAGGAAATGGGACATTGTGATTCTGCGATCCTGTTTAGGCGCAATCCGCCAAATGGCCGAATCCGGCCCCAAATCGGCCCGAAACACGGAGATTCTTGTTTAGGCGCAAACCGCAGATGATTACCGAAGACCAACTCGAAGAGCTTTCCCTCGACTGGTTCCGCGATTGCGGCTGGGAGTACGCCAACGGCGTGGACATCTCGCCCGACGGGGACGATCCGGAGCGGGATGGCTACCGAGTTGTCGTCTTGAAAGATCGCTTGGCCGAAGCAGTGGCTCGACTGAATCCCGGTCTTCCGCAATCCGCCGTCGATGACGTCGTGCACGTCGTCGCCAATCCCGATCATCCCAGCTTGGAACAAAACAACCGAGTACTGCACAGGCTTTACACCAACGGCGTCAAAGTCGAATACACTTCCACCAAAGACGGGGACGATGGCAAGGAAACGATCTACGCTCAGATTATCGACTTCCAAAACCCCAACAAAAACGATTTGCTGGTCGTCAACCAGTTCAGCGTGGCGGGAACCAAGCAGGCTCGCAGGCCCGATGTCGTGGTTTTCGTCAATGGCTTGCCTCTGGCGGTCGTCGAGCTGAAGAACCCGGCGGATGAATCGGCCGATGTGTGGAAAGCTTACTCGCAACTGAAAACTTACAAAGACGAAATCTCCGACCTGCTGGCCTACAACGTGGCTCTGGTCATCAGCGATGGGATTACGGCGCGAGTCGGTTCGCTGACGGCCAACAAAGAACGGTTCATGCCGTGGCGTTACATCAAGAACGAAGACGATTCTACGCTGCTGGAATACCAGTTGGAGAAAGTCGTTCGGGGCTTCTTCGATCCTGAGCTGTTTCTGGATTACATGCGGTACTTCGTCCTGTTTGAAGACGATGGCGACTCGCTCATCAAAAAGATCGCCGGTTACCATCAGTTCCACGGAGTCCGCGAAGCCGTCCGCGTCACCACGATCGCG
>CALHZT010000375.1 GCA_938040995.1 uncultured Pirellulaceae bacterium | reverse complement strand
ATAGGGGCGATAGGTCACCAATTCGTGGTTGAAAATAGCGCAACATCAAAACACGCGCGTAGTGCCAGAGTTTGTCAAAGATTGAATGCGCAGGCCAGTCGCGATGTGTCCAGGTTATGCTCTACGACGATTCCCAGCGGCTGCGTTCCGCCCACAGTCCCAATGCCGGGTTGCGCACAAAGAAGATCTCTTCACCATCGGGCATCGTGTTGATTCCGTCGCCGAGTTTGGAAGGATCGTACCTGGAGGTCATTTCAGCAAGATCGCCGTATTCGTACCCCACCGATCGAATCTCTTCAGCCGAGATTTTGCCGGGACAGTAGGTGATTTTGAACCTGCCTTCGGACGAGCCGTGAATGAGGTGGGCCGCAGCCGAAAGATTGCCGCGTAGATCATCATTCTCTTCGACGAACTTCATAATCTCCGGAGTCGTCCGGTATCCGTATTTGCGAATCAACGAGTCGATGGCAGGATCCTCGCCAAACTCGGAAACTTCTGGACCGAGAACAATCAGTTCGCCCTCATCGGCAATCGCCATCCGCGTTCTGTAAATCGACTTGTTGCCAAGCCACGTACTCTCAAACTCACCAGGATCGAGATAGACAACAACTTTTTTAAGCGGTTTGTCGAGCATGGTAACATTCACTTCCGCCGAAAGTTCGCATGCCAACCGGAAGCACTCGTGATCATCTCCGATGAACAAACCTCTCGTCGCGAGACTTCCGTCTGGGCGATTTCCCATCACGGTGAGCACATAGACGATTGGCATGTCTTTGCAGAATTGCTCCTGGGCATGGTTGAGGATCCGTCGTAACGGCGTGTTCATTCGCCCCATCATGCGTTCCATACCGTAAGCAGCGCCGATGAAATGACTTTCGTTGATGCCGGCTTGTCCGCCCGTTCCGATGAAAATGTTCTTGTTATAATTCGCCATCCCGATGACTTCGTGCGGGACGACTTGGCCGATCGAAAGGATCAAATCGTGTCCGCCGTCGCGGATCATGCGATTAAGTTGAGCCTCCCACGGCTGTTTCCAGATTCCCTCGGTGACTTCCGAAACGAAGTCCGCGTCGACTTTGCCCAACGTCACGACGTCGTCGCGCCACTTGTGTTCGCGGACGAGGTCTAGCGGAAGCCCCGGAAACATTTCGGTCAGTTTCTCGGGGCTCATTTTTTTGTGCGTGCCCAATGCCGGCATCACATCCGTTAGTCGCTCGCCGACGAGGTCGTGGAGCATGCAAGTCAGCTCGCCGGCTCGACTATGAATGCGCGTGTGATCCGGCGGAATTGCCAGGATCTTTTTTCGGTCGCCCATCAAACCGAGGGCCGTTTCGAGTGCGTCCCGGAGTTGCTCCGATTCAAGGTCAAAGGTCGAGGAGCCGGCTGCAAAGTAGGTTGCCATCTTGTTCGTCGCTTCATTAAATGAAATCAGAGAGATTCGCGTCCTGATGTGCTGGTGGGAAGTCGCTCTTTGAAAGGCGACGATCAGTTATTCAGGTGCCACTTGCATTATCTTAATCCAAGTCGCAAATTGCTTCGATGCTCGCCTCAATCGGGGGCCTCGGGGATGTAGTTGGAGCGGATCAACGCACCGGTGCGACCTTCGTAGGAGTGAGGGTTAGTCAAGTCGCGTTGTTTACTGGTCGGTGTCCGGCGCGGGTGTATTGTTAGCGTTGTCCAGTTGCTTCAGGCGTTCTGAAGTGCGGGCGTGGACGATTTCTTCGTCCCGATAATCGGGTGCGGTCACAGGAGCCAGACCGGGCGTGAAAGTCAGCAACGCCTTGATCGGCACGTCTGGATCGTCCGACGCGATGCCGTGTGGCTGGCCGGGTTGAATCAGGATTACGCTTCCCTCCTGAACGGATTCGACTCGTTCCTGCTCGCCGGTTCCCAGCACCATTCGGCCTTTGCCAGCAAGAACGATGTAGTACTCCAGCGTCTCGGCGTGAACATGGATCGGAGCATCCGTCATTTCGAGAATCGCGGATGACGAGCAACGGATCTGCACGGGATTTCCGGCGGCGTCGGTGAACTCGCGGATTTCGTCGATCAGGACCTGTTTTGCGCCGCAGCAGCTGACCTCGCCATTGGCGTCCGTCGGGATCTCTACGTGGAGGCACTCTAGCGAAGCTTCGGCGGCGGCGCCGCCGCGGGCGAAGCCTATGCGCGTTGCCTGAAGTTCTTTGGCGTCTACCTTTTGGGCGAGATCATGACGCTGCTGATCGGTTAATTCGAAAACGCGATGTTTTGGGTCGGAATTCATATTAGGCCTTGCTCGCAGAGCCCGAAACCTTGGGGAGTGGTTGTGGGTTTTTGAACCACTCTCTCGCCAGGGAGTTTCATGGATCGTCGCGACGTGTTCGTAGTACCGGCATTAGCCGGAAGCACCACCTTTCGCCTAAAGGCGGTACTACGAACAGCTTGGTCGGAACCATTTCCTGTTGCGCGTCGGGCTTGTATGGATGGAAGCCGGCAACCGTTGCCGGCTTTGAGACCGAATGTTGTTATCTTACGCCGCGGCTGAACGATTTTTGACAAGGAATCCAATCGTTCCAAGAACGAACAGGCTGGCCAGAATCAGGATGCCGATGATGCCAGGTACTCCTTTGCCGAGCAGTACCCACACGGAACCTGCCGTTGCGATCACGGTAGCGATCGTCATAAGAATGTTCCACTTCAAGGCGCGGCCACCCGTCGGACGATCTTCACCCAGTAGACTTTTCGAATTCATCAGCAGAAGGAACGTAAAGTAAGCGATCGGAATCATGGCTCCACCAATCACTGATGTAGGCACTGCCAAAGCCGCTTTTGAATTTGCATTGCTCCAGAAGTAGAGTGGCCCAAGGAACCCGCCAATGCCGGCGATCAGTGTTCCCGCGAGGTGCACGATGCGGTTACCGGGTTGATTCAACATTTCGCATAGCGTGAACCCGTTAATCAACATCAGGATAATGATGGTGGAAATGGCCATTCCCAGAACGCCAACGCCGAACACCAGTTGGGCAATTTTTTCGCCCGTCAGCGGCTGAAGAGCGTTCGCGAGATTAAAGTTGTCACGTTTGGCCAGCATCGCAGCGAGTTGCTTATCCGCGAGTGGCAATGCGTCGCGTGCTGCTGCTTTCTCGTCGGCTGACATGCTCCCAAACGACTCACCGGCCTGGTGTTTGACTCGGGCGTCGGCAATTTTCGCATACGCTCCAGCCATCGCGGGAATCGCTTTGCCGTCTTCGCCGAGTACGTCCTCATATTTCGTATGGAATTGCGAAGACGCAGCGATCACCACGCAACTGGTCGCGAGCACGAACGGCACAATCAGGCCGATCGAGAGATCAAACAGCGCCAGCTTGCGATGGACTTTGCCCCATTGCTTTTTGAGCATCGAATAAGGCAACAGGAACGTCATATTGATTCCGACGGCTGTGCCGAACGCAGTCATCATGATGTCGCGCTGATCCGCCGCGATCTTTCCACGCCAGAAATCGGAGAACTCACCGGTAGCGTCGATCGCCGGTTCGAATGTCGGCGCTGCACTACCCAGTAGAGAAAAATTGGGAATGAATCCGGAGAAAATCGCGCCGAAATCAATGGCACCGCTCATCGCCAGTGCGATGACGACTCCGAAGAAAGAGATGACGACGATCGCGACCAGCACTTTGAGAATCAGCTCGAACAGCTTGATGCCTTTGCTGCCACTCTCGTAGAAAAAGTTCACGATGACACCGAGAATCAACAAGGCAATACAACAGTTCAGCGTTGTCCCGATGCCTTCTTTGTTTCCACCCAGCAGGTTCTGCTGAATGGCGGCCGTGCCGAGTGCGAACTGCGGCATGCACCAGACAACGTTGGCCATCAGTGTTGCGATAATCCATGCCCATCCTAGGATCGGACTAACATGTTCATTGATTGCCTTGAAGGGACGATGTCCAGTCGTCAAAGTCACATAGGAAATCGCGTTCAGCATGATGACGCCGAGGACCATGGCGAGCGGCTGCAGCCACATCATGTTGTAGCCCATGAATACGCCAAGATAGAGCGCGCCGGCGAGTGAGCCACCACCAAGCGTAACCGCACCCTGCAGCCAGCCGGGTCCCGACTTTCTCGCGAAATAGGACAGCTGCTTGCCGAACGAAGATTCGTTGATTGCGGCGAGCTCAGCCAGTTCTTGCTGATCCGCCGACTCGTTGGGGCTATTCATGGAAAAAAGCTTCTTTCAAATATTCAAAGCGCCTTGCGGCATGCGATTTATCAATTGCGACTGGTGTGGATTATTGGCGGCTTGAGATGCTAGGCTGATTTCGAAATCTAGAGTTTCTTCGCGCCTTTTCGAGCCTTCAAAACGGGATCTCGCTTCAACGGAAGTTCAATCTTCTTGCCGGTCTCGGCAGCCTTGTAGATCGCGAGAATGATCTCGACGCTGCGACGCCCTTCGTGACCATCGACTGCGGGCTTGGTGCCCTTCTTGATGGCCTTGAGTACATCGCGGAATTGTTCCGCGTGGGCAGCATGCCCGATCGCCGAAGGATCAGCCGCACCGCCGCCCGTTTCAGTGACACCGGAGAACTCGGCGGCGATCTTCTTGTCCTTCGCCGTCATTTTGGCAAACTCCCACTGCACGATATCTTCTTCTTCGATCGCGGCCGATCCTTCGCTACCGTGAATCTCAATCTTCTTGAGTGAGCCAGGAAAAGCCGCGGTGGTGGCTTCGATCACACCCAACGCACCATTCTTGAACTTCAGCGATGCCGTTGCCACGTCTTCGACTTCGATCCGCTTGTGAGCAAGAGTCGCCGTTTGAGCCGTCAGTTCGACCACCGGCCCCATCAGCCACGTCAGCATGTCCACGCTGTGAATCGCCTGGTTCATCAGCGCGCCGCCGCCGTCCAGAGCCCACGTACCTCGCCACTGGCCACTATCGTAATAGTCCTGTGTTCGGAACCACTTTACGTAGGCGTCGCCGAGACTCAGTCGGCCGAACCGCCCCTTGTCGACGGCTTCCTTCAACATCTTGCTGCAGCGATGAAATCGCGAAGGAAAGATCGCGGACAGGACGACTTTGTTCTTCTTGCACGCTTCGATAATTTTGTCGCAGCGTTTCAGCGTGATCTCCAGCGGTTTTTCGACGATCACATGCTTGCCCGCGTTGGCCGCTGCCACAGCCGGTTCCATATGGGCACCGCTCGGCGTACAGATGGTGACCACATCCACCTTGGGATCAGCCAACATGGCCTTGAGATCCGTGTAAGGAGTTCCCCCATGTTCGTCGGCCAGTCGCTCCGCGGCTTCTTTGCGAAAATCGAAACCCGCAACCAGTTTCGCACCTTTGATCTCCGCGATCGCCCTCGCGTGAAAGTGGGCGATCATCCCGCAACCGACAACTGCAAATCCTGTGGCCATGTATCTTTTCTCAGTGAATGTGGTGAATTTCTACCGGTCGAGTTTCGCTGCCTGATCTCGCGTCGTCAAGGATTGGTCGCCATGATGGTCGGGTAGACAACCCAATTACAGAATTATTGGAACTACGTGTTAAAAAGTGGCTCGCAAAGGGAACAAACTTTGTCGCTCCTTCTACCGTCGGCGTTCGCCAGACGTCGCCGCTGAACTACTGAACAAACTGCTGGTGGTTGGCGATCTGATTGGCCGAATCGTTGAAACGGAGGCCTACGGAGCCGAAGATGACCCAGGTAGCCATGGCTTTCGCGGGAAGACGACGCGGAATGAGATGATGTTTGGCAAGCCGGGATTGCTCTATGTGTATTTCACCTACGGGATGCATTGGTGTGCGAATGCCGTTACCGGCCAGCCAGGCGAGTGTTCCGCCGTTCTGATTCGGGCAGTGCAGCCTCTTTGCGGGCTGGATGTGATGCGGGGACGTCGTGCCAAGTCGCGAAATGATCGCGGTTTGTGCAATGGTCCCGCCAAGCTGGCTCAGGCGTTCGGTCTGAATGGTGATTCGAACGGCGTCGATCTGGTGACATCGAAAACGGTTTCCATCCGCGAGGATGGTACGCCGCCGCCACGCTCGCCGGGCGTTACGAAGCGAATTGGTTTGACGAAGGGAGCCGACATTCCATGGCGGTTTGTAGTACGCGAAAGTGAGTATCTTTCGCGATGATGGCCATTGTTTGTGTGGCCCGTTTTCGCCGCTACATTCCCTTGAGGGCGAAGTCGCCGTTGACCGCGCCGACAACCTAACCCGAATCGTCATCGCCAATGACGTGAACTACCGCAATTTGGCGGCTTCAACTGGCAGAACCGGGGATTTAGATGGTTGACTACCCGATTGTGGGTGGTGATAACCATATAAGAATTTTTAGGCAAATCTCGTTCTTTGCTGACCTTCAAATATCTATTCTCATTGGTGTCACTCTATGTCTGAACCTGGACTCGTTGCCAACCGGAAACAACTTCTTACGGCCGGCTTCCTGACTCTTATCGCAGCCGGCGTTGGCTTCGCCGTTCGTGGCGGCTTGCTGGACGTTTGGTCGAACAAGTACGGATTCACGATGACCGAGTTGGGCCAGATCACTGGTGGTGGCTTGCTCGGATTCGGCATCATCATCCTGCTTGCCGGTTTGCTGATTGACTGGATCGGCTACAAGCCGCTCATGCTCGTCGCGTTCTTGTGCCACGTGATTTCGGCAGCGATGTTGTTCGCGGCAACACCTGTCTTCAACGCGTCGGGAAAAGACGCCTGTTACATGCTGCTTTTCTGGTCGATGTTCATTTTTGCAATTGGCAACGGTATTTGCGAAGCCGTCATCAACCCACTAACGGCGGCACTTTACCCCAAAGAAAAGACGCACTACCTGAATATCCTCCACGCTGGTTGGCCAGCCGGACTGGTTATCGGTGGTCTGATTGTGTTCGCGAAAGGAATGGTTCCGTGGGAAGTCCTCATGGCCGCGTTCCTCGTGCCTGTTGTGCTCTACGGTTTGATTGTTCTCAAGGAATCGTTTCCCAAGACAGACGCACAGGAAGGTGCCATTTCCTACGGTGGTATGTTTGCGAAGCTGATCGGACCTTTCTTTCTGATTCTTCTTTTGGCTCACGCGTGTGTTGGTTACGTCGAGCTGGGTACGGATAGCTGGATCAACAAAATCACGGGTGTCATTCTGAATAGCGCGAAGCTTGGAACGGCATTGTTTATCTACACGTCCCTGCTGATGACTGTCCTGCGATTTGTTGCAGGGCCGATTGTTCACAAGATCTCATCGCTCGGCCTTTTGTTTGCCAGTGCGATCATCGGTGCAACAGGACTCTACCTGATCAGTATCGGAAACTCTGTTCCATTCATGTTCTTTGCAGCAACTGTCTATGCACTTGGAAAAACGTTCCTGTGGCCAACGATGCTTGGCGTTGTTGGAGAACGGTTCCCGCAAAGTGCGACAGTCGCGATGGCGATTATGGGTTGTATTGGCATGGTTTCGGCGGGATCTCTCGGTGGCCCCGGAATCGGCTACAAGCAGGACTATTTTGCGTCAAAATACATCCAGGAAAATGCACCCGAGACCTACAGTCGCGTCAAGGCACCGAACGAGAACAGTTTCCTGACGTTTCCTGCGATCACGGGAATCGACGGTGCAAAAGCCGGTATGATTGCCGACAACGGTGCTGCAGTGATGTCCGACGTCGAAATTGCTGGCGAAGCAATTTCCGGAGAAGAGTTTTCCAGCTTACGCTCGCAAAGTGAATGGTTCGAAGCGAATAAGCAATTCGTCGAAACGGACAAAGGACCTGTGGGAGAAGCCACGCTTCACGGTAGCCGCATGGCGATTCGCTATACCGCCATCGTACCCGCGGCAATGGCAGTGCTTTACTTGCTACTGCTCATGTTTCCCAAGCCGAAGCATGCAGCGGATGGGCATGACGCAGCGCATTAGTCGCTGAGACGCAAACGATCTACGAAAGACCGCAACGAAGGGCCGCAAAGTTGTTATCAACTTTGCGGCCTTTTTCGTGCTCTTCGCCGAATTGCAGGTTCACGGTAGACTGCTGCCCTGTTCTCTGCGACTCCGCGAAAATAATTATGCCGCCTGCCCCCAACCAGCCTGATTTTTTACAGACCGACAACCTCGTGCCATGGTGTTGGGGCCGAGGGAATGACGTCTGGGGCATATTCGACTCGGCAATTCGCGGTGACTGCGATGGCATCATGGCGCTGCTGGGAAAAGACCCCGGGCTGGTGCGTTGCGAGAGCAGCTATCGCACGCCACTGCATTTTGCCGTGCGCGAAAATCAGATTGATGCGGCATTGCTACTGTTGAACTGCGGTGCCGATGCGACCTACGTCTCAAACCCGGAGTATCATCATCGCCCTTTGCAGATGGCACAGGATCGTGGATACGACGAACTTGCGCGAATACTGGAAGAGCAAATGTTTCAGCAATGGGGCATCTGTCCAGCGGGCGACGAAATTGCGGCTGCCTTCAAAGATCGCGATCGTGACCGGACGGTTCAACTGATCGAAGAGCATGGCATCGAAGTCGCCGACGTGCGGGGCAACAAACCGATCCACTGGGCGGTGATGACTCGTCAAGTCAACTGGATCAACGCGCTGCTGGAATATGGAGCCGACATTGATTCCGAGCGGCCGGATGGCGCGCGGCCTCTCGATCTTACAAATGGCGACTATTGGTATCGCGGATGGCGAGATCTGCATCCGGATGCGCCGAAAGATCACATGGCCATCATGAGTCACCTGTTGGCGAAGGGCGCGTTTTATGATCTCACGACGGCTTGTCGTCGCGGGGATATGGAAACCGTCGCCGCGATGATCACGAAAGATCCAGTCGCGGCGAAGCGGGATGCCGACTATTCGACGTGGTACTCCGGATACCCGTTGCGAAGTGCGGCCAAGGCCGGCGAGCTGGCGATTGTCGAGCTGTTGCTGATGGCCGGAGCGGATCCGAACCACCCCGAGCATGGGCTGGCGCCGTTCGGAGGCAGCCTCTACGACGCCGTGCAGAACGGGCACCTCGATGCCGCGAAAATGTTGTTGCAGTTCGGAGCGAACGCCAATCAGGAAGTCGAATCATCCGGTTCGGCTTATTCGGCCGCGGAGTCGGATGAGATGAAGTCGCTGTTGCGCGAGAATGGCGGACTGCATTGCGTGTTCAGTTGTTGCTACAACGGCTACGCGGAAGATTTCGCTGCCCACTGCGAGCGGGATCCATTCGTCGCAAACGACTCGCGCCTGTTTGGGATGGCGGCGGAGCACGGACTCAAAGAGATCGTGAGCATTTTTCTAAAACACCAGCCGGACATGTGGAGTCGCTGTCCGGCTTATCTTGGCAAGACGCCCGAGATTCAGGACTGGATGGTGGCGAACGGTTGGCAAGTCAACAATACCGGCTGGATGGGTATTCACGCCATTCATCACGGAGGCAGTTCGGAAAAGCTGCAGCGATGGTTGGATCTTGGTGTCGATGTCAATTTGATCGACGGCGAGCACCAGTCGACACCACTCGGCTGGGCGGCAAGGCGTGGGGATGTTGAACTGGTCAAGTTGTTTCTGGTGAATGGAGCTGATCCGCAACTAGCCGGCGCCGATTGGGCCAAACCGGTTGAATGGGCGAAGCGGCGCGGACATAGAGATATTGTCGCGCTGTTTTGAAACCAGTGAGCGGCACGGCGCTAGCCGCCGGTGGGTTCGCGACATCGAATACGTCAGATACCATACGGTGTTTGCGACATTCTTGATGCCAAGAAAACGGCGCACCATCCGCAACGAAATTCTGCTGTTCCCACCTTCATGCCCAACAGCGATTAGCGGGCTGGCGTCAGTACCTGTCTACGGCTTTTTGAAGTGCCGCATACAGCACGTTTGAGTCAACTCCAAGCATCTTCAATTTGATCGGCTTTTCCTTGTTCCTGGAGTGTATCCAGACTTCTGGAAGTCGATAGCCTTTGTAAAATTTGTCCGTAATCTTTATTTCTTCAACATCAGAAAAGTCGATTGCCGTTTCCCAAAATGGATAGTTAACTACGAAACGCCGAAGATCAACATGGATGCCGGTAGGTGTGACGAAATATTCATACCCAATGACAATAACGGTAACACACATCGCGTAACCCCAAAACGCGGCTCCTTGAACTTTCGCGCAGAAAAATCCCAAAATGGGTAGGCCCAAGACCATTAACAAATTTGTCAGGTGGTAGCTGGATGGTTTCGAGAAGGTTGATTGGCCGGTTTGGCCCGTCTCGGGATCTGCACCAGAGGTTCTTTCATTCAGCAAGTCTCTGAGCCCTTCAAAGTCGCGGAGTTGATACTCCACGGTTAGCAACTTTTCCCCATGGCTGGCGAAGAGGTCCAGGCATTGCATCCGAGGCCGTTCTTTGACCCCCGAAATTTTTTCCCAGGCAATCAACCCCTTGTCTTTGCCAATATGTGCGTACCAAATGCCGTCATCGTCCGCAGCAACATCCATATAGGGCAACTTCTTCAACGTGCGCCATGAACTGAATGCACAAGCTCCAAACAAGACTATAAATATCAGCGAGACAATTCTCGCTCCACCCGGATGCCAATTTTCTCCGGGAGGAAAAAATGGCAACGTAAGACCTAAGGCCACGAACGCAAGAAATCCGACGAAGACGATTTTTTGTGTCGTGATGTGTTTCTTGTCGAGTTTGAATTCTTGCATGGAAACAGTGAAATCCTCTAGCGCATTTACTGTTTGGCGCGAAGTAATCGTTCGAAGGTTAGCCGCGTGCTGAAGCGGAATGGCTTCGCTTCTACGGCTCGCATAGAGACCATACGTCCATTATTACGGATTCGACAATTTTCCTGATCCGATGCCCGAAAAAGTGGCTGAAGTATAACCAGAAGTCGTCGAATCCTGTAGAGTCGGATCGGCAAGATCCTGAGGTGCTGGCTTTTCGGGCACAGTTCGAAGCCAAGAGCCCATTGGAGGAGATCGTGGGAGGTAAAAGATGTCAGAGACGTGTCAAAGATCTCCTTGACACTTTTAATTCTTCTTCGGCCAATGAAACCGACGATAGGAACAGTGCCATGCTCCTCGCCCTCAGGCGTGGGCATGCCTGACCTTCTCAAATGTGGGCTCGGGCCATTAGAGTGCCGCTTCTGAGTCGAGGTCGCGAAACTATCAGCCATTTGGCGTTAGCCACGGTTCGTGCAGCGAGTTGCCGATTCCAACCGTGGCTAACGCCAAAACGGCTGATGGGCGTAGGGCATTGTTGCGACAAATTCGCCGGCTCATCCGGCTTGTGGTTTTAATCGAGTGAGTGGATCGTGTTATGAATCTCGCGCTCAAACGGCTTGCCTTGTTTGTCGGTTAGTCGCATCTCGATTGCCATGCACCACGTTGGTTTGAGGCTGGGAATGGTCAGCCGAATTGTGCGTCCATCGTCCTGGAGTTCCGCGCGAGTGACCTCGAGTTCTTTTTCGTTGAAATGGTCCGAGCCGTATCGGGCAGTTCGCTTGATGTCCCATGAATTCACAGAGAAATTTTCCGGATCGTTCGCGGAATCGCGACTGACCTCGTCGCTTAACTGGATTTCAATCGTATTTCCGAAGGCGCGCAAGGCCGTTGGCAGGTTGCTGCCCTTGCCTCGATATCTGATTCGATGGAACCCGCCAGGTTCCTGCTGGTTGCTTGACCAGACGAACATGCTGCAGAGAAAGAGGTTCTCGCCGCTCCGGTCGAAGCGACCTCGAACCAGTCCCGATGGAAAGTCCGGGATCGGCAAGCCGCACATGCCACCCTGGAGTTTGTCGTTCTTTTTTTCGTGCGGAACGATGTAGGCTCGTCCGTATCCGTACGACAGATTGAGCAGGCTTCCGCCCAGATTGCCCCAATGATTTTTTGGAACCCAAAGCAATTCGGCTGGAGAGCGATCGAATGAGTTGGTAATCCAGCACAATGGCGGCTGCATCGCATCGTCAGAATCGTTGGTCTCATCCGTGAACCCGTACATGTTGCCGTAGAATTTTCCTTCGCTCACCCAATTGATGCGATTCTTTGGGTTCCAGTGTCCTTCCTGGTCCGTCACAAAGAACGAGCCATCTGGATTCAGGCAGACACCGTTGGCGGCTCGAAAGCCAGTCGCAATGATGTCGGTCTTCGATCCGTCCGCGGCGACTCGCAACAATGTCCCATGGTGCGGCACGACGGCTCGTTTCGCATGCCGGGCGCTTTTCGCGTAGTAGAAATTGCCAGCTTTGTCGGTTTGCAATCCCATGGCAAACTCGTGGAAGTGCTCGGTGACTTGATGGTCGTTGTTGAAGCATTCGTAGAAATCCGTATGCCCGTCACCGTTTAGATCGCGAAGAGCCACAATTTGGTCGCGACAGGTGACATAGATGACGCCGTCCACAATCTTCAGTCCCAATGGCTGGAACATGCCGGAAGCGATTCGGCGCCACCTCAACGGTCGGTCGCGGACACCTCTTTCCGTAAGGATGTCGGACACCAGCCAGACATCGCCATCCCAGGTGCAAACGGCAGCGGTGTTCGCGTTCACGAAATCATGGCCGGTACAACGAACCCGGCAATTCCATGGATTGGACTCCGGGACGGTCAGATGATCGACAACGAATGGCCCGTCAACAGAAGGTTCGATATTGGTTTCTACAACTTCGGGCCATCTGTCCTTAGTGAGGTTCTCTGGTTTGATGTCTTTGGCGAGATCGCACTCTTGAGGGCGGAAGTCGTCAGGAATTTCCTGTCTGGAAAATGCGATGGAAAGTCGCTGTTCGGCGTGGATGCCCGGAATGTCGCACCAGACCGAACCATTCCGTCTGGCGATCATTGGCATCGGTGCGCTGGCGTTTCCGGAAAGATGAACTGCAACTGTTGCATGAAGATCCTCAGGACAGATTCGCACCGAGATGGGGCTCTTGGCAAACACAGAAAAGTCGCGGGTAAAGATCGCGCCGTCGGCTGTTTCGACAACGCCTGGCGATTCGAGAATTTCGTGATCGCCGACGGAGTAGGACAGCACGGTTCGTTCGCCGCAGTCATAAAGTCCGTGATACTTTAGCCAGTCGCCGGGAAGCGGGCCGTAGTACCTGCCGTCCCGGCCAGTCGGTCGTGGATCGGCGATTTCTTTCGTTGTCGGATGCTGCCAGCCGGGGCCGACTTCGTTTGCGACCTGCAATTCGCTTCCCAGTCGGGCGTGCGTTCCGTGTCGTCCGTCAAACTGGATCGCACAGTAATCAATGAACGCGTCGCCACTCCATGCACCGTGCATGTTCATCGTGTCGTGGTCGTAAACCATCCAGTGTTTCCCGCGACTGACGCCACCCGCCCCTTCGTCCAGTCGAATGGCGATCCCTTTGTAGGCGAAATTCGGCTGATCGTCCGCGGAGAACATGCGATCCGGATTCGCTTTCGGGTCGTCCGGATCTGGGCCGCGACCGAGGTTCCTGCCGACCTCCTCACCATCCGTATTGGCAACCATCTCATAAGTATTGATGAGGAATGGTCCGTAGTTCATGGTGACGTATGGTTCCGCCACCTGCGGTTCTGGCCCGCGCGTGCTGCCTGTTGGCAGGCTTGCGATGTACTTGTCGGTGACTGTGAAGTAGTTCTCCGGATTGTCTTCCCGAAAGAACTCTTCGCGGATGAAATGAATCACGTCGTATTTCTGCGAGGGCACCATCCAGCGTTGGGCTACCATCATGCCGTAACCATCAGTCAACGTCTGGTACATTTTCCACGGTTCCGTACCGCGTTTGAGGCCTTGCGCACGCTGCCCTTCTTCCACATCGCCAAGTCGTGCAAACTGCGGCGCCGTCGGGAGCGATCCGATCCGGTCATGATTTCCGTGACAGTTTGCGCACACGCGCTCGTAGACCTTTTCGCCTCGTTCGAATGCATCGTCGTCGAGAGCGCTCACCAGTCCCCTGTGATCAAGGTCTTTTTCATACTCTGGTAGAGGAGATTCGACGAGCAGTTCTCTGGCCGGCCGGAGCGTCGCCGCGTGAGCTTCTCCCTTTTCGGCGACTTCGATCACATACTTTGCGAGATCGTAAAAGTCCTGAACCGACTGCAGGTTGTCGATGAGTCCTTCGGGCATGGTCGAAGCCGTGGACGTTTCGCGCTCTTCAATGTCCGACTTATCGATTATCGAAGATTCATCGGGTGAA
>CALHZT010000374.1 GCA_938040995.1 uncultured Pirellulaceae bacterium | reverse complement strand
GATGTCTTTGAATGCCGACAGTGTGGCATCGACGAAGACGGCCGGGCACGCACATTCATGGAAACGCCGACTTATCAGCCAAGATGCCTGCAACGTTTTCTCGAACGGGGTGTGAACTATGACGGTTCGTGTTTTGACTAGAGTCCGTTTCGCCACCTGTTCCCGCAGCGAAGGCTGGAGGTAAGTCGATGATATCCATGTTCGCGGCCGTAGTATGCTTCGCGGTTCTGGCGGGTCTGTTGTACCGCCTGGCAGTGCAGCAAGCCAGTTTTGTGCCTGCCGCCGTTCCACCGGTTCGCGCCGCCGATTCCATCGCCATTCGTCCGGATGCGCGCGGCCTGCAACGATTTGATCAGTGGTTCGCCCGGCACGTCTTCCTCAGTCGTATACCGCTCAAGCCATCGACGACCGCTGTCGCGATTGTGGCTCTTGCTGGTGTGCTTGCGATGGCGGTCTTCGTTTTTACCGAGCAGGCCGGGCCCGCCATCATGATCGGTTGCCTTACGATCGTCGCGTCCATTCTTGGCATGGTCATCGCGTACAAGCGCATGGTGTCCCAGTTCGAAACCCAGTTGCCGACGGCGCTTGATTTGATGGCTCGAGCCGTCAACGCGGGTGAGAGTCTTGATCAGGCGATTGGGCTGGTTGCCAATTCCATGGAAGAGCCTGCAAAGTCAGAGTTTGTTCGGTGCCAAAATCAGCTGGAAATGGGACTGTCCATGCGTGCGGCGATGGCAACGCTTGTCGATCGGATTGATACAACGAGCGTGCGAATGATGGCAAGCATTTTGTCCGTGCATCGCGACTCGGGTGGCAATCTGTCCGAAACTCTACAGCGACTGGCGGACGTACTGCGGAAACGTTTTGACTATGAACGCAAACTTCGTGCAGTGACGGGAGCTGGTCGGGCTTCGGTCATTGTGGTTTCAGGATTGGCGTGGTGCATCTTCGGTTATCTGTTCCTGTTTCGTCCCGAATACGGTCGTTCCCTCTGGGAGAACCCTTCGGGTAAGCCCATGCTGACACTTGCGTTTGTTCTTGAGCTGACGGGAATGATTTGGGGTTGGTCGTTGCTGCGAAAGCGACTGTAGCGCCGTAGTGCCCATCCTGCAGAAGGACCTCGACTATGATTTTGGGAATGTTTTTTCTGGCTGTCGGTCTGGCATTGGTCTACGTCGTCACCATGCGACTGTGGGGAACCCGTTCCGCTTCTGATGAGCCACTGGTTCGACGAATCCGGCCGGTACTGGGTAGCCTGACAAGGCCGTTCGCGTGGGCAATTCCCGTCACCAACGACGGCCGTACCAAATTGAAAACCGAATTGGTGCAAGCAGGCTACTACGACGACCAGACTCTGGAGAATTTTCTGTCGGTTCGAAATCTGACGTTGATGCTGTGGTGCCTGTTTATCGCGTTTCTTGTCGCGTTGGGTTGGGTCGACGGGATCGGATGGAAATTTTACGCGGCTTCGCTTGGAATCGCCGCGCTGATCTACGGCTTGCCTCGCGTCATCCTTTCGTCCAGTGCGAACTCCCGGGCGCAGGCGATCCAGAACGACTTGCCGGACGCTCTCGACATGATGACCATGATGATCGCGGGTGGGCTGACAATGGAGCAGTCACTTCAACGCGTGATCGGTGAATTTGAACCGACGCATCCCGCATTGGCGACGGAGCTTGCAATTGTGGCTCGTCAATCGGAGGCAGGAAGCTTCAATGACGCACTGGTAGCCTTCTCCCAACGACTTGCGCTTCCGGATGTATCCACGCTGACGACGTTGATGCGGCAAAGTAACCGGCTGGGTGGCAAAGTCGTCGATGCTCTTCGTGAATACGCCGACACGATGCGGCGGACTCGTCATCAAAAGGCCGAAGAACTTGGCAATAAGGCATCGCTCAAACTGTTGCTGCCGGTCATTCTCTGTCTCGCTCCGCCGATCTATATCCTGCTGTTGGGGCCAGCGGTTCTGGAGCTCCGGGACTTCGTTTCTCGCGAGAATCAACCGGGTGGTGTTCTGACTCCAAGTGTCGAAGATCAGCGTCAAAGTATCACGGCAGCCGCACCGCAGGCATCTTTGAATCGCTAAATGCGGGCTTCTTTCTGCTGTTCTTCCAGCGTCTGGCGGTATCCCCAACCGCTGCAAACCGTCCGCTAATGGTCACTCTGTAGCGGTTCTGCGACTTGGATAAGTCGTTTGCGAGGGGCGTTCAACCGACTGATTGGCGACTCGCTATTCCACCGGGAGTTGGGCATCTTATTTGCCCATGGAGAGTTTGAAGCAGTGCTCCACGAGCGCTTGCTTACGACGACTCTCCTCAACTCTCTTCTGATGGTGACATCATGGCACGCCTTTGGCATGACTGCGACGGTGGAATTCTCACAACCGAACTTCTGTTGGTTACTTCAGTTCTCGTAGGAACAATGGGAGTAGGGCTCTCCAGCTTTCGTGAAGCTGTAACCGGCGAGTTTTCCGATGTCGCCAATGCTGTTTCGGAACTTAGCCAGTCGTATCGCTATCCGTCCGTTGACGGCTTGGGTGCCCACACGGCCGGAAGTGACTATTGGGACTATCGCGATGGCAATCATACAGCAGCCAATCACTGCATTATCGTGGGTCAGTAACTGAGTAGCGATGGCAGCTTGTCGTTGTTGTGATATTCCAGGGCGGCGGCAGGATGCCACCGAACGACTTGGAAATGACTTAGAAATGATTTAGAGATCGAAGGCCAGCGGTCTGCTGAAGCTGCTGCCCACGACGACGATTGGCTCGCTGGGCTCAATTGACTCTTCTACGATCGCTTCTTTTACGAACGCTTCTTCTGCGATCGCTTCAGTGGCGTTTTCCCTTGGGTTGCTGGTTTCGCTATGCGTGTCGTTATTATTGACGGGCAATGGTTTGACGGGCAGGGCAGGGTGGGTTGTTCGCCTGGTTGTGATTGGCAGATACGGCTTGATCGCAGGCTGAACAAGACGAGCCGGCTCGGTGGGACTGGAAACTGGTTCAGGTGTGATCGGTGAATGATGGCTCACCAGTGCAAACGGTTGAGTTGTGGTTTGCTCTTCTTCCGAATTGGCCTGAGCGAGTTGGTTGAATATTTCATTTCCGTTTACCGGGCTCGGTTGCGACTCGCCTCTCTCAATGTTGATGTGCGTGACTTCGGCAGGGCGTGTGTCGTTATAGACCACGGTTTCAGTCCGGGCGGTTTTAGGTAGGGTGGTTTCAGGCGTCGCAGCTTCGGGGCTGGTGGTTGGTTGCTGAACGGTCTGGTTGGAAGCAAGTGTCTCCTTGGTCATTTGTGGCAGGACGCTTGCGACTTGTTGACGCCAGTCATTGTTGCCAGACGACGCAAGCTGCATCTCTCTTTCGGGCATCTGATTTCTTTGTGGCAAGCGTTGCTGAATTTGCATTAACGCATGAGCCGCAATTCGAAGTTCGGAGTCGGATTCGAGCGCCTGATGGTAGTGGTTTGCCGCCTGCTGAATGTCGGCTTCGGTGCCTCGTTGGCTGAGTACGTAAGCCAGATTTGCGTGCGCTTCGGCTTTACCGACGGCTTGTTCGAAGTAGCTGAAGCTCTCACGCGTCTTGCCCATCATTCCCATTACGAGTCCGAGGTTGTTGAGCGTTCTCTCATTCGTTGGCTCGATATCCAGCGACTTGGAAAGTGAGATTTCGGCGGCTTCGAGGTTGCCCATCAGATATTCAATGTAGCCAAGATCGCCCAGCAACTCGGCAGAGTCCTGACCGTCACCTGCCTGAGCAACGCGGAAGTACTCCAATGACTTTTCCAGCTGGCCTTCCCGCGCGGCGATCACAGCCAACCGGTGATTTGCCTGACGATGCCCAGGCGTCTGCTTGAGTATCGCCTTGAATATCTCTTTCGCCCGCGTGTTGTTGCCTCGACGCTCTGCCAGTCGCCCCAGACTCAGGTTCCCGTCCAGGTGCGAAGCAGCATTCGCCGCGCGGTCCGATCTCGTCAAAAGCGAAGCATTCGAAAGGGCCGACGGCAAGGACATCTTTGGCAGTTGCGTACATCCGCCTGCATTGATCACGAATGCGATCGATGCGACGGAAAGCAACATGCTTTTGTATCTTGGTCTGCTCATCAGTTTCAAATACTGCTGGTTGTTGTGTCGGTGGCTGCCAGCCGTCGACATGGAATAGCAAGACGACGGCAAGATGCCACCGTCACGACAAAAGAGATGTGTTCTAAAATCCACCTCCGCCGAATCCACCTCCGCCGAATCCGCCGCCGCCGCCAAATCCACCGCCGCCTCCACCACCGCCCAATCCGCCTCCACCGCCGCCAGAGTTATTGAATAACGACTGTTGGTACGCCTGCCCGGCCTCTCCCGCATCAAGACCGAACGGATACGCTGGAGCGATCACGACGATTGATTCCGGGTCCTGGATGCCGAATACCCGTAGTGAGTCGATAACGATCTGTCGACGATGCTCATCCAGTTGAGAGTTCCAGTGAACCGGGAACCGGTATTTTGTGATCCATTGTCTGCTCGTCTCGCTTCGTTCGACGACGACCTGGTTGAATGTTCCTCTTCCAAGCTCGTAGGCAATTCGCTTCACATGATCCTGACCGTGAGGATTCAACCGAAATCCGCGAAGAATGAACTCCGGGATTCCTTCATACTGTTTTGACTTGGTGTATTCTGCCGGCAATTCGAACGGTTTGTTGAGTTCAAACTCATGGCAATAGACGATGAACTTCGCTGCCTCTGCATTGTCTTCCTGAAGGCGATTTGCTTCGTCGACCACGGAGCCGAGCGGCATGGGTGTGATCGGGGCACCGCCTGGTGGCAAGGCACGGCAACCCAGAACCGCGATGGCAACGACGCCGACGGCGACTTGTCCAAACAGCAATGAGCGCAATGAGGCATCATTCATGGTGCTGGTTCTTTCTGCATGTCGCATCGTGAACTTTCTGTCCACTCGTTATTGGGAGAATCCGCAGTCGCCGCAAACGTAGTCCTGCTGTGCACACATTCGCGAGCGTACTCTTCCACCAAGACCTCTGGCTCTGGTACCGATTTCCTGCGTGTTTTGTTCCGGCCAGACGGTGCTGCGGTAGTCGCAACCGGCGTAGCCTTCAATCATGTGTCGCATGAAAAAGTCATCGTTCGTTGGGTCGGTGACTTCCATGCCCGGAAGTAACACAGGAACCTGTTCGGATTCCATCGGGTGCACCAACTCCGGACTGACGAGGACGATCAGTTCCGTTTCGCTTCTGGTCGTAGACGCATTGCTGAACAGTCCGCCGATCTTTGGCAAGTTGCCAAGCAGTGGTACTGCGGCCCGGTTGCCGCCTTGTTCGTCCTGGATGAGTCCGGCGATCGCAAGCCACTGACCTTCGCGAAGATCGACGGTGGTTTGAACCATTCGCCGGTTGAGTCCGGGGATGCCGTTGACCGACGTATCTCCGTTAATTGAACTGAACGATGGATTCACCTGGAGCCGAATCAGGTCTTTGTCGACCACCGTCGGGGTGAAAGTGATCTCTGTTCCGAATCCATGGAACGCTGTCGAAACTGCTCCAACGCCACCCACGCCAACGGTCGTTGGGACGGCAAACTCACCACCCGCGTGGAACCGTGCCGTTTTACCGCTGATCGTAACGAGCGTTGGTTCAGCAAGGATCTTCCCATATCCGTGCGAAGTTACCGCACGAATGAACAAACCAACATCGTCCGTATCGAGGATGGCAGTCAGATCCTGGAGGCCGTCTACGAACTGACCAACAATGAGGTCGCCGATTGCGCCTCGAAGATCAGCACCAAGTTCTCGTGCCGATTGTCTGGAAAGTTCCGCGACTCGCACTTTTAGCATGACTTGTTGAACGCCTGGTACACGCAGCAGATTCACTAGCTGAACGCCACCCCGGCCGCCGCCAAATCCGCCACCACCAAAACGACCGCCGCCCTGATTGCCCCGCGCGTCGTAGCGGTTTCCGTGACTGTCCCAATAGTCGTTATTGCCATTGCCTGTGCCGGCCCCGCCGCCGCCGTTGAAGGCCTGACCAACAATTCGGCCAGTCGCCGCGTTGCCGTAACCTGCGTTGGGTCCGTATCCATTGAAGCCGCCGCGGCTGCCGCTACCGTTGCCGCTACCGTTGCCCATGCTGTTGAAGACGCCACCACGATTGTTATTCTGATTCCCGCCGCCGTTACCGCCTCCACCACCACGATTGTTGAAATTGCGACCAAGTATCGTGAGGATCTCGTTGGCTTCCTTCGAGTCGCGTGCCTGTCCGCGAACGATGACTTTGTCGCGGAGCGGAATCAGTTGAACCTGGCTGTTGGGAAACAGCTCATTAATCTTGTCCTGCAGTTCGGAGATTCCCATCGTCTGGTCCAGGGCGTCGTCGGCATCGTTTTCGATACGTACGAGGTATCTCAGGACGCGTGTCGATCCGTCTGCCATCGGGAACCAGAGTGTCATCGTGGTTTCGCCGAACTGCTTGCCGATGACTTCGATTTCTTGCGGATCAAACTCGTTGACATCCACGATGCCGGAATTTCCGATCGCAATTCTGCCAATTGGGTACTTCGTGCGTACGATCTTCGACCTCGTTGGATCGACTCGAAGAATCAGTTCCGGCTCGAGTACCTCCTCGATAAGCGAAGATTCTTTGTTGGCAATGGCGCGAGATGGGGACTCCCATTCCTCGACATCCTGAGGGCTGGTCCGCTTGCTTAGCAACTGTGCGGAGCCATTCGCGGGCAGCGCACTATTCAGCAAGATCGCGAGCAGCGAACTTACGATTAGGGCCGTCGGATTGTTGAACAGTTGATAAGTCATAGGTTGATGGTTCCCCAACAAAGGTTTCGGATATTCCGATTATAGGGGATGAAACAGTAATCGTGATTGACATGATTCGGTCCACTCTCGTGGCGCCCGACCGAAAAAGTCACCCCAAACTCCCACCAATTACCCGCCTGGAGGGGGTATTGATTTCAAGTTGAGCGGGGAAACCTACCGTTCCGTGTTGCATGTACTGCTTGTATTGGTTGTGCCATCTGTCATGCCTGAAGGGGATGTAACTTCCCTCCGATTTGTCGCCAAGATAACGATCATGCGGTGTCGATGGCTCGTGATAGACAGTCGGAGCCTGTTCGCTTGCCGGGCTTGCCGTTTACCTGATTTTGGATGACATCATGCCTACAACCACCACTTCTTTGCATCTGACCCGGAATGCAACACGGATTGCCGGATTGCTCATTGTGGTCTGTGCGGTGATGAACGTAGCAGCAGGTTCAGAGCTCCCGGGACCATCCACACTGGACCCTGTTTCCGCCGCGACCGGTGAATTCACGACTGTTCGAGCTAACGGTTGCTCGGGTTCTTTCAACCGTACTGCAGTGCATAGCGCCAGCTGCCAGCATCAGGGAAGCTGCCAATGTTCGCGCAGTTGTAATCACTGCAACGGAAAGTGCCGTCACGTGGGAAGAATGCGAGGAGGCAGGCTGACATACCGGTTGGGCAACGCTGGTTGTAACTCTTGCGGTTGTAATTCTTGCGGTTGTCGATTTCGGGTGCTCGGTGGAGGCGGCCGCCTGCGTAGCTTCGCGTGTCGATTTGGCGCGGGCGGAGGCCTGGTTCGCAATGCTCCCGGCTGTGATATGCCCGGGCATTCACCTTACGAGACGTGGCGAGTCTATTACTACTATCGACCTTATCAGTCGATGCATGTCGATGAGCAGTTGGCTGGCGTAGCAGCAGGGCAGTACAACTCGTACTCCAATGAGCAGTTTTGCGATATTCACGGTACTCACGCCGAATTGGTGGCTGCAGAGCATCCCATTACGGATTCGCTCCCCAATAACCGGCGATACCTTGAGTTTGCCAGTTGTCATGAGCCGCTGTCGACCAGTTCTCCGGCCGACTATCGGCGTCCATCCGTTCACTTACCTGAGTTGGCTCCTTCGCCATCCCGATTGGAAATTCGGACGGCGCCTGATTCACGCGTTCGCGAGCGTGTCGACGAAGTTGAAGAGATGCACGAATTGATGCCGGCGCCTTCCAACAGGAATGAATTCTCCAGTCCGTCTGGATCGCGGATTCCTGTGGGAAGTTCAAGGTCCTCACGACGTTCCATTCTGCAAACCGGTTTCGAGATTGTTGATCCGGCGACGCTACGCCAACGGTAGTCGAATCTTCGGCCATAGCGACTTGCAACGATTATGCGGTAGGGTTGAACGGCATCCACCGGAAAACTTGTCGGGTTTCGGCAGAAAACCAGCACCTTTGGCGGGGCGATTCTGTAGCGCCAACCTGAAGGATGAGACACGACGTGGGCAGTTGATACAACCCGCCGGCGATCTGTTATCACGCCTAATGGCCGCAAGTGTGAATCAATCACATTGACAAGGTTCACTGATAGTTCTTACCCAGGTTTGCGGTGTTCTGGGCAAACTTTGCGACTCGTCCCGTTAGTGCGCGCAATGCTCTCTTGCATCTTGTCTCTAAACGAATTTGGTGCTTTGACCTTTGACCGCTAGCGGGAAGGTTTAAGTGACTTCACCGATCGCGCTGGCGAATCGGCTGATGCATTCTGCGAAAACGCCAGAGGGAGAGGCAATGTCTCATTTGACCAGACGACTGCGCGATGATGATTCAGGGTTCATCGTTTCCATTGAACTGATTCTCATCGCGACCATCATGGTGATCGGCCTGATCGTCGGGATGTCGGCAGTCCGTGACGCGGTGATCTCCGAGCTATCAGACGTCGCTGGTGCGGTTCAGGATTTACATCAGGGCTATACCATCTTTGGAGTTCGTGGACACTCGGCATCGACAGCCGGGATGGACTTTGTTGACTTTCGTGATTTTTGTGATGTTGCCGAGGACACAAACGCCAACTTTGACAACTGCATCACGATCATTCGAGCCGCCACGGATGAGGGAGCTGTGCCGACGGCACCTACCGGGTCGTAGGCAACTCGCAATTACACATTCCGCCGTGGAACTTCTTGTTCGACGCCACTTAAAGTGACTCAGCTATTCTCCAGGAGGGAGCATGATGAATTTTTTCAGTCGCCAGGTTACACGTTGTTTGATTGACGACGACTCGGGCTTCATCGTTTCGATCGAGCTGATTCTTATTGCCACCATCATGGTTATCGGTTTGATCGTAGGCATGTCCGCGGTACGGGACGCGGTGATTTCGGAGTTATCCGATGTCGCTGGAGCAGTCCAGGATTTGCATCAAGGCTACACCGTCTTTGGAATTCGTGGGCACTCAGCTTCGACAGCGGGAATGGACTTCGTTGACTTTCGCGATTTTTGTGACTTTCCCGCGGAAGACATCAACGGCAACTTCGACAATTGCATCACCATCAACCGGGTCCTTAACGACGAAGGTTCGGTACCGACGGCTCCGACTGGTAGCTAGTGATGCGTGATAGCTCAGAGATCGGGTAGGATCGTTCGAGAAATTACTGCCTGATCTTCCTCCGTCTTTCCCGCGCAGGCGGGAATCCAGTGAATCGGATTGGCTTTTTGATGCAGGGAAAGACATTGAGCGTTCATACGCTTCGAGTGGGTCCCCGCGTTCGCGGGGAAGACGGCCTTAGGCGCTTTAGGCCGTCAATTGAGTCGTCATGAACGGAGATTCGACACTAATTGGTCGAACGATCTTAGCTGTTGTGGACGATCCTTAGCTGTAGCGGACGAGGCCACGAGTCCCGCGGGGAAATACGCAACGAACGGACTCGTAGCCTCGCCCACTACCTCTAAAATTTGAATGTCACAAGGTTCTAGTTGAACTGATCGTTTTGTCGTCGTTCATCGATCTGTATAGGCCTTACCATTCAAATGCCATATTTGCGTTCTATTGCCCAAGTTGCGTCACTGGATTGTTCTGAACACTTCCTTGGCAACGTGGCGACGAACTGGCAGACTGGGGGCATCGCTTTCTAGCCCCGCAGCCCAGTTAGAGGAATCGCCGACTTGTCCGACGTGCCAATGGATCAGACATCTCGTAGACTTGGGAGTGAAGCACGTGCGGCGTTGCTTCTGTCTCTGGTTCCCAAAGTTGGGCCGCAGATATCGAGCGTATTGCGAGAGCACTTCGGTAGCGCCACCGCAGTCATCGACGCGCCGCCAAGCGAACTTCGGCGTGTCCCCGGAGTCGGACCTTCGCTGGCAATGGAAATTGCCAAAGCGGGCCAGTCAATAGATGTCGACGTAGAGATTCAGCGTTGTGCTCAACATCAGATCGAGATCATTCCTTTCGGAGACGATCGGTACCCCCGAAATCTCCTTGAGATTCCAGACCCACCGCAGATTCTCTACGTGCAGGGTGACCTCCTGCCAACCGACATGCTTTCGATTGCCATCGTCGGGACGCGACATGCGACTCACTACGGTCGCAAAGTCGCCAGTCGCCTGGCCAGCGCGTTGACGCGAGCCGGTTTGACGGTCGTGAGCGGTATGGCACGCGGCATCGACGCTGCGGCTCATCACGGTGCACTGGAAGCCAACGGTCGCACACTTGCGGTCTTGCCAGCGGGACTTACCAACATCTATCCGTCGGAGCACAAGGAACTCGCTTTCGACATTTCCCACAGCGGAGCGCTCATCAGTGAGTCGCCGAGTCATGCACCCATTTCACGCGGCACGTTTCCAAGACGCAACCGGATCGTGACGGGGCTCAGTCTCGGCGTGATTGTGATCGAAGCCGCCGATCGTTCGGGCGCGCTGATTTCGGCACGGCATGCTGCGGAGCAGGGTAGGGAAGTGTTTGCCGTGCCCGGACCGATCGATAGCCGCGTGTCCCGTGGCTGCCATCAGCTGATTCGTGACGGTGCGAAGCTGGTGGAGAACGTGGATCACATTCTCGAAGAACTGGGGCCACTGGTTGACGCGACCTCCGGCGACTCGGGCGAAGCCATCCATCATCCGGCTGAGCTACAGCTAAATGAACAGGAACAAGCCGTCCTGAAGCACATCGAAACGATGCCCACGAGCGTCGACGCCATCATTTCGCAAACCGGATTACCGGTCCCTCGCGTGCTTGCCACCCTTAGTGCCCTTGAGCTACGGCGGCTTGTTCGTCGAGTCGGCGGTAACAAGGTAATGCGTGTCTAGATGCGACAGCCAGGTTGTCGCGACGCGGGAACACCTGGTCGCTTTCGTGAATTCTCGCTATCAAAGACGGACTGAATAAGCCAGAATCATTCCGTGAGCACATTGAAAACCCAACCATCCGATCCGCCTGCACCTGACGCCGACACGCCGCAAATTGTGGCGAGAAAAACCGTCTCGCCAACCGAATTTTGGTCGGCGCGTACCGATCAGCTGGTTATCGACGTTCGTTCGCCGAAAGAATTCGCCAACGGGCACATCCCGGGCGCCGTCAACATTCCACTTTTTTCCAATGACGAGCGAGCCGAAGTGGGCACGCTCTACCAGAAAAGTGGCCACGATCCCGCGGTGCTTCGCGGTCTGGAAATCGTCGGCCCGAAGATGGCCGATTTTGCCCGCACGGTCGCCGACGAAAATCGCAAACATGGTTTTCGTGACAAGAACGTTGCTGTTCATTGTTGGCGAGGCGGTATGCGCAGCCAGTCGTTCGCGTGGTTGCTGGAAACGACCGGCTGGACCGTTTCCGTCGTTGATGGTGGCTACAAAGCCTTCCGCCGTATGGCTCATGCAACGATTGAGAAAACGCATCGTCTGATTGTCCTGAGCGGTCTGACTGGCGCGGGGAAGACGGTTCATCTGCAGCGGTTACGCGACGCGGGCGAACAGGTCGTCGATCTCGAGGGACTCGCCAATCATCGTGGGTCTGCGTTTGGTGGAGTCGGTCAGGGGGCACAGCCCCAAACAGAACAGTTCGAGAACGATCTGTTTACCGAGCTCGAAAAATGCGATCCCAACCGCATGATCTGGGTTGAGGATGAAGGGAAGCAAGTCGGCACCGTGGTCGTTCCGCATCTGTTTCACCAGCAGGTGCGCAATGCTCCTGCGATATTTCTGGACGTACCGCAGCAAGTGCGAGTCGATCATTTGATGGACGAGTATGGCAGTCTCGATCCGGCGGAATTGATCGAGTCACTCAACAAGATCCGCAAGCGATTTGGTCCGCAGCATGCCACCGCGGCCATTCAGGAAGTCGAATCGGGCAATGTCCGCGCCGCCATCGAGATGACGTTGGCGTACTATGACCGAACGTATCTCCACTGCGTCCAGAAGATGCCTCGCCAAAAAGTCGCCGAGCTGAAAACGGATGGCATTGCTGAACCATCGGCGGTTGCCGAGTCGATTCGGCTTGCGAGCCAGCTCGTCGGTTAGTAGGCAACGACGAGCAGTCGATGTGCGGGACAGGCTTGGCGGCAAGGCGTTGGCCGTCTTCCCCGCGAATGCGGGGACCCAGTTGAATCTCGGTAAAGCTTCAACACCTTGAGCCACTTTTGTACACGCCTGTGCGAATGGTCAGGCCTGCTGTTTCGCGAATATCTGCATGGCAACGGACGTCGAGATTGTGGACAATTTTGAAATGACAAGTGATCAGAAAATCGAACCGTGTGACATTCTCGTCATTGGCGGCGGGATTCATGGCGTTGGCGTTGCGCAAGCAGCTGCGGCCGCCGGCTATAAGGTTGTACTCGTCGAAAAATCGGCTTTGGCAGCGGGGACATCCAGTAAGTCGAGCAAGCTGATTCATGGCGGACTTCGCTATCTGGAATCGGCAGAGATTGGCCTGGTTCGCGAGAGTTTGCGCGAGCGTGAACTGCTGATCAGGATTGCCCCAGATCTCGTCAAGAGACAGCAATTTTATATTCCGGTCTACGGAAGCACCAAACGAGGCGCGTGGACGATCCGCGCGGGACTTTCCATGTACGCCGTGCTCGCCGGGATGGGATCCGGTGTTC
>CALHZT010000373.1 GCA_938040995.1 uncultured Pirellulaceae bacterium | reverse complement strand
ATGTCCAGCTTTTCACGCAAGGCTGGATTGTTTTCCAGCTCGCGTCGGACTTTTTCATGCTCGTCGCCATCCAGTGCGCCGAGCAAATATCCCAGTAAGTTCTCTTCTTGCATATTAAAAAAACGTCTGTGCGATAACTTGGTGCGTTAGTGAAGTAGCGACTAAAACTCTTCGTTTCCGGATTCATGCGACTCATGCCATTCCTCTGTCAGTCGTGTGATTGCTGCGTGCAATCGGCTTTTGACAGTGCCAACAGGAATGGCAAGAATTTCTGCTGCCTCGCGATACTTCAATCCCTGATAGTAGACGAGATTTACAACGAGCTTTAGATGTTCAGGTAGTCCGTCCAGCGACTTGGACACCCAAGCGCCACGTTCAGAGCTGTTCAATCGTGCGAGCGGAGAAGGCTCGTCTCCAACAAGCATGTCCATCAGTTGGCCGCGCTCGTCATCTCCCGAAGAAGAAATATTGAGGCTAACGATCTGATGCCGCTTGTTTCGTCGCTGCAGGTCGATCGCCTTGTTCGTGGCAATCATATAGAGCCAGGGTCTCAGCCGACGGCCTTCCTCAAACATTTCGCACTTGAGGTGCAACTGGAGGAAAGCGGCCTGAAACGCGTCTTCTGCCATTTCCGCGTTACCAAGGTAGCGACGCAGGTAGCTGTACAATTCACGTTCGTAACGCGAGACAAGAACGGAAAAAAGACCTTCGTTCCCGGACTTCCGGTACTTGAGGAGGATCTCTTCATCCGTCCAATCGGCGGTCTGTTTGTGGTAATTGACAGCGTTCATAGGTTTCCGACAGGCTTGGCTCATAGTACCTTACGCACCAAAACGAGGATGGTTCCCGTTGCGGCGGCCCTGCCTGCAAAATTCCCTGTTACCTGCCACATTTGGTCGAATTCACCCGGGTTTGTAAAGCTTTGGGGCGGATCTTGCGATCGCCAGTCCTCATTATACCCGTGCTATCGAACGCAAATGGTTACTGGCATAGGATTTATGGCAATCTAGCTGGTAAAACCGTCGCGTCTGACAATCCAATAATGCAACCGCCATGCCATAAGGCGATTTTGTGGTCTCAAAACAATACAAATGGGTCAGTGCTGGCGACGTTAACGCCTTTTTTGGCTTGATGTTAGACAATATTGCCGACTTGCTGCTGACGGTCGGTTTGCTGCATGCGGTCTTTGGGTTTCCTGTAACTTTTGCCTTGGGTCACATGGTCCCCGGCACGGCATTGGGCGTTCTTGTCGGCGATCTGCTCTTTTTTGCGCTAGCCATTCGGGTAGGTAGGAAACTTGGTAAGCCTGACCTGACCGCGATGCCGCTGGGTCTGGATACTCCCAGCACGTTCGGAATGGTCTTTTTTGTGCTCGGACCCGCGTTTCTTGCCGCCAGCCAAACGATGGATGTGGAACAAGCCGCGATTTACACATGGCACATTGGCATTTGTAGTATTGTCATCAGCGGATTTTTCAAGCTGGCTTGCGCTCTCATATCGGGCTGGATACGAGCCGCGGTGCCTCGCGCTGCGCTCCTGGGATCGCTAGCAGCGATAGCGTTAGTGCTCATCAGCTTTCTGCCAATACTCGAAGTGTTTCATCATCCGATCGTGGGACTCGTCTCACTGTCGATCATTCTGACGACGCTTGTGGCGCGAGTCCCATTCCCGCGACTCCCGCTGATCGGCCACCTGCCGGGGGCGCTCGGAGCCGCTTTGGTATCCGGATTAATGTTCTACTTGCTGAAATGGACGGGGGCGGATGTGCTGCTCAGTTCGACTGGTGATGCCCCGATGATTGACCCGTCGACAGCTCTGCTTCCTACCGACTGGCTCACGGTGTTTCGATTTGAATGGCTCTCGCGGCTGGGCGATTCCATGCAATACATGCCGGTGGTCATTCCGTTTGCATTGGCGACGGTCGTCGGCGGCATCGATTGCACCGAGAGTGCCGCGTCGGCAGGTGACGAGTTCGATACCAAAACAGTCATCGGGATCGAGGCGATTGCCACGCTTTGCGCCGGCCTTTGCGGCGGCGTGATTCAGACAACGCCATACATCGGTCATCCGGCTTACAAGGCCATGGGTGGCCGAGCCGGGTATGTGCTGGCGACAGCCCTGTTTGTCGGTGGAGCCGGCCTGTTTGGCTATTTCGGTTATCTCTACGCGATCATTCCGAAGGCCACGGTGTTTCCGATTCTGATTTTCGTTGGTCTGGAAATTACGGCGCAGACTTTTCGAGTCACCAAACGTGCGCATTATCCTGCGATTGTTCTTGCCTGCGTTCCAGCGTTGGCGGCGCTCGTCATTCTGTACGTCGACAAACTCATGGGCGAGCTTGCGGTGGTCGCGTATCAGACGGCGGACGGTCAAGTCGCGAATGTTTCGATTGCCACACTCTCCGCGACTTTGCAGGAAGAAATTTCGACGGTTCGAATTTTGTCGAGCGGGTTCATTGTCACCAGCGTTCTCTGGGCCTCTGCGCTCGTTGCCCTGATCGACAGGAAGCTTGCCCGGGCGGGAACCATATTTGCGTTCGGTTCGGTTTGCGTCTTGTTTGGACTAATGCATTCACCGTTGCCGGGCGGGCCTGTGTACTTGCCGTGGACACTTGAACCGGACGCGTGGGAGACGGTCATTCGCTATGCTGGTGGCTACGGAGTCGTTGCGGTCATGCTTTGGGTTTGGTCGCTCGGCGTTTCGCCGTTGCCTTCTGCGAGTAGCGACAGTCACGAAAGTAGCCATCATGACGAGCACTAGTTCTGATTTGCCAAGAGTTCTTGAGCCCGAAGTCATGGACTCAGTCGATGAGGCTATCGCCTACGACCAGATGGACCACGCCGCCGTGAATCAGTTGTTCGCGAAAGATTTTCTCGCAACTGGATATGCTGCGGATACCGATGCGGAGGCGGGCGACGGCTTAAGCGAAGGAGATACCGAAGGGCTGGCTGGCGAATGCATCGATTTGGGAACCGGCACGGCGCAGATCCCGATTGAGATTTGTCGCCAGTCGCCAACGGCTCGAGTTTTAGCGGTGGATCTTTCAATCAGCATGCTGGATCTCGCGCGAAACAACATCGAAGTCGCCGGTTTGATGCACCGGATTCAGCTCGATCATATCGACGCCAAAGGGATCGGCTACGAAGATGAACGGTTCTCAGCCGTGATTTCCAATAGCATCGTGCACCACATTCCGGAACCTTCGGCGGTATTCGCCGAAGCCGCACGACTGGTAGCGCCGGGTGGCATACTGTTTTTTCGGGACCTCGCCCGTCCAAAAACCGAAGAAATACTGGAGCAACTGGTTGCGACTTATGCGGGCGAGGAATCCGCAGATTCGCAAAAAATGTTCCGGGAAAGCCTGCACGCGGCACTCACGGTGGACGAGGTGCAAGCTATGATCACCGAGTTGGGATTCGCGTCCGATTCCGTCAAAATGACGAGCGATCGCCATTGGACATGGTCCGCAAGAAAATAGGTCGGTGTGCAAAAGTTGGATTCAGGCGTTAGCCTGCGACCGCGCACCAGGATGCTCAACAACAAGAAACCGCTTCAGTCACTTCAGGTTACCCATGGTTAACGGCTACTTCATCTTCATCGCAATCACCGTCATCGGTTTCTATCTCCTGGATGTTTGCGGACGAGTTCTCAATCTTTCCGCGCTTCAGCCAGAACTCCCGGACGAGTTCACTGATACTTTTGAAGCGGAAGAGTATGCCAAGTCGCAGCGCTACACGCGTGATGGATCCAAATTCCATATCCTGGAAGACACAGTTTCGCTCGTCATCTTTCTCGCGTTCTGGTGGATGGGTGGTTTTCGCTGGGTAGACGATTTTGCGAGGAGCATCTCAAGCGTAGAAATCGTTCAGGGCCTGATCTTTGCCGGTGTGCTTTACCTGGGTTCGCAACTGATCAGTCTGCCCTTCGAGCTGTACAGCACATTTGTGATCGAAGAAAAGTATGGATTCAACAAGACGACAATCGGCACCTTTCTGGTCGATCAACTAAAAGGTCTGGGTCTCGCTGCGGCGCTCGGTGCTCCACTATTGGCGGCGCTCTTCTGGGTATTTGGCAAATTCGGTCCGAACGCGTGGTTGTATGGTTGGGGACTGATGACGGGGTTCTCGCTGCTGATGATGTATCTGGCACCTCAAGTCATCCTTCCACTCTTCAACAAGTTCAAACCACTGGAAGATGGCGAACTCAAAGCCGCCATCCAGACCATGTCCGAGAAGTGCCAGTTTCCACTTACCGAAGTCTTTGAAATTGATGGTTCCAAACGTTCCACCAAGTCCAACGCGTTCTTTACCGGTATGGGCAAGAACAAGAAGATCGCCCTCTACGACACGCTTATAAAAAATCACGGCACCAACGAGCTCGTTGCGGTTCTGGCTCATGAGATTGGCCACTTCAAGAAGAAGCATATCTACCAGACGCTGGTACTCAGCATCCTGCAGATGGGTGTACTCTTTTTCTTGCTGGGCAAGTTCCTCAATAACCCGGGCCTCTTTGAAGCGTTTGGAATTTCCGCCGAAAACGTCTCGGTCTACGGTAGCCTGATCTTCTTTATGTTCCTGTTCGAGCCCGTGAGCAAGCTCCTTTCGGTAGGCATGATGATTCTCAGTCGCAAGAACGAGTATGAAGCCGATGCTTACGCTGCAGACGTGACTGGCCGGCCTCAGGACCTGATTACCGGGCTCAAGAAACTCTCGAAGGACAATCTTTCCAACCTCACGCCACATCCGTTCTACGTATTTATGAATTACTCTCATCCGCCGATGCTAAAACGAATTGCGGCGCTACGTAGTCTGTAAGTCTGTCATGGAGATGGGCTGGAGTCAGCCACGCCCGAAGTTTTGCGACGTCGGCTACACGAGTGCGAAAGTCGAGTCGAGCTATAGAAAAGAGTACGAAATGGGTCAGCAATGCGACTTGTCACTTTCCGCAGCACGGACTCTTCTGCCTGCTCTTTTCCTGATACTTTTCACCAGTCACATTTCGGCTCAGGATTCACTCAGAGAATTTGCCGAAACGAAAATTGACGGGTGGACCATCAACGTTGACGTACCGGCCGGCGCTGAGAAAGTCGTCATTCCCAACTTTCATGCACCCATGCGGGATCTGAAGTGGGAATCGTCGAAGGGAAAAGGCAAGCCCGAGCTGACTCCTTTGGTTGACAAATGGCAGATCAAATTCGCCAAGTCAGACGAGTCGCGAACGCTCAAGCTCGAGCTTGGCGGCAAGCCGCTGCGAACGGAAGAGCTGACTTCCATCAAACCGAGACCTGACGGCGGATTTGACTTGCCGGCTCATCTGGCACATGTCGTTGGCAAGAAGCTTCGCTATGAAACGCAACCGTGGAAGAATACGGTCGGCTACTGGGTCGTTGCGGATGACTATGCGTATTTCATTTTGCAATTCAACAAGCCAGGCAAGTTCAATGTTGGAATCCTGCAAGGGTGCGGTAAGGGGCAGGGCGGCTCGGACGCAACGATCTCGCTACACGGTCCTGTTGCGGCGGACAAATACACAAGCAACCAACAGCCACTTGATGAAGCATCGCTTGGTAAGGTGGATTTTCAAGTCGAAGAAACCGGGCACTTTCAAAACTTCAAGTGGCGCCATGTTGGTGAGTTGTCGGTAGCGACAAAAGGGATCTATGCGATCAAAGTGGCACCCAGGAAGATTGCCAAGGGTGCCTTGATGGACGTTCGAGCCATCTCGTTGACTCCGATTCCGAAGTAGACATCGTCGCCTCTCGCTCCGCGAAAGTAGCGCTTTACCGTCCGCCTGACGATGCCTGGCTGTAGGCTGGTACCAGCGGCGAGACGATTGTCCATCAGGCAAATGTCAACGCCGCGCAGTGCCGGCAATCGGAATCTCATTCCGCCTGACGATTCTTGCCCGCACAGCGCGGCGTTACGCAAGAGAGCATGGTAATCCGTGTCCGCCGCTTGTACGGGCCTACAGGATGAAGTCCTGGCTGGACGCTTCTTTCGCGGAGAGGTTGGAATCTTGTGTCGCCAACTAGCTGCAAGAACCGCGATCGCCAGCCAAGGATCGTTCGATCAATTAGTGTCGAATCTCCGTTCATGACGACTCAATTGACGGCCTATGGCCGTCTTCCCCGCGAACGCGGGGACCCACTCGAAGCGTATGAACGCTCAACGTCTTTCCCAGCATCAAAAAGCCAATCCGATTCACTGGATTCCCGCCTGCGCGGGAAAGACGGAGGAATCTCCGTTCATGACGACTCAATTGACGGCCTATGGCCGTCTTCCCCGCGAACGCGGGGACCCACTCGAAGCGTATGAACGCTCAACGTCTTTCCCTGCATCAAAAAACCAATCCGATTCACTGGATTCCCGCCTGCGCGGGAAAGACGGAGGAGGATCAGGCAGTAATTTCTCGAACGATCCTAACGCGGTGCGGCTGACAGGCATTGTGACATTTTCCAGTCGAACAGGAGTAACGTAATCCAGCTTACGTAGTCATGTCGATTCTGTTCTTTTTTGTAGCGATTCAACTTTTGATTGTCTCAAGCGTGCGTGTTTACGTACGTAACGGTGGACGGACATTGGCTGGACATCGCTATGTTGAAGTGAGATTGAGCCAGCAAGTCGTTTGTAGTCCCGACTTTAGGCGGGAAATTCAGCACGACGAGGAGTCCGGCAAGTTATTCATTTATTCGCCAATTGTTATCGAAAGGAAATTCTATGAAGACGATTGCCCTCAAGAGTCGTTACATTTCGATCGTTTCGTTGTTTGTGCTAGCCGGGTTGGCACAAGTGACCGTTGGTCAATTTGAATTTGTAAGCACCACC
>CALHZT010000372.1 GCA_938040995.1 uncultured Pirellulaceae bacterium | reverse complement strand
GAAATCACGAGACGAGCCCTCGCCACATCAAAACAGTTTTAACTGATGACCGGTCGGCTCGTCCGGCGACACCGCACCGGCAACCTGCCAGCGATCGTTCCAGTGCCCCATGACTCGGCCAGCCAGCGCAGATCCACTGAGAAACGCTCCTTCGACTCGTGGCCCACCGCACCAGTCACCACAGGCACCGATTGAAAGGGCATCATCGAACAGGCACTTCTGGTCCAACGGCGACGACGGGATCGCATATCGCCAGAAATGAGCCGTGCTGTAAACCGGAAAAATCTGCGACGACAAAACACCAGTTGCCCGGGCAAACTCTTCGATCAATGCGGTCGCGACTGTTTCACGATCCGTCGATTCCTGTCCGCGAGTCCATTCAACATTTGCGTGCAGCACCCATTTTTCCGGATCACGAGTCCGGCCTGGTTTCGAACTGTTTCGCGCGATCCAGCTTAACGGCGAGTTGTGTACGAAAGCCCCGTCGAATTCGACTGGTATCGAGTCTTTGACCGCGAGCATGACTGCCCACGACGGTTGCATCTGGCACGCCGCTGCAACTTCGGCAAGGGAGGGCGCTTCCTTAAGCAAGTCGACTGCCTGGCCCGCCGGAGCCGAAACAACCACGGTATCAAACTGGCCAAGTTCACTTCCCGACTCGTCAACAACGCTCCAACCATCGCGCAACCGGTTGATCGCGCCCACTCGCATCTGGAATCGAATCTGCAGATCACTGGCGAGATGTTTACCGATTTGATTCATACCCGGCCTCGCGACGAATCGCTCCGGAGATTGCTTTTCAGCCTTTTGATTCTCGCTTTCGCTGCGGCCGAGCACGGCGATTTTTCCGGCCCAGAGTTCAACGACCTGGTCATCAACCCACGACTGAACATAGCGGCGAAACCGTTCATCTCGCACCGTGAAGTACTGTGCCCCATGGTCGAAGCTACCAACATCCTCGACTCGGCGAGTCGACATTCGCCCGCCGACTCCGCGACTTTTCTCAAAGACAGTCACGTCAAAACCATGATCGGATAGGGTTCTTGCGCAGATCAATCCCGACAGTCCGGCCCCAATGACGGCGACGCGAGGCATTGGATCAACATAGCGCCTGGTACAATGACTGGAATACGACTCTGGATCCAGTCGCGAAGCGTGGGCGTCAATCGGACGCGTCCGAACGGTGCCAAAGACAGGCTGCGGCGGCTGAAAAGGACGATCAAACTGCCCCAGGCACCACAGCAGGCCACCGTAAGACGCCGGATCGCGACCATCGAGCGCGTATCGATGATTCAGGTCCGTCATCAATCGAAAAGCGGATGCCGCATCGGATGTCCACGACAAAAACGCCTTACCCCACGTCATGCGAACGTTGTTGTGCAACTCGCCGTGGATCAGCAGTGAATGCTGGGCGGCATCCCATAGCGCAACGTTCGTGCGACCACGAGCGAGCGTTTCCCACGCTGGCAACTGCGGACGAGCATCAGATTCGTGATTCGATAATGATTCCAGCGCCCAACTGGGGACCGCCATAAGTTGATCGTGATCTTCGCGATAGAAGCAAAACGAGTAGGCCAGCTCACGCCAGACCAGCAACTCGTCCAGATACTTTTCCGCGCCTTTACCGCCGACATCGGCAGCTTCGCGGGCAATCCTCAAAGGCGAAACCATTCCGAAATGCAGATAAGCCGACATGCGACTGACGCCAGACAAGAGTGCGTTGTTTCGGTCGCTTGCATAACGTCGAAGTCCCGACTTCACGAATGAACTCCAACGCGCGTATCCCGACGACGACCCACCGACAGTCTCGGGCACGGGACCAACGGTATGGTCAATATCACATTCAGCCACGAGGTTACCGATGCGAGCATCCCGAAAATCAATCGGCTCGAAAGGCAAATCATCCGGCACCCACGCAGGGCATTGCGGCTGAGCCTCCCGCACAGAATGTAACAACCGCTCTCGTCGTTCCCGTTCCGTCGCGCTCCGGAATTTAAAAGCCCGCGAGTACGCTTTACCGACGAGTTGCATGGGCAAGACGCACGCTGTGTCCACACGACGAGAACTGGTGATTTCGCTGCCTTGGCAAGTCGCTTTGTCCAACCGGAAACTGGCTGAACAGGCATCTCTTCGGTAATTACCAAGGCGGCTCGATTCGCCAGCTCGATCAGCCATGGGCCTCGATGCCCCTCGCGCTCCAGGTGAAACGCGTAGCCAATATTGCGTTCGGCAAGAGCCGCCTGAACGTCCTTCGCCCCCTGCAGAATAAAAGTGTGGTGCCGATCTGACGCGAACGGGTACCGATCGGAAAGTGCGTGATAGACAAAAACCGGAAGGCCGAGCCGGTTCCCGAATTCAATTGCCACATCCAGCGCGGGATTCTCTGCGGCTCGAACCGCTGTACGCATCCAGTACAGCACGAACTTCGCGCTATCATTGACGGGCAAGTCCGAAATCACCCGCACGCGTTCCAACAGAATCGCGGGCAGTTTGGCAGTCATTTCACCAACGGTCGTCACTTCAAACTCGCAAACGCTATTCGGATGTCGTCTCGTATTCAACCCATACAGGTATATAGCAGGTGCAGGATAGGGTGTTGCGACACGACGGCTAGCCGGCAACAAGTTACGAACGGCTGCCACTTTTCGGTTTACACGAGGCGATCGGGAATTGCCTGACCTCTTTTCGAGTGCCAGCACACCGCATAGAACCGCAAGTTAACCACGGGGCGAGACAAATGGGAAATTTCGTAATTGCAGGAGGAACCAAAGGCATCGGTCTGAGTCTGGTCCAACTGCTGGCCGAGGAAGCCAGTCGAATAGACGTCTATTCCCGTGAAATCGGCGATCTCACGCAGCGGGAAAATGTCGAACACCATGGTTGCGACTTTCTTGATGGCGAATCGGAACTCGCCGGACTTCCTGAGTCGATCCAGGGTGCCGTTTACTGCCCGGGAACGATCAACCTGCGTTCGTTTCGCAGCCTGAAGATCGACGACTTTCGAAATGATCTCGAGCTAAACGTGCTCGGAGCCGTTCGCTTCCTGCAAGCTTGCTTCGCCGGCCTGAAGAAGGGGGCCACAGCGGACCAGCCATCATCTGTAGTTCTTTTCAGTACCGTCGCCGTTGCACAGGGAATGCCCATGCACGCATCGGTCGCCGTCGCAAAAGGAGCGCTGGAAGGACTCACTCGTTCGCTGGCGGCGGAATGGTCTCCCAATATTCGAGTCAACTGCATCGCACCGGCACTCACCGACACGCCGCTCGCCGAACGGTTCTTCAGGAACGAAGAAAGTCGCAAGGCCATGGCCGAAAAGTATCCGTTGGGAAGAACCGGAATGCCCCTCGACGTCGCCAGCGCTGCAAAGTTCCTGCTTTCGCCCGAATCAAGCTGGATCACTGGCCAGGTTCTCGGAGTCGATGGTGGAATGTCGAGCTTGCGAAAATAGTATGAACTTCACGAGATACCCGACACGACGGATTCAGATTCCGCTGTACATCGCCGGCTGGATCCTCGTATTGAGTGGAATGTTCCATATCATCGTATGGATGATTGACGGCGGACCGTGGGAGGGTGACGTCTCGTGGCGAAAACCGATTCTCTTTGGACTTTCCACCGGTGCGACCATGCTGTCGCTGGGGTGGCTGACCGGTAAGTTGCGCCCGCGGAGCGGCGACAACTTGCTTTTCATATTGTTTAGTCTGGCCATGGTTTTCGAAGTCGCGTTGATCACGTTGCAAACGTGGCGTGGCGTCCCGTCTCATTTCAATCGTTCAACGAGCTACGACGCTTCGGTTCTGTTCGGAATTGAAGCGTTGATCCTGTTTGCAACACTCGTCATCGCCGAACTCACGAGACGAAACCTGACGGAATTGACAACACCCGCAGAACACTTGGTTGCAATCGAACGGGACATGAAACTGGCCATTCGGGGCGGCATGGTTCTACTGCTGTTCGCATGCCTGCTGGGCTTTGTCATCGTGGCACACGGCAACCAACAGATCGTGTCCCATCAACCACCTGGCATTTATGGCAAGGCGGGCGTTACGAAATTCCCGCACGGCGTGCCCATTCACGCGATTCAGTTCTTGCCAATATTCGCGTGGTGCATGCGAAAAACTGGCTGTCCCGAACGTCAACGGACCCGCAGCGTCAGATGGGCGATTGCATCAATCGCCTTACTCACGGTCTTTAGCATCGCCCAGACCCTTGGCGGCAGAGCCCGCTTTGATCTTACGTGGATTTCGTCGGCTGTGCTGGCGCTGTCTGCATTCGCGATGGCCAGCGCTGTCTGGCAGGCAACCCGCTCCATGCCTGCCTGAGCTTACGATGCCGAATATCAGGAACGCGAAGCAACTTCAGGAACGCGAAGCAACTTCGTCGCGTTCGTCGGTTTGGGTACGGCGCTGGAGATAGAGCTTGATGGGCACTTCGCCGAAGGAGAGCTGGTCGCGGAACACACCCAGCAGGTAGCGGAGGTAAGACGGTGGGAACGCTTTGGGTTGGTTGCAGACCAGAACAATGGTTGGCGGCTCGGTGCCGACCTGGGACGCGTAAAAAATCTTGGGCCGCTTGTTTTTGAACATCGGCGGTGGATTGTTGTCGATGGCTCGCTTGATGAGCGCGTTTAGCTGTCCTGTCGTGATCCGTTCACGCGACTGCTTAAACAGCATTTGAGTATGACTGAGCAACGTCTTGACGTTCCTGCCCGTCTGGCCGGTGATAAAGGCGATGGGAACATGCCACATGTTGCCGAACGTGTCGCGAAGATATTCCACCCAACGTTCCGTCGACATTTCGCCGACCATCTTGTCCCATTTATTGACGACGAAGATGCACGGCTTGTACTGTTCCGAGATAAAACTGCAAAGCTGCTTGTCGACTTTTCCAATGCGTTGCGAACAATCGAAAAACAGCAACGTTACATCGGCGTGGCGAATACTACGTTGAGCCCGACGCAGTCCATAAAAGTCAACGTTTGTCTTCACGCTGACGCGGCGGCGTAAACCTGGCGTATCTATCGCCACGAATGATTTGCCGTCCATTTCGAATCGCACGTCAACGCTATCGCGAGTCGTACCGGGAATCTCGCTAACAATCATTCGTTCTGACTGAACGATCGAATTGACAAACGTGCTCTTGCCGACATTTCGACGCCCGACAATGGCGACTTTCATTTCCGGTTCTTCTTCACCCTCACCGTCGACGCTGACGTCCGGCAAAACAGCAACGATGCGATCGAGTAGCTCGGTCTTGTTGCGATTGGCCTTGGTGCTGACTCGCAAGAAATCGCCATGCCCCAACCGCAGAAACTCGTCGGCACCTGAATCGTGCGACGGTCCGTCAGCCTTGTTGGAAACCAGCAGGACTGGCTTTGTCGAACCGCGCAACCGGTTGGCGACTTCGACATCCAGCGGCAAGATTCCGGTTTGCGTATCGACAACAAAGACGATCACATCCGCCTGTTCGATGCCGACCGCGATCTGCTCTTCGATCTGGTCGTTCAAATCGTCCGAATCGGTGATTCCGATACCACCGGTGTCAATAATTTCGAAGTAGCGATCTTCCCATTCGAGCAGGAACATCATGCGGTCGCGAGTGACGCCAGCGAGATCGTCAACGATGGCCAGCCGTTTGCCGGCAAGCCAGTTGAAGATGCTCGATTTGCCGACGTTCGGTCGGCCGACGATTGCGACTTGCGGGGTTTTCATGACGGGACTCGGAGTAGCACGTAGGATCGACGGAGCGATCCACGACAATATTTGTTGGGGGCGTCCCTTGCCGACACGGGACCGGGGTGAATGGTTCGGTCCCGGAGCGATTTCGTGAATCCGTCATTTCGCCCGAGCACTCCAGAATACTCGACGAAAGCGTCCGCCGACAGTTCTGTGGGTGGTGGGAGCCGCGGATGTACGGGTTTATATTTCAAAGTTTGAGGGTTTCCGGGTTCGCATCCCGGCTATTCAGCTCACCAGCTCACGCCAACTTATAACTGGCGACCAGCCCGCAAACCACACTCACAACCGGTCCGACGTCGATGAACCCTGAAGAATCTGAATCCGCAGAACGTACCCGCGCCGCAGCCATGCAGTTGCTGCGTAGTCTTCACCAGTCGGGTGTCCGGCAGTTGCCAGCCGCCATGGCGGTATCACAGGTTGCCTCCCCAGCCGCCGAGGCAACGGAACCGCAACCAGCTCAGGCAACTCCGGCCATTCAAGCCGCTTCAGCAATTGAGGCAACCCGGCAGCACACGCAGGTTCTCACCGGTTCGAACCGTTCTGAAGGTTTGGAAGTCCTTGCGGAAGAAGTCGCCGGTTGCACGGCTTGTGAAGAACTTTGTTCCGCGCGAACCCAGACGGTATTCGGAGTCGGCGATCCGAACGCACGACTGTGTTTTCTGGGCGAAGCGCCGGGAGCCGACGAGGATCGACTGGGCGAACCATTTGTGGGCAAGGCAGGGCAGTTGCTGACGAGAATCATTCAGGCGATGGGGCTGCGGCGTGAAGATGTTTACATTCTAAACATTCTCAAATGCCGGCCGCCGAACAACAGAAACCCGCTAGCGGGCGAAGTCGCAAACTGCCGTTCATTCTTTGAACGTCAGCTGGACATTATCCAGCCGGAGTTTATTTGCTGCCTTGGTTCCGTGGCGGCTCAGAATTTGCTCGACACCACGATTTCGATTGGCCGGCTGCGCGGCAAACTTCATGACTGGAACGGAAAGAAAGTCCTGGCGACTTATCATCCGGCGTATTTGTTGCGGGAGCCTGACGCGAAGAAGAAAGTTTGGGAAGACATGAAATTCCTGCTTGGCGAGATGGGTTTGAAAGTGCCAGGGAAAGAGTAGAGAGAGTCTGCCTGGATTTCCTGCGTTGAAGTAGCGAAGCTGCGATTTGGTTCTGTCGGCCAACGGTCGCGGCTTCCCCTCGCAGGCGGGGATCCAGTGGTGGCTGTAACTGCGAATGGCCTGCGAGCCCGTGATTTTTTTTTCATGCTGTGTTTGTAGTATCACCTGGTACCGCCTTTGGGCACGGCAAGGACGTGGACAAAGAAAATTTCTCGATTCCGATGGAGATCTGTCCACCATCAAGCACAACAAGTGGCACACCGTTCGTCAGCGAGTCCACGAGAACGAAGTAAAAAGCAAGATTCAGTGGACCTGGGATTACAGGTTTTGAAAGCCGGATTTGCAAGAGTTCGGGGTCGCTCCATCTCCCTAAGTTCCCCGACGTTTTCCGACTTCGGCTACTCAAAATCGTTCAAGATTTGTGAGATCAACCAAAGCGTGAATTGTTACCGGATGGAAAAATGGGTAGCCCATGCTTGTTAGGAAACATACACATGCTATCTTTCGTGCGATCCGGATTTTCGTACGCAAACATACAACAGCACTATTTTTCACGTTGCCGTTTTTTTCACAAATTTTGCTTGAAGTTTCAGGAGATTCCACAATGAAGTCGTTGAAACGTAACCGCTTAGCTGAAAATTCCCAACAAGCACTTGAGCCTCGAATCATGTTGGCGTCGCACGAAGCTGGCAGTGCCATGGAGATGGCCGAAGGTAAAGCCTTGACGATGGACGAAGGTGCTACTGCGACGATGGCTGAAGGTGGTGCTGCGACTGGTGCCTTGGCGATGACCGAAGGTGCTACCGCGACGATGGCTGAAGGTGGTGCTGCGACTGGTGCCTTGGCGTTGGACGAAGGTAGTCACACCGCTGACGATGGTCACGGTCATGATGATCTGGATCGACCAGAGCCGGAGCCACTAACAATTACTGCGGCCGAAGCGAAT
>CALHZT010000371.1 GCA_938040995.1 uncultured Pirellulaceae bacterium | reverse complement strand
GTTGTCGCGTTTCGTCGCCGTGATGGCTCGCCGTTGAGTCCCGTTCTCAGTTGGCAAGATACTCGGCAGCGATCGGTGATCGAAAAGATGACCAGCGAGGATGCGAGAGAAGTTCATGTTCGAACGGGCTTGCCGCTAACGCCTCATTATGGTGCTTCGAAGATTGAGTGGTTGTTGACTCAGTCGCCGAGGGTTCGGGCATTGCTCAAGCAGGACGGCCCGGATGAATTGTGCGTCGCGCCGCTTGTGACCTTTCTGGTTCATCATCTTGTCGCCAGAGGGCCGACAGTCGTTGATCATGCGAATGCCGGGCGGACGCAACTCATGCGGCTGGAGACGCTGGACTGGGATGACTGGTTGCTGGAGAAATTCGGGATCCAGCCGGAGTGCAAAGTCGTCTTGCCACAAATCGTTCCAACGTCGCATCGCATTGGCACATTGAATCCGTTAATCGGCGATCTAGCTCCGGTGCACGTTAGGAGCTGGAAGCTTGGCGAGCTGGAATCCGTCCCGCTCGTTGTTTCACAAGGGGACCAGACCGCCGCCTTTTATGGGTTTCGTGGCGGTGAAGGCCGAACATCTACCGAATCGCAGCGTGTCCAGGTGAACTTGGGAACCGGCGGTTTCGTGCTGGCCGAGTGGCCACTATCGACAGCCGGCAAGTTGCGGCCAGAAGGGCTTCTCTGCAGTGTTGCCAAAAGCACGGACAGAGACATCGCGTTTGTCCTTGAGGGCACCGTCAACGGCGCAGGAGCCGCAATTGCGTGGGCCATGAAGGAACTGGGGATCTCGACAGATGGACCGCCACCAGTCGACGAGTGGCTCGCCAGAGCGGCGGAAGTGATCGAGAGCGACGAGATGCCGTTGTTTCTGAATACCGTTGGCGGAGTTGGGTCGCCATTGTGGAAAACGGGGAGATCGGCGACTTGGGTAGATCAGTCGGGGACGGAGATTCAACCCGATCCAAACATTGCGATGGCAGCCGTTGTGGAAAGCATCTTGTTTCTAGTGCGGTTGAACCTCGACACCATGCGGTCTTCCGGATTGGAAGTTGGATGGATAGGGGTTTCTGGAGGGCTGGCGAAGAGCGACGGGGTGTGTCAGTCCCTCGCCTCGTTAACAGGGTGCAAAGTCAGTCGATCTGATGTACCTGAAGCGACCTCAAAGGGAGTTGCCTCATTAGTCGCGGAGGTTCAGGGGCTTTGTGGCGATTGGGATGTTCCGCGTGCCGGTAATTTTCAACCGAGCGAATCAAAAGACCAGCTAACGCAACGATATGACACATTCGTCCAGCTGATGTCGAAACTGTGAATTCGAAAGAGACATTTGCGAGTCGCTGCAAATTTTTTACCTCTACTATCCAAGTGTCTACTCTCGATTAGGTGGTGAAATTGGAATAAATTCTTCGCTCACGGTCGGAGCGGCGGATTCTCTTTATTCAGTCCAGATATTTCACTAAACCATGACGCTGTCTGATCTTGAGTGCGATTGCTAGCAGTGTTATGCTTGGTGGTTCAGGTCGTAGGGTACACCCTTAAACCTAAACGAATTACGGTGTTACGTGCGATTCTCGGATAGTTCTTGACGCCAGAAGTGATCTCTTTACAATCGTCGAATTGCACCAAATGTTGTGTCTTCGCTGGCCGAAGATACAATATGTAGGGTGTATCTAGACATTTATCCCCTCGTTCGAGGGGTTTGTCAGCCAATCATAAAATAGCCGGCAGAAACTCCGGCTGCGCCCGCACGAAGTGGGTTCGAAGATATCGCACAACAGGAGGTTTCTTGTGGCAACAGTTCAAGCAGGTCGCCGTCAGTCACGCAATGAGTCTGGCTCATTGAAAAAGGGTGGGAAGAAGAAGTTGAAGCAGTCCAGCGGTCGAAAGAATGGCGACGGCAATGGTCTGAAGGTAAAGCCACATTTCTGTCCGACTGACGTCGCCGATCCGTTTGATACGGTCGAGTGGGAGCTCCGGACAGCATCGATCAAGGACGAAACTGGCGGTCTACTCTTCGAGCAGAACGATTGCGAGATTCCGTCTTTCTGGAGTCAGCTCGCGACCAACGTTGTTGTCAGCAAGTACTTCTACGGCGAAGTCGACACGGAAGAGCGAGAGACCAGTGTTCGCCAGATCATTCACCGCGTGACTCGCGCGATTGCCGATTGGGGGATCGAGGACGGCTATTTCGCCAGTAAGAAAGACGGCGAGAACTTCTATCGCGAATTGACCTGGTTGTGCCTGCATCAGCACGGTGCGTTCAACTCGCCGGTCTGGTTCAACGTTGGCCTCTACCAGCAGTACGATGTTAGCGGAGCCAAATGTAACTGGTGTTGGGACGCAGAAACCGACACGATCTTGCAACCAGAGAATCCGTACGAGTATCCGCAGGCGTCCGCATGTTTCATCCAGAGCGTGGATGACAACATGGAAGACATCATGCGACTGGCGACTAGCGAAGCCATGTTGTTCAAGTTTGGATCGGGAACGGGCACCGACCTTTCCACGATTCGTTCGAAGCGTGAAAAGCTCTCGGGTGGTGGAATTCCTTCTGGCCCACTTTCGTTCATGCGAGTTTACGACCAGATCGCTGCCGTCGTGAAATCGGGTGGCAAGACTCGTCGTGCTGCCAAGATGCAATCACTCAAAGTCTGGCATCCGGATATTCTTGAGTTCATCGAGTGCAAGCACAAAGAAGAAGAAAAGGCATTGTGCCTGATCTCCAAAGGTGGCTACGAAGCCAACTTTAATGGCGAAGCATACAGCTCGATCCTTTTCCAGAACGCAAATCTTTCGGTTCGCGTGACGGACGAGTTCATGCAAGCCGTCGATAACAACGCCGAATGGCAGACCCGCTACATTTCCAGTGAAGGCGATGGTCCGGTCTATCAGGCCCCCGAGCTACTCAACCGGATGGCCGAATGTGCATGGGAATGCGGCGATCCCGGCATTCAGTACGACACGACGATCAATGAGTGGCACACGTGCCCGAACTCGGGACGCATCAATGCGAGTAACCCGTGCTCGGAATACATGTTCCTCGACGATACGGCTTGTAACCTCGCCAGTATCAACCTGATGAAATACCGCCAACCGGATGGTGAGTTCGACGTCAAGGGATTCCAGAACGCCTGCCGACTGTTCTTCATCGCTCAGGAAATTCTTGTTGATCACGCGAGCTATCCAACGGATCGCATCGCACTGAACAGCCACCAGTACCGTCCACTTGGACTTGGTTACTCGAACCTTGGCAGTCTCGCCATGTCTTCCGGGCATGGTTACGACTCGGACGCAGCTCGTGGGCTTTGCGGTTCGCTGACCGCGATCCTTCACGGTACTGCCTGCCGCACAAGTGCCGAGCTTGCTGCTGCCGTTGGCACGTTCGAAGGCTACGCGGACAACGAAGAGCCATTCATGAAAGTCATGAACATGCATCGTGATGCCGTGGAAGAAATTGACGAAGCCGGACCTGACTATCTCCAGGATGCGGCTCGAAAGGTTTGGGACGAAGTTCTCGAAGCCGGCGAAGAAAATGGATTCCGCAACGCGCAATCCACCGTACTCGCACCAACGGGCACCATCAGCTTCATGATGGATTGTGATACGACGGGCATCGAACCTGATATCGCCATCGTGAAGTACAAGCATCTCGCCGGTGGCGGCATGCTGAAGATCGTCAACCAGACCGTACCCCTCGCACTCGAAGCGATGGGTTACGACGAAAGTGAAATCGCTTCGATTGCGGAACACATTGATGAGCATGACACGATCGAAGGCGCACCAGCACTTCGCGATGAGCATGTCGGTGTGTTCGACTGTGCGTTCCGGCCTGCAAATGGTGAGCGAAGCATTGAGTGGCGAGCTCACGTGTCGATGATGGCAGCGGCCCAGCCGTTCCTGTCGGGTGCGATTTCGAAAACCGTCAACATGCCAGCCGATGTGACTCCGGACGATATTGCCGACGCCTACCGTTGGGGTTGGGAGCTGGGCCTGAAAGCCCTCGCGATCTATCGTGATGGTTCAAAAGGTAGCCAGCCACTGGCGACATCGCTGGACGAAGACGAAACCAGCGCGGACAGCGAAGGTCGTCCTTCGCGTCGTCGATTGCCGGATACTCGCCAGTCGTTGACTCACAAGTTCAGCATTCAGGGTCACGAGGGATACATCACGGTTGGTCTCTATGACGATGGCCAGCCGGGAGAAGTCTTCATCACGATGGCGAAGGAAGGCAGCACCGTTGGCGGGTTGATGGATGCCTTTGGCACCGCGATCTCGATGAGTCTTCAATACGGTGTGCCGCTTTCGGAACTGGTTCGCAAGTTCTCGTACGCTCACTTCGAGCCATCGGGCTTCACGACGAACAAGCAGATTCGCAATGCTCGCAGTGTCGTGGATTACATCTTCCGTTGGTTGGGCATCCAGTTTATCGACGGCTATCTGGAATCGCAGAATGCGTACCAGCCAGAATCGAACGATGAAAGTTCCGCGATTCAGGAAAGCAAGTCGGGCTATGCTGTCGAAACGAAAGAGCCAGCGGCTCCTTCGAAGAACGGCGCCAGCAAGAATGGTGCGAGCAAAAATGGTTCGCATGGATCTTTGAACGGCTCGAAGAATGGTTCCGCAAATGGCTCCACAAATGGTTCGAGGAAAGAATCTCTCAATCGACTGAATGAAGAGTTCTCGAAGTTCCAGATCGACGCGCCCAGCTGTGACAGTTGTGGGTCGATTTGCGTTCGCAACGGCAACTGCTACCTCTGTCACAACTGTGGCCAGAGCATGGGCTGCTCGTAGCACACTACGAGCCCAATAACGAAAACAGAAAAAGGCCCCGCGTAAGCGGGGCCTTTT
>CALHZT010000370.1 GCA_938040995.1 uncultured Pirellulaceae bacterium | reverse complement strand
ACGGAGGAAGATCAGGCAATAATTTCTCGAACGATCCTTACCTATTCGCGGCCTCTTCCTCGTCCACCACGGTCTCGGCCACCACGGCCACCACGGTCTCCTCTTCCGCCTCGACCGTCGTTGCCATCACCGTAACCGCCGCCGTCACCGTAACCGCCGTCGCCGCCTCGGCCTCCACGACCGCCACGGTCTCGACCTCGGCCTCGCCCACGACCACCATCGCCATCTAAACCCTCGCCTTCGTTTCCGCGACCGCGCCCCTCTTCTTCATCGGGGAACGTGAACTTTTTGATCTCTTCCTCGGTGTCCAGTTCAGACATGACGGACATCTTTCCATCTTTCCAGACGAGCACCTCGGCGACTTCACGAAGTTCGCCCAAGCCAAGTTCCCGCCCACCATCGATATCCAGCAAAGCCATGTTCGTGCGGAACGTGTAAGGCTGAGGGGCGTCCTCGCCGTCGGGGATGTACTTGCGAAGCACCTGTTCGCTCCAGTATGGAATCTCGACTTCTTTTTTCAGATTCCCGAGCGTGCCCCGGTATGCAGTGAATGTGCCGGGGACGTTGGTGGCGTTTTCCTTGTCAAACTCGAGGGCCATCATCTCCGCTTTTGGTTCATCCGTTGCCTTGAGGAACCCGCCTTTCTTGGTCTTGGGGGCTGTTGCGGTGCCGAGAATGATGCGTCGCCCGTAAGTCACCTTGATCGGTTCGCTGGGTTCAGACGCTTCCGTCATGCGATAGTAGAAGTTTGCGACGGACTCGTCTTTCCGCTTAAGCTTGGCGATTGCCTTTTCGCTATTCTTGGCAAAGACGCGTTTTCGGACTTCTGGATCGAGCGATTTTGGACGTGGAGGCAGGCTGCCTCGTTGATCGGGATCGTTAGGATCTTCCATCCACAGAACGACTTTGTACTGGTAGGTTCTGCCTGGTATGACGTCCAAGTCGATGTAGCGGAACATCTGAAACTCTGGAGCGTCTTCCGGGTTAAATGTCTGTCGGACACCACCACGGGCTCCACCGTCTCGGCCATATCCACCGTCGGCACCATAGCCACCGCCGCCGTCGGCTCCGTACCCGCCTTCATCAAATCCGCCATAGCCACCATCGGCGCCGTAGCCGCCATCAGCACCATAACCACCATCGGCACCGTACCCACCGTCAGCTCCATAGCCACCATCGGCTCCGTATCCGCCGCCGTCACGGCTGTATCCACCGTCGGGTCGTCCACCGGCACCACCGGGTCCGGCGTCAAGGAACTGGTCTTCCTCTTCCTCATCGCCTGCGTCGTCTTCTTCGTCGCCATCGGGTTCGTCTTCCGTTCCGCGGCGGTCACCGTAGCGACCTCGTTCCGGTGGCGTGAATTTTTCGATCGTTGAGTGACGCATCAAGTTGTCGAGCTGATCTGGTTCGAGGTTGAACGAGAGGATCGGCATGGTGAGTGCATTTTTTGCGGCTGGATCCACCAGAGTTCCAACGCCGCCACGTGCTCCTCCGGAGCGTGCGAGGGTGCCCCAGTTTTTTACCGTGTTCTGCGCCGTAATCTTGGCAGCAACTGCTTTGAAAACAGGCTTTCTGCCCGGGATTACTTCCGCCCGATACAGTCGATAGTCGAGATAGTTCGGCGTATCACGTTGCGGGTTGTAGCCAGCCGAATTCAGGAAGCAGCGATTGTATTCTTCCAGTTGCTGACGGTAAGGAATCAGCCCGGTCACGGACACGAAGAAAACGCCTTTGGTCTCTCCACCGGCGCCACCGCCGTATCCGCCACGACGAGAGCCTCGTTCGCTTCCGCCATAGCTCTGTGGAATCGGTCGCTCATTGGGATTGTCGTCCGCGTCATTCCTCGCACCGTCGCGCGAGCCATAACCTCCGCCGGGTCCGTCCTCGGACAGAACGTCTCTTTCTGCATCGCGGGCAATCGGTTTTTCGACCGACGAAAAATGCGTTGTGACCTGAAGGTTGGTAACCGCATAGAGTTCCGGATCCATTCGCATTTGCCGTGGCGGCTGGTAAGGAGGCTTTAGCAATGCCGGCGACGTGTATTTCGCGACTTCGATCTTTTGCTGAGCTTCGCTGGCGCGTTCCTTGTATCCTTCTTTCGCGCTTCGCTCGGGCAAGTCTTTAAAGTCGTTCCACGTGAACTGTTCGAGGTGCTGGTCCGCCTGATTGACATTGGCTGCGAGTTTCGCCGGCGTCTTTGCGGCAGCAATGCTGTCCGTTCCGCTTTTGCTAAATCCGGACCAGATGAGAAATGCGGCAAGCAGGACCACCAAACCGAGAAGCAGCTTCTCGACGTGTTCGATGATGAACCCCTTGAATCCGGCGTCGCCAAACAGTTTTTTCATGGCAATATCCTCTTACCCGCGCTCTCTATCCGTAATGACCTTCGCCGTTTCGACAGGCTTCATTCTAAGAAGATCTTCGTCAACGGGGTTAAATATGTGTAGGACGCCGAAAATTTCGACGTTTGTCTGGTATTGGAATTCACGTTTCTCTGGCTGGCTGATCCGTAAGTCACGAATTTCCAGCGTTGGACTGGAATCAGCACACGATTTGAGAAGATCGCTAATGTGTCGCTGGTCGATGGCAACCTTCATGTAAACCGGCACCCGCTTGGTGATGCAAAGCGGCAAGTCGTCTTTGGTTCGCTCCTGATCGTTCAACAACCGGTGAAGTCGCTGGTAAGTCAATGGTTGGCCGTGTTGGTCCACATAGCGTGTGGGGATGTCCTGTTGTTTGACCGAATCTGGCCGTTGGTGCGAATAGTCCGGCTGCTGGGCAACGCAGGTCGCCGTCGCGATGGTCACGCACGCGAACGCCGCGAGGAGAGTCATCGTGTTGCGGATTGCCGTGGCTGGCATCGCAGTGTTGGCTGGTGAGTTGTTCATGGTCACGACCTGTCAAATGAGAGGGTGGGGCTCTTATCCGTACTGTGTTTCAGGCCTGTCTAGCTGTTGGTTGTTGTTCGCGGTTTGGTTGTTACTTCGTCGGCTGATACTTCGTCGCCACCTTCCTCGATACCCAGCGTCTGGTTATCGACAGGGTTGTAGATATAAACGATTCCGTAGATCTCGGCTGTGACATCAAATGGGAACCCGTTGGATTCTGCCGTCAGACCGCCCAGGCCGCCTCGATTTCGACCGCCGAATTCGCGCCCTGGTCCAGCGTCGGCACCGTAACCACCTTCGGCACCGTATCCGCCGTCGGCTCCATAGCCGCTGCTGCCACGTCGACTGCCGAATCCACCGCCAATGCCACCTGGTGTATCCGTTGGATTCAGTCGCACTTCTCGAACCTCTACGGTCAGTTCGGAATTGGCACAGGCGATAAGTAGCTGCGGAAGCTTCTTCTGGTCAATCGAGACGCGCATTCGAACGGGAACTCGTTTGGCAACGCGGATGTAGGCATCTTCGGGGCTGGTCGTTTCCGCCTGCATGACTTCCTTAAGCTTTTCGGCAGAAAGTGGTGCGTAGTTGCTGTCGACGTAGCGCCCTTCAGCAGGATGCGGCAAAGCAAGCTCGCCACCCTCGGCGCCATATCCGCCATCGGCGCCATACCCGCCTCCTCCGTCGGGGTTGCTGTACCCGCCGCGACCGCCGTCAGCTCCGTATCCGCCGTCAGCTCCGTAACCGCCTTCGCGACCGGCGCCAAATCCACCGCCTTTCGTTTTGCGGTCTTCCTCATCCGCCTTTGTCAGTACTTCGGACAACCGTTTCGCTTTTTCCCAGTTGATAATCGCAGATTGGCCAATGCTGATCGAATCGATTTTCTTGACGGCGGCATTGAATCGGGTCTTCGCACCGTCATTGGTATCGGCAACGACTTTCATCAGCGCGCGGAGGATCCAGAGGTCTTCCTGGGCGTAGATGATCTGCATGGTGTCAGGCGGCTCGGTTTCAACCACATTCCCTCGAGGTGAATTGGTGGCACCGCCTCCGGTCCATGGGAAATGGGTTGCCAGAATTTCCTGCTGGTTTTGTGGGCTCCACTCGACAACGGACTGATTGGTTACGGTGGTCGGGGCTGGTCGACCGGGATCGGTTGTGCGCTGGCGACCCAGCTGCCACGGGGCGCCAATCGATGCAGCGAGTCGCGGGAGTTCGGCCTTGATATAGTCGCGATAGTCTTCGCGTTCATTCAATCGCAGTTCGACATTACGATCGTCGATCTTTTCTGGCAGCGGGAAATCATACTTCTCAATGGGGCGTAGCCAGCCGATCTTGTCGACGAAACGTTTCCCAAGTTCATCCGGCCACGTCAGGATACCGATCTCAGGGCTGTTCTGTTGATTGTATTTCTCTTCCCACGCGGACTTGATCTCTTGCTGCCGCTGGAGAATGACTTTGTCCATCTCTGCGGCGACTTTGGTGTTTGCCACGAGTGGCTTGCGGTTAACACCGTCCACCTGCGAAAACAGACCTTCGATCTTCGCTTTCTCGGTCTGGGTTTTCTTCGTCAGGTCGTTGACGGAGAGGAACCAGAAGGCAAGCGACAGAATCGTCGCGAGTCCACAAATCAGCCAGAAGTGAATCCGCTTTACGGCTCGGAAAAAATCGCGAAGCTTGTCCATGTTTAGAGCTCCTCTTCGGCTGCGGCTTCCGCCTTGGCTTTTTCTTGTGCTTTAATTCGCTCACGAAGCTTTTGCTGCGTCCATGCGAACTGGACCGTGAACTTGTACCGCTCCGGATTGAATTGACGAGGATTATCCGGGTCGTTGTTGGCCGCTGCGTCTGCTGGTGGAGTTATTGGCTGAAACGGATTGGCAGAGCCCGGTGTTTTTGGTTCCGCTTGTCCACGTTCCGGTGGCTCGTAATCGGGATTGGGGACCTGGTAGGTGTAATCAATTGCGCCTTTGACAATCACCGGCGACATAATTCCCATCTCTTTGGATGTGAACGTGAGTGCTTTGCCATCGGGGCCCGGTACCGTGATTGTGCCGTTCTCCAGTTTTTCCAAAAGTGTTTTGCGAATGTAGCGACCGTTCTTCATCCGCCCTTGCGTCTGAAAATGGTGTCCCTGAATCTCAATGACCCAACCCGGTATCGCGGGAATCTCCGCAGGCTCTGGTTCAGGCAAATCGAGTTCCGATTCGTCGGCGTTCTCGGCGTCCTCGCCGTCTTCGTCCTCACCCTCGGGTTGGTCGCCGTTTGCTTTTGCTTGAGCGGCTTGTTCCTCTTCCCGTTCAGCGATCAGGTCCGCCTGACGCTCTTTCAGGAACTCGCCATACTTTTCGGTGACGCCTTCGGTATTCCACGTAGTGAGGTCTGCGTAAAATTGCGACTCGATCGAATCGATATAGATCTCTTTACGTTTCTCGAATGGGTATTCCTTGATTGACAGCAGTTGGCCGGCTGGACGCGACGCATCGTAGGGCAGGCTCTCGGTAATCGTCTTGAGCAATTCCAGCCAGAGTTTGCGACCATCGTCCATACCAACAATCGCTTCGCCGAGTTGGTTCATCGTTTCCAACGTTTCAACTTTGGCGCTGTCTTCGCTCGCGTATCTGCTCTCTTTGCCGGTGACGGTCGATACCTTCGATGCGGCTTGCTCCCAGCTGGTGTTTTGAACGACACGGTCCGGTTTGACGGTATCCCAAGCCCGGTATTTGAAGAAGAAGTTGAATGCGCAGGCCAGCAGCAACGAGGCGGCAATGGCGGCAGCCCATGGTTTTTTGCGACGAATCAGTCGGGCACGAATGAGCTCTGGCGGAACCAGGTTCGTGTTCATCTGCCCTTTGCCAAGTCCCTGAAGGATCAGGCCGTAGCAGACGCCGAACGCGAGCGAGTTGTCATTGTAAGCCGCGTCATCGGTGGCTGGACCGGATAGTCGTGCGTACTCGTCAAGACGCACAGCGTCCATGCCAAGATTCTTCTCAAGGAACTGGGACAGGCCCGGTAGCTTGGCCGCGTTGCCCAGCAAGATGGTTTTCTCAATGTCGGCGGAGCGTTCGAGGCTGCCAAAGTAGCCAACGCTGCGCTGAATCTCCGTTGCAAGGTCGTTGAAGATCGGACGCATGGCCTTGAAGATCTGCTTGGCGTCCTTGGCTTCACGAGCGTTTCGCTTAACGTGTTCGGCTTTGGCAAACGTCAGCTTGAGGTCAGTCGTAAGCTGGCGAGTAAAGTGACTTCCGCCAATCGGTACACTTCGTTGCCATAGTCGAAATCCATTGGTGATCACCAGGTCTGTTGACTCGGTGCCCATCGAAAGGACGGCGATCCATTTGTCGGCTTTTTCAGAATCAAGACCTTCATCACAACGGATCTGGTCAAATGCCATCGCGTTGTAAGCCGCGATCGGAGCCAGCTGGATGTAGTCCAGTTCGACTTCTGCGTCCATCAGTGGACGAATCGATCGCAGCACCTGGTCCCGCTTAATCGCGAACAGGCCGACTTCCGTTTCCATCGGCACGTCGTCGTCATCGTCCAGATCTATTTCGTCGTCATCGTCATCATCATCGTCGTCTTCGGGTGCAATGAAATCGGCAGTGCCTCGCGTGCCCGGAATTCGCTGGTAGTCCCAGACGACGTCTTCGAGCGCGAACGGGATCTGCTGCTTGGCTTCGAACCCGACAAGGTTCGGGAGTTGTTTGGCGTCGACGGGCGGCAGCTTGATGAACCTCGCCAGTCCGGCGCTACCGGGAAGTGACAGGGCGACTTTGTCACCGCGCACGTTGTTTCTTGAAAGGAACGTCTTGAGGGCTTCGCGGATGAGTTCTTCGGGATTGGCGTCCGCCTGCCCCAGAATCTGTGGATACTCGATGTAGTCGAACGAGTCGACGGTGACTCCGTCGCCAGTGAATGTTCCACGGAGCGCTTTCAGGCCGCATTGCCCAATGTCGATGCCCCAGACGTGTCCAGCCGCCATGTGTACCTCAGTCCTGCGTTCCGCTTTGGAGTCCCGTCGCCGTTACCTGTGAACCTGTACCAATACCGAAGGGACGGCAATGGAAGGCGACTGCGACGATTGGATGCCGCGGGGATAGCTGGCGAATGAGGGATGTAACCCGTTCCCTCGCATTGTTTTAGTGTAATGACGGCATCTGGAAACTGTCAATCAAACGCTACATTTGCAGGGTTTTTTGATAACAAAGTAGCCTGCAGAACCGGACCTCAATTGACGCGGTGGGATACGCCATTCGACACACATGTGCGAACGAATGGGGGGGGTGGGCTTTGGTTTATGGCACAAATGCAGGTGAAAGTCGTGGTGGAGCACGGTTTGCCCGGCTGGAGTGCGTGCTTTGAGTGTGTCGCCAGCCGGCGTGCCGCGCTCCCTGCCCTCAGGAGCAGCCATCTGTTCTTACAGACATTACTCACGCTGAATGATCGACTTGGGATCGTTCGATCAATTACTGCCTGATCTTTCTCCGTCTTTCCCGCGCAGGCGGGAATCCATTGCATCGGATTGGCTTTTTGATGCAGGGAAAGACATTGAGCGTCAACACGTTTCGAGTGGGTCCCCGCGTTCGCGGGGAAGACGGCCATAGGCGCGAAAGGCCGTCAATTGAGTCGTCATGAGCGGAAATTTGACACTAATTGATCGAACGATCTTTAGTCATTGGACATATCCACGCCCACAGGGCGAGGAGCATGGTACCCATTGTTGGTCATCGCTACGAGATCGCGCCAAGGTTCAGGGTTCCCTTACTGATTCGACGGCTCTGACCAACACAATCGGTTTGATTGCCCCAAACCGGACATTCTCGCAGAGTCTGAACAACGGAACCGAATTCCCCTCCACTGACGGGTTGAATTGGTGAGATGAATCTTGTCCACTCAAAGTTGAGTGGTTTTCGTATATCTCGAAACAGACGTGGAGTCGGTCCGAGATTAGGCTGGAAGATCAGCTGTCTGGTTGATGCTCGTGCACGGATGTTCTTGTCACGCAAGCTCGAAAGAGCATGCACTTATCAGTGACGCAAATCAGCGAGTCAATCTAACGGATCAGTCGTGGCCACTCATTGCGCTGATAGCTCGAGCCATGGCGTCGACCCAAACAGCGTCACTTGTTAAACGGTTAGCCCCACGAAGAGGAACATCCATGCCCAAAAAACGACTTCGCAAGAAGACATCTCTCAACAACCGCAACAGAAACACCAGGCAACGGAAGAGCGCCAGCCAACTTGGGCTCGAGTCACTGGAGATTCGTTGCGTGCTTTCGGCTTCGCCCGGAACGGTTTCGCTCGACAACGGGACTCTGAATATTTGTGGCGATCAAAATGACAACGTGATTATCGTTGCCCAGTCACTGGACGACATCTTCGTGTCTGCTGATTTTTTGGCGGAACCTTTGGTGTTTGCGAAAAGTGATATCACTGCGGTCGACATTTCGGCTGGCAGCGGTGACGACAGGGTGGTGACCACATCGCTGACTGATCTCGACGTGTTGATCAACGGCGATGGCGGCGATGACTTGCTCTTCGGCAGTCAGGGCGATGACATCGTCAACGGTGGCGATGGAACCGATATCGTCTACGGGCTGGCAGGCGCCGACCGCTTGAGCAGTGGTGCTGGCGCGACAGACTTTGTATTCGGTGGGGCCGGCGACGACGTGATCACGTTGGGTGCGGGGCCGAATCGTGCGTTCGGTGAAGACGGCGATGACATCATCAACGGTGGTCCCGATGCGGACACGATTTTTGGTGGAGCCGGCAATGATTCGCTTTCCGGTAGCGATGGCGACGATATCATTCTGGCTGCCGCCGGTGACGACATGGTGCTCGGCGGAAACGGCGACGATGTGCTGCACGGTATCGACGGCAACGACACGCTGATGGGAAATGTTGGCAACGACACAATCATCAGCGGCCAGGGTAACGACATTGCGACGGGTGGCGAAGGCGACGATACGATTTTTGGTCAACTGGGCGATGACCGAATTGATGGAAACGGTGGCGACGACAATATCCTCGCCGGAGACGGGATTGATACCGTGTCGGGTGGCGCTGGAGCCGACATGATTGCGGGCGGCGGCGGTAACGACTCGCTCGTCGGTGGAAGCGAAGACGACGTGATTACCGGTGACGGCGGTGACGATACGATACTTGGCGACGCCGGTGATGACACGTTGCTGGGAGGAGCCGGCCAGGACGAGATTCTCGCGGGTGACGGCAATGATACGCTGGTTGGTGGAGTCGGTGCCGACAATCTGCAAGGTCAGGCGGGCAGCGATCGACTGTTCGGAGACGACGGCGACGATGAACTAAACGGCGGAGATGATGCGGACGAGCTGTTTGGTGGAGCCGGTACGGATGAACTAATCGGTGCGGCGGGCAATGACGCACTGACTGGTGGTGCCGGCAACGACCTGATGAGCGGAAACGAAGGCGACGATTTACTCTTCGGTCGCGAAGGGATGGATACGATCGTCGGTGGTCTCGGAGCCGACGTTATTGTTGCAGGTGACGACGACGATACGGTCTTTGGTGGTGACGGGCGAGACATTCTGATCGGTGGCAATGGCGTTGATGAGTTAAATGGCGAAGGCGGCGAAGATGTCGTGATCGGCGGCTTTACTGACTTTGATGGAACGCCGGCACAGCTGGCCTCATTGCGAAGCATCTGGACCAACGCCGATACCTACGAAGATCGCGTCGCGGCGCTCGCTGCGGCCAATCTGGTGAATGGAAGTGCTGGCGACAGTTCCGACGGAGCCGTGAGTGGCGATGGGCAAGTCGATGATTTGGCCGGCGGCGCGGATACCGATTTGTTCTTTGTTGCAGATGGTGACGCGAATGACCAAAACGTTGCGGATGGCGAGTTGATTTCGAATCAGGTTCCCGTCGTCGACAATGCGATTCCAGACCAGTTGGCAACATCGGACGTTCCATTCAGCTACACGCTACCTGCCGATACGTTTTCCGATCCAGAGATGGGAGACCTGACGTTCTCTGCCCAGGTGAACGAGCAGCGGGATCTTCAGGTCTCGATTGAGAATCTCGCGATGGACGGTGGATTCTCGCTGACTCCATTCTGGCTGGGCCTGCACAATGGATCGTTTGATCTGTTCAACGTTGGATCAGCCGCTTCGCCGGGGTTGGAATTGCTCGCCGAAGATGGCGATGCTTCGGAGCTTGTCGCGGAGTTTGATGCGGCTGGACGCATTCAGGTGAGCGGCATTGGAAACGCGGACGGATTTCCGGGCGCTCCGGTCATCGAACCGGGCGAAGTCGCGATGACGACAATCGACGTGATAAATCCGGCTGCGTATCCGTTCCTCAGTTTCGCTTCCATGGTGATTCCATCGAACGACGCGTTCCTGGGGAACGAAGATCCGGAAGGTTACCGGTTGTACAACGATGATGGAACGTTTGCCGGGCCAGTCACCATTGAGTTGTTCGGCGCCGATATCTGGGATGCCGGCACAGAAGTCAACGATACGTTAGGCGCTCCATTTTCGACGATTGGCGGCGACGCAACGGACGAAAACGGAACCGTGCAGACGCATGCCGGTCTTTCGAACTTCGAAGGGAGTGACACGCCAGCCGGAACGATCGCTATTGGTGCGGCTCCGGGTGCTGGCGCACCCGTCGCAAGAATTACGATCAATCAGGCACCCTCACTGCCGGACTGGCTGACGTTCGATCCGGCGACTGGTGAATTCAGTGGCACGCCGGACAGCGGTGACGTCGGAACATTCGAAGTCGAAGTCACTGCTACAGATCCGGAAGGTTTGAGCACGACGGACACATTTACGGTGACAGTTGACGAGCCGAACGTAGCTCCCGTTGTCGACAATGTGATTCCGGATCAGACGGCCGCCGCCGACTTGCCATTCGATTTCACGATTCCTGCGGATACATTCTCTGATCCGAACGGTGACGACTTGACCTTCAGCGCTTCTGTCACAGGACAGGAGAATATTTCGATCTCGTTTGAGAACGTCGCGCTGGACGGCGGATTCTCGCTGACTCCGTTGTGGGTCGGATTGCACGACGGATCGTTTGACCTGTTCGATGACAACAGTGCGGCTTCGGCAGGCGTGGAGTTGCTCGCAGAAGATGGCGACGCTTCGACTCTCGAAACCGAGTTCGCCGCCGCTGGTAGAATTCAGATGAGTGGAATTGGTAACGCCGACGGATTCCCCGGTGCACCAGTCGTCGAGCCGGGTGAAACGGCAACCGCCGTTCTCAATGTCACGGATTCGACGCTGCAGAGGTTCCTGAGCTTCGCGTCCATGGTCATTCCGTCCAACGATGCCTTTGTCGGTAATGAAGATCCGGATGCGTATCGAATCTTCAACAACGACGGATCGTTCGCTGGCCCGGTCACGATTGAGATTTACGGTGCCGATATCTGGGACGCTGGCACAGAAGTCAACGATACGATGGGGGCTCCGTTCTCCACGATTGGTGGCGATGCGACGGACGAGAATGGAACGATTCAGACACACGTCGGATTGTCCAACTTTGAAGGGACAGACACACCGGCGGGCACCATTGCCGCGGGCAGCGCTCCGGGGGCGGGTGATCTGGTCGCCGTGATTACCATTGATCAATCGTCAGCGCTTCCTTCCTGGTTATCCTTCGATCCAGCGACTGGACAATTTACTGGTACGCCGTCGGCGGATGATGTTGGAACTACGACTGTTGAAGTCACCGCGACCGATCCGGATGGTTTGAGCGTAACGACAGAATTTGATCTGGACGTCGAGCCAGCGAATCGTGCTCCTGTCGTCTCGACGCCGATTGACAATCAGGCAGCAACGGAGGGCGAAGAGTTTACGTTCACGATTCCCGCCGGCACGTTTACTGATCCGGACGGGGACAACATTTCGTTCGCTGCGGAAGTGGAACAGTCGGGTGATCTGATGTTCGAGATCGAGAACCTCGCTCTCGACGGTGGATTCTCACTGACTCCGTTCTGGTTTGGGCTTCATAACGGATCGTTCGACCTGTTCGATGATGGGTTCGCAGCCAGTCCAGGCCTCGAGTTGCTTGCTGAAGTCGGCGATGCATCCTTGCTGAGCACTGAATTCGCCGGTGCCGGTCGTCTGGATGTGAGTGGCGTTGGAGCCCCTGAAGGATTCGGAGGTGCCCCTGTCATCGAGCCCGGTGAGATTGCGGTCGGAACCCTCGATTCGATAAATCCAGCCGCGTATCCGTTCCTGAGTTTTGCTTCGATGGTTATTCCATCCAACGACGCCTTCGTTGGCAACGAAGATCCTGATGCGTATCGGGTATTCAACGCCGATGGCTCGTTCGCCGGACCGCTGACGATTGAGATTTACGGGCGGGATATCTGGGATGCGGGTACCGAGCTTAATAATGTCGATGGCGCCGCGTTCTCCAATAACGCGGGAATCGGAGCCGAGGAAAATGGTACGGTCGAATTGCATCCCGGTCTGGAAAACTTCGAGCTGACGGCCACACCAGCTGGGCAGATTGCTGATGGAGCTGCACCAGGCCCCGATGATCTCGTCGCCCGAATTACGATTAGTGAGCGGACGATACTCCCGGATTGGCTGGTTTTCGATGCAGCCACGGGGACGTTCACCGGTACACCAGCCGCCGGCGATGTTGGCACCCTGGTGATCAACGTCATTGCGACGGATGATGACGCGCAGGATCCACGTAGTGTGGTGGATACCTTCGAGCTGGTAATTGCTGCGATGGCGCCGTAACAGCCGCCAGGCGGGGAGGGCGAGGCTCCGTCCGAGCCGC
>CALHZT010000369.1 GCA_938040995.1 uncultured Pirellulaceae bacterium | reverse complement strand
GACGGGTGACGGGTGACGGGGGGCGGTTGGTTGGGATTCTTGCCAAAGCTTGTGATGGCGGAGAGCTGCTCATTATTCCCTTCTCGACACTCGGCACTCGCAACTCGACACTCGCCCATCTGCCACTTCAATCTTCATCCTGGTCAAACCCTTCTTTCCTCAACAATTTTCCTACCTTTCGAAGCGCGCGAACATAACGCATGCTTGCCGCGTGTTCGGAAAGCTCGAGTGCAGTGGCGACTTGTTTGTTAGTCATAAACTCATAATGACGCATCACGATGATCTCGCGATCCGTATCGTCCATGCTGTTGAGAGCCCTTTCAAAATGGTTGCGAAACTCTTCAAGAGTCGCAGCCGCCGCTGGCGTGATACCGTCATCTCGCAACTGATTGGCCAGCAGGATCGTTGACTCGTCGTTGTTCACCTGGAACGTCCAGGCCTGTTCCCGGTCAACGCTACGCTTTGCACTTGCGCGATGCTTGCGATGTGCGTCGATGACCCGATCCTGAGCCAACTTGCGCAACCAGATGAAAAATGGCACGTCCGGTTTGTCGAGAAAGTCGTTCAGCCGCCGGTCAGCCGTAACAAGCACGTCTTGCACAATGTCACTCGCATCGACTCGACCACGAATCCGCCGGTCCAGTCGCATGTCGATCATGCGACGCAGTGCATCGCGATGCCGCTCGAGCAAATTGTTCCTCGCCCCGCCGTCTCCGTTTTGAACTTCCGCAATGAGCTCAACCGTCTCGTCAGAATTCGGCCACAGACGTCTCGTCGCCGGCTGCGAAGCGGGTTCCGGCGCATCCGGCCCCTCTTCGGCGCCATTTGAACCTGCTTCTGATGAGTCATTGTTCGTCATTTTTTAAGTGCCGCCGACTTGCTCGAGACGATGGTCGCCCTGACAAGCGACTTGCAAAGGCTATTCTGCCGCGATCTGGGTGAAATCGCCAACACCGTCACACATATTGGTCGGATTATCGGATCATTCGCGGGTCACATTGGCGAAGGGCGTAGACCTGTCTATGAGGCTCCGCCACAATGCGGACCTCGGTTTGAATAAGAAAAATTAATAGCTGACATTTGGAGCTTCGGATGATTGGTCGTCACTTCTTACGTGGATTACTCGTGCTCGCCGCTATTGGGAGCGTTCTCTGCAGCGGTGCGAATGGTCAGGCACTGCCGGGCGGGATCAAGAAAGTCACCACGGTCGAGGGCATCACTGAATATCAAATGGCGAATGGGCTGAAGATCCTGCTCTTCCAGGACCAGTCGAAACCGAACATTACGGTGAACGTCACGTACCACGTCGGCTCGCGTCACGAAGGGCGCGGCGAAGCTGGCATGGCTCACCTGTTGGAGCACATGGTATTCAAAGGCACGCCATCGTTCCCGAGCATCTGGAGCGCTCTCGAAAAGCACGGAGCCAACTTTAACGGAACGACCTGGCTGGACCGGACGAACTACTACGAAACGCTGCCGGCGACCGAAGACAATTTGAACTTCGCGTTGCAGATGGAAGCCGACCGGATGGTGAACAGCAAGATTGCTGGCGAAGAGCTGGCGAAGGAAATGACGGTTGTTCGCAACGAGTTCGAGCGAGGCGAGAATAGCCCGTCGGCTGTACTGTCCGAGAGAATGATGTCCACTGCATTTCTTTGGCACAACTACGGTAAGTCGACGATTGGTAATCGCAGCGACATCGAGCGGGTTCCTGTCGAAAACCTGCGCAAGTTTTACAAGAAGTACTACCAACCGGATAACGCCACGCTTGTCGTCGCTGGCAAATTCGAAACAGCGAATGTTCTGAGTTTGATTGACAAGTATTTTGGCTCGATCCCCAAACCGGAACGCGTGCTCGAAGCGACTTATACAGAAGAGCCCGCGCAGGACGGGCCGCGCATGGTGACGCTCAAGCGAGTCGGTGATGTGCCGGTCGTCGGATTGATTTACCACATTCCGCCTGGACCTCACGCGGATTTCCCGGCGGCTGACCTCGTGTCGGGGATTTTGACTCACCAACCATCAGGTCGGCTTTACCGGCGGCTGGTCGCGAGCGGCATGGCGACATCCGTTTCCGGGTTTGCTTTTGCACTCGCGGAACCTGGCATTGTTCAGTTCTCTGCGACTGTCGCTGAAGGCCACGAACCGCAGGCGGTACTCGCCACGATGATGGAAACGATCGAAAGCGTCGGCGAAGAAGGCGTTTCGGAGAAAGATGTCGAGTTGGCCATCGGTCGTGAGATGAAGGCTTTCAAGCTGGCGATGACCAATAGCGGTCGCATCGGTGTTCGCTTGAGCGAATCGATCGCGCAAGGTGACTGGCGATTGCTGTTCGTACAGCGTGATCGCATTGAAAAAGTAAAAGCCGAAGACGTGAAGCGAGTCGCGGCGACTTACTTTATGGAATCGAATCGCACCGCCGGCATGTTCATTCCGACGAAAGAGCCGGCTCGCTCGACCTTGCCGACTCGGCCGGACGTGAATGAGTTGGTGTATGGATACAAGGGCCGCGAAGAAGTCGCCAAGGGGGAAGAAATCAAACCCGATGTCGACTTTATTGAATCACGGATTACTCGCAAGACGCTTCCATGCGGCATCAAGGTCGCCTACCTCCCGTTGGAGACGCGTGGCGACTCGGCTCGCGCCTCATTCCGGTTGCACTACGGTGACGAAGCCGCGTTTACGGGCAAGGTAACCGCGGACGACATGATTGCTCCGATGTTGATGCGTGGTACGACGGAGAAAAGTTACGAAGAATTGCGAAACGCCATCGACGCGCTTCAGTCGCGGGTTTCTGTTTCGGGTGGCCGCGGGGGGCAGGGGACGTTAAACGGCAGTATCCAGTCGGATCGCGAGAATATCCTCGAATCTATCGACCTGCTTGCCGAAGTCATGCAGAAACCTGCGTTCGACGAGAAGGAGTTCGAGATCGTTCGGAAGCGAATGGTGAATCAGATCGAACAGGGGATGTCCGATCCGCAGACGCTTGGCTTCATGGCGATCATGCGTCGCATGAGTCCGTGGCCGAAGGAAAGTGTGCATTATTTGCCGACTCTTGAGGAAGAGCTGGAGCAGCTCAAGAGCCTGAAGCTCGGCGAAGTTTCGGAGCTCTACAAGAATCTCGTCGGAGCTTCGCACATGGAAGTCGCCGTCGTTGGTGACTTTGATCCAGAAGCGGTCACGAAAAAGATCGAAGAAACTTTTGGTTCGTGGAAGTCGCCGGTTGGCTACACACGCATTGAAAAGCCTTACAAGACGGTCGCGGAGGATAGCGTTACGATCGAAACGCCAGACAAAGAGATGGCGATGGTGGCTCTGGGTTCCGCCGTCGAGATTGGCGACGAGGACGAGCGTTATCCTGCGATGGTGATTGCAAGCTACGTGCTTGGCGGCAATCCCAATTCAAGATTGATGACTCGATTGCGTCACAAGGGCGGGTTGTCGTACGGTGCCAACGGTAGTTTTAACGCATCTTCGCGTGATGACCGTGCTTCGCTAATGGCCATGGCCATTTGTGCTCCGCAGAATGCCGACAAGGCGATGACTGCCATGAATGAAGAGATTCAGGGCTGGATCGAGAACGGCATTACAGAAGAGGAGCTGCAGGAAGCCAAAACGAGTTACCTGCTGAAGTACAAGAGTCGAATTGTTGGCGAAGGTTATTTGCTGGGCCAGATGGTAAGTGGGCTCGATCTCGATCGCACGCTCAAGTTCCAGCAGAATATCGTGGACAAGATTGCGGAGCTCACGACCGATGACGTGAAGAAAGCTGTCGGCAGCATTCTTGAGGGTGCACCGATGGTGTCGGTCAAAGCCGGTGATCCGAATCCTCGTGCCGACGAAGACGGGGCCGCTGAATCCTCAGACGACTCCGGTGCGATGCCGGAAGAGAAAAAGGCTGACAAGCCGGCTGCCGAAAAGGTCGCCCGGGCCGCGCAAGTCAATCCGTGGGAGCAGTTGAAGCGATTCGACGAAAATGGCGACGGCAAAGTCGAGAAGAATGAGTTGCCAGAGGAAGCTCGACCTTTCTTTGGCAAAATGGATGTCGACGGAAACGGCGTTCTCACCACCAACGATTTTTCCGGCAAGTAGAAGGATGTCACTGGCAAAACCGACTGGCTTGGGAGCTCAGTGAAAACTGGCATGCGAACCCAAAGTAACCCTCCTCCGACGCAGTGGTGTCATGCGAGGGACGAGCAGGGCATACCACGCGTCGCGTGAGGAGGGTCGGAGCCTCAGCGACGGGGAGGAGCGGCCAAGCGCGTCGACGTATTCGAAATGCGCCGCAACAGTTCGTGTCCGTTCTGGAGCAACGCAAAATCCGCTGCAAGGCCAGCTCTACAACACCCCAGTCCAAAGCAACCCTCCTCCGACGCAGTGGTGTCATGCGAAGAATGAGCAGGGCATACCACGCGTCGCGTGAGGAGGGTCGGAGCCTCAGCGACGGGAGCGACGGGGAGGAGCGGCCAAGCGCGTCGACGTATTCGAAATGCGCTGCAACAGTTCGTGTCCGTTCTGGAGCAACGTAAAATCCGCTGCAAGGCCAGCTTTACAACACCCCAACGTCCGAGCCCGTGGGCTTTTCATGACGCCGGGTCGGAATCGATCGGAATCCCAAGCCACGGCGCTGGAGATCGGCCTCGGCGTTGCCTCATCAAAGTCGGTATAGCCCGATCCGCCCTGTTTTCTTAGGCTACGTCCTTTATCACAAGCGTGCTTAAAGGACGGATGCGGCGATGGCAAACCTGTTTACGATTCCCAGCCTGATGACTTTGTTGATGCTGGTGTTGCTTCAGGCGGTTTTGGGTTTTGACAACCTGCTCTACATTTCGCTGGAATCGAAGCGAGTCGAAGAGTCGCAACAGCAACGTGTTCGCCGGATCGGAATTGCACTCGCAATTATCCTTCGCATTGTTTTGCTCTTCGTGGTCGTCAAAGCGATTGACTTGCTCAAGGGGAAGTCGCTGATTGAGTTTGATACCGTCCCGATCGGTGGGAAGTTTGACGGGCACAGTTTGATTGTTCTTTTTGGCGGCGCGTTCATTCTTTACACCGCGATGAAAGAGATTTACCACATGCTCTCTCTCGAGGACGCGCATGGTCACGAAGGCGGCGAAAAGCGAAGTCCCGCGACCGCAATTTTCTGGATCGTGCTAATGAACATCGTGTTTTCATTTGATTCGATCCTGAGCGCGATGGCGATCGTGGACAAGGACCTGGACACCGGTAAATACCCGATGTACAGCATTATCATTATGGCGACGGCGATCGTCCTGAGTGGTTTAATGATGATCTTTATGGCAGATACCGTTTCCGAGTTCCTCAAGAAAAACCGGATGTACGAAGTCCTCGGACTGTTCGTACTGTTCATCGTTGGTGTGTTGCTGGTTTCCGAAGGTGGGCATCTGGCGCACATTCATCTGTTCAGTTACAACGTCGAAGCCATGCAGAAGAGCACGTTTTACTTTGTGCTCGTCGTTCTGGTGCTGATCGACATCGTCCAGGGGCGTTACCAAAGGAAGTTGATGGCTCAGAAAGCTGCCGGGCGTTCGCATGCATAGCCATCGAGGGAAAGTCTACGGCGCGGGAGGGCGAGGCTCCGTCCGAGCCGTGAATTGCCGATCGTGTTGCTTTGCGAGACAGGAATGTGGTGTTCGTGGCATGAAGGAAGCGCTCCAACGTGATTACGCGGATTGACTTTAGGATATAACAGAGCGAAGAACGCTACAGCGGCTCGGACGGAGCCTCGCCCTCCCGTCGGTCGCAAATGAATCGGTGCCGTCGAATTTTGGAATTCAAATTGCAGCATCAAATCTACCAATCAGGAATTTTTCCATGCATCAAGTTACTCTTCGTTTCCTCTGCGTTTCAATCCTAGCGCTCGCCATCCATGGCGGCTGTTCGAATACAAGCACGACACCCAATCTGACATCGGCTAAAGTGCCATCGGCAGGCCCGGTAGCACCAGCGGACTCGACTGCGGCTCCCGCTTCGGCTGGGCCCGTGATGGTCGGCAAGTTTACACCGACAATTCTGGATACTGGCGAAGCCAGTCATATTACTGTCCAGCATGTTTTAATTGCGTTTCAGGGGACCGGGACGGGAGCAACTCGCACGAAAGCTGAAGCGTATGTGCTCGCCAAAGAAGTCTTCGAAAAAGCGCAGGCTGGCGAAGATTTTGGGCAGCTGGTGGTGGCTCACACCGACGATTCGCCGCCGGGAATTTACAACATGGCCAACTTTGGGCAGAAAGAAGACATGTCTCCGTTGACTGCCGATGCAGATAAGGTCTTTCCGCGCGGCGGCATGGTTGGCGCGTTCGGCAACACCGGGTTTCCGCTCGCTGTTGGCGAGATCGGGATGGCAGAATTCGACGAGAAGAACAGCCCGTACGGTTGGCACATTGTTAAACGGCTGAAGTAGTCGCGAAGGCCAGCGACAACAGGAACGCGTTTTTTTTGGCGCGCGTGTGATGCTGCAATGCACGGTGAACGGGCGGGCGAGGCTGGGGTGTTGTGAATTCAGTGTTGCGTGGCATTTGTGCTCACGCCAGATTTATTGCAGCCGCCCGCCCAAAGCAACCCTCCTCCGACGCAGTGGTGTCATGCGAAGAATGAGCAGGGCATACCACGCGTCGCGTGAGGAGGGTCGGAGCCTAAGCGACGGGGAGGAGCGGC
>CALHZT010000368.1 GCA_938040995.1 uncultured Pirellulaceae bacterium | reverse complement strand
TTATGATTCCGCTGCTCTAACCAACTGAGCTACTCCGCCATTTGCTGCAAATCGTTGAATTTCAACGCTTTACGACGTACGCCTGCGGGACCATTGCAAGTCTTCGGCAGGTGTCAAAACGGGTGTCATGACGCCCGAATCAGCATTTAGTATCGGCTTCGAGCCGCATTCAGTAAAGGGGTTTTGCAGATTCCGGCACGCGAATTTCGCTGCTATTCCCAGCACGAGTTGATGGAGAAGCAGAAGTAACGAATTCGATCTTCCATCTTCCACCTGGCTGAAGCCTCGTTGCTTCGCCAGGACGGTCTAAAACGGAATGCCATCCTCATCATCTTTAGAATTGGTAACTGGCTTTCGCAGGCGCTCTGCCAACTGACTTTGGAAATCGGCGGCCCTGGCGACAAGCTCAGGGAACTGATTAGCCACGGTTTCCAACGTCTCGGATAACCGCCGCGAGCTATCGGGAAGATCGACCAATTCGGACGTTCGGTACGTCGAGAAGTCCTTGTTCAGCCGCTGGACTAATTCGTCCGGTGCGCTGCATTGCTGGAGCTGGCCAACGACTTCAGCCAACAGAAAAGCCAGCCGCAGATTACCGCTTTCGCCTCCGAGAGAAGAGGGAAACGGCTCGTTGGTTGAGCCGCCTGAATTCCAGGCCGATTCAAAATCGTCTGCATCGGTTTCGCCAGTGGAATCGCCGACGGATTCGTTGCGTTCACGTTTTTCACGCTCCCATTTGGCTGACAAATCGGCATACTCCTGCTGTTGAGCTTCCCAGTCCTCCCGAGATTCGAGCATGGAAAATGCAAACTCGTCGTCCAATTCCAAATGATGCCCGTCGATATGAGCAAAGCTGGGGCCAAACGCTCCGTCGGCCATCATGTTGCAAATCGGGCAGTCGCAATCAAGGATGTGTTGCTCCGATTGTCGCTCCGACATGCCTACGATTTCCAGACCTGATCCGCGCGGCACTCGCCGACGACTGCACTCGATGATAAACGCGGGAGGAGAACCGCCTTCGAACGGATTTGCGAGCCAACTCGTTTTGACCTCGGCCAGAAATTCAGTTAGCTGTAGCCGAGCTATGTCGATGGCTGGTTCCATTGAGGATTCTGAAACTTCTAAATTTGAGCCGAAGCGATCCTGTGTCCAATGCCACGCAGCCGAAATCAGTTCGCGACAAAGACTAAAATACAGTGCCATTTCTTCATCGCCAATCGGTCCATCAAGATAGCCGGTGACGTCCTTGGGGAGTGCGACCAGTGGCGCTCCGCTTCGCTCGAAACGCATCCGATGTCCGTGAACAACGTTGCTCAACCAGTCGCGTGCACCATGCAACATTTGCCGAGGATATTTCCCGCCGAGATCGGCTCTGGGGCTCATCAACCATTCACGATGAACTTCAATCGTCAGCGGATAAAACGGATTGCGTATCGAGCAGTCACCGGGATCCTCCCACCAAAACGCCTGCTTTCCTCGCTTGGAAGTAGCGATCGCCAAAACCCGACTTGCCAAGTCGTCAATTAGTGGCTGACCAAACAAAACAGCTCGATCGACTCTGGGAATCACCATCGGCGATTGACGAGGCTGTTCGATGATTGCCATGTCGACTTGCTCTCGCAATTCCCACCAAGGTGCGAAATTCACACTCAGCGGGTCGTGCTGCTTGCCATTTTCATCGGTGTGCATCGCGAAACAGGCGTTGCGCGTGATCGGATGGAACACCTTGCTGCTGAGAAACCTCTTTTGAATCAAGTCCAGCACGATCCAGCAGTCAGCTTCTTGAATCGCGGCAATCGCTTCATCACGATTCGAGATTTCGATCGGAAGATGACTCGCGAACTCCGGTACGGCTCGCGTTGTGTAGCGAGGCCAGCAGGCAACCAGCTCGCACCAGTCTGCCGGATCCTCCGAACAGACGGCGATCAGCGTCGTCGCAACGTCTTCGTCCAGAAAGCCGAATCGACATTCTTCTGTGTCGAAAATGGCAACGCAAACAGTTTGATGTTCCATTGGATTCAACTCCTTCGCGTATTCTGTCCTGTCGTCTACAAGCCCGAGCAAAATTGAAAATTGGAAAAGAGCCCGTCAACTCGGCTTATTCACTTCCCTCGTCGCTACTGTGGTTTTCCAATGCGTCCCCAAGTTGAGTCATGAAGAAATCCATTTCGTTACGATTTTGCCGGTGTTGTTCTTGCCATTGTTCCTCGGTTAATTCGAAAGCTCTTTCGCCGGTCCGCTCAACCTCCAGCCGTGTACTCTGGATGACCACGCGTCCGTTTTGATTGCTGAACCATTCGAGGTACAAACATTTTGACCACGTGTAGGGCGGCTTTTCACCAGCCATCAATCGCTCTGCCAGCTCTCTATCGGGAATGTCAAACTGTTTGACCATCTGATCGGCGGTGATGTCGCCCACGTGACCGGAGTGATCGCGGCTGATGCCGGTGTAGTCGGGAAGTGCGTCGCCATCCAGCGCCAGCTCTAATTCCGGCGCCGTACGCGTGATTCGAAATTTCCAACCGGCGAGATCGGGATGACAATTTCCCACGAGTTTTAGCTCCAGCCGCTCATCCACTCCATCGAGCTCCAGCCAGCCCACTGTCCAACCGAGTCGCGTGTTATCGACTTCGCCATTTCGAACAAGATGTGTTGGTCGCCATGCCATGTTGGATCTGTGAGTTGATTGCTGCGATGTTCAGTCGGTATTTGTGCAACAGTTTACCGAGTTTCGGGCGAAGCGCCGAACCGTGAGAGCCGATCTGAGGAACAACTGATTGTTCTGGTGCTCGCAGGTGTTTTCCAACCGGCTTGGCAATCTCGGCGGTCGGTCGCACCTGGATGTGAGTCGCACTCAGATTCATTGATTTCTTAAGTCGCTCCAGCCGCCGAAGAAGGGGAACAGGCATGAACTGGCACGCTTGCTTTTTAGTTTGGTTTGGTCGTCTTTGATGCGATGTTGTCAGGCTTTTTGCGACTATTCGAGATTGGCCGCGAGCCAGTCCCCTTTTCGGCTCGGTGAATGATGCCCGACACTTCGACGGACGGGTCAAGCTTCTTTTAGCAGCTTAATGAGGTCTTCGGTAGAAAGCTTGCTGGCGATGTTGCTGCCTGAAAGCAAGCTGTCGGCGAGATCACGTTTGGTCTCATGTAGAGCGACGATCTTCTCTTCTATCGTTCCCTTCGCAATAAAGCGATAGACATGGACCGGGCGATTCTGGCCAATGCGGTGCGCCCGGTCCGTTGCCTGATCTTCTACGGCTGGATTCCACCAAGGATCCATGTGCATGACATAATCGGCCGCCGTCAGGTTCAAGCCCGTACCACCGGCTTTCAGACTGATCAAGAATACGTCACCCTCTCCTGACTGGAACGCATTGACGATGTCTTTGCGACGCTTCGCGGGAGTCGATCCGTCGAGATATTGGTAAGACACGTTCATGGCGTCAAGCTCGTCTCGTAGAATCGCCAAGTGCTTTACGAATTGACTGAAGACGAGTACTTTGTGTTGCCCCTCGATCACTTCCGTGATCTTCTGTCGAAACATTCGCAGCTTCGAACTCTCGATGCCTTTTCCACCCACAAACGAAGGATGACAACATGCCAGCCTCAGTCGCGTTAACTCTGCGAGAACCTGGAGATGCTGTTGGCCCTTCTTTGATCCGTTGGACGCTTCCGACGCTTCCTTTGATCCGCTCAGTTTTTCCAGGGCTCGTTGGCGAACGGCTTCGTAAAGGGCGGCTTCTTCTGCAGATATTTCGATTTCGATAAGCGATTCGCTTCGGGGAGGAAGCTCGGAAAGCACCTCCGACTTTGTCCGTCGTAACAGGAAGGGCTGGATCAACTTTTTCAAACGGTTGCGAGTTTCGCGACATTGATCACGCTCGATCGGGAGTGCGAAACGTTTGCGAAAGTCATCGTGCGAACCTAACAGCCCAGGTGTAATAAACCGAAACAGATTCCACATTTCGCCGAGGTGATTTTCGAGCGGAGTACCCGTCAGAATCAGCCGAAAATCGCCTTGCAACTTCATCACGGCTTGGGAACGCTTCGTATCCATGTTCTTGATCGCCTGCGCCTCGTCCAGCAGAATCGTGCCCCACTTCACTTCTGCGAAACGATCAATTTCTGACTGCAACAACCCGTAACTCGTAATTGCCACGTCGCCGGGCCCCAGCGACTGGAAGAATTCATCGCGGTCCCAATTGCGAAACAGCTTGGTCGTTAAAGTCGGCGCAAACTTGTAGGCTTCGTGCTCCCAATTGAAGCCGACAGAGGCGGGAGCCACGACCAACGACGGGCCTGCCTGGGAGCGGTCAATCAGCAAAGCCAGGGCCTGAACCGTCTTGCCTAAACCCATGTCGTCCGCGAGGCAGGCACCGGTATTCCAATGCGCCAGTCGCGTCATCCATCCGTAACCTTCTTCCTGATAATTGCGAAGGTTGGCTTGTAAAGTCGATGGAACTGCCGTCTTCAAAGTCGCGGCCTGTTCAATCCTGTCGATATGATCCTTCCAGTGCTTGTCGGTCTTTGCGGCGGTGGCTTCCACATGCTCGTCCATCACCACGGCGCGGATCGGTGAAAAACGCACTTTGCCTTTTGCGACGGATCCGTAAGCCGCGATTTCGTCGATTCGCTTGCGAAGCTCCATCGTCAATGCGAGGTAGCGACCATCGTCCAGTTGTACGAATCGTGATGGACTCGCCGAAGCCAATTCGAGTAGACGCATCATGTCCAATGTGAGTTCATCATCGACTTGCAGTTTTCCGGACGCGGCGAACCAGTCGCGATCTTTCTTGACGCTCAACTGGAACTGTTTCGTCGTTGCAGAACCTGCAACGTCGTGCGTCTTGCCACGCGGCCAGAGAACGGTGAGTTTTTTTGTTTCGCTTCGCTCGTGCAAATCGGTGACTAGCGTCAGTGCGTCCTCGGCATCCATGAACAGCCACTCCGTCTGTTCGTCGCCGATCGTGCGTGCGTTGAGAGGTTCACATTCGGCGAGCAGCGTTCGCATGTTGGTCTGCTCCAGCTTCAGGTTGCGACGCGTGGAAAACGGTTTGCCATCCACTTTCGCAAACACGGAAGCCGAACCGACGCCCGGACGACAGAATGGGCCGTGTTCCCCTAACGGTTGCACGAACAACTCGGCTCGCAAGCCTTCCTGAAATGGAGTCAGTTGAACGACGATATCCGACACTGGCTCAACGGTCTCACCGCCTGACGACGCGCCTTCGATATCTGATTGAACGGGAATAAACGCCGATAGCGACTGAGCCACTGCGCCGACGCGTTCGCGCTGGGCTTTTGGAATGGGGGGCATGTGGGCGATCATGCTCGCCAGTTTCTGCTGCTTTTTGTCGAAGCGAACGAGAGTGATGCGGTTGGCGCCTCGTTCATCAATCACGACCGATTCTCCCCCGGGATCGGGTGTGACGGACAATTTGATATTGCCGCTGGATTCAATCACCGCCAGCCCGGGCGATTCGGCGGTGATTTCCAAGGGAGTTCGTCGGTCACCCTCGCGAAAGATGTTCGGATGTCCGACGATGGTTTCGGCGAGCCGATCTGGATCCCAGTAGTAGACGGTTTCCCGATATCCGTAATGGTTCCGATCCGTCGATTCACAAACCGCCGAGCAGATTCTCTTGTCGTGTTCGGACAAACAATCGAAATTCGAGCCCGCTTCGCTTCCGTACAACCGCGACAGGGCCACTTTCCGGCCCTTGGTCCAACCTTTGGCGTTGTGCTTTTGCAGGTACGGCGTGAGGTGCAGCCAGACTTCATCGAACCTGGAGTACTGCAGCTCCCAGACAATCCGTTCATCCAGTAGCGCATCATTCGTAGCCACACCGGCGGCGTTCCCTTTTGTCGATTGCGCCATGGACTCCACAGCGCTCAGCATTTTTTCCCACTTCGGCAACGGCCGGATAAAGTCAATTAAAGAAGTGGTACCAAGTTGCTGATGTGTTTGCGTACTCGCTTGCATCCAGCCGTCTTTGGATTTCGTGGGTGACGGTTTTTTGTTCCTGGTCGCTTTCGCTTTCGATTTCTTGCCGTTCGTTTGAAAATTGGCAGCTGATGCTGTGATCGCCTCCATTTCTGCGGCAAACCACAGCAGCCCATTTTTCCTGTATCGGTTTCCCGTACTTTCCGCTTGCGCGAGTGTGAACGGTGGTTTATTCTCAGAGTCAAACCAGCGCCAAAACCATCCCGTTGCCAGGCAAAATGACTCGGGCCGTCGGGAATCGGGATGTGGTAGATATACCGACATGTTGGGGTCATTGAGGTTTGCAATCACATTCTCGGCACAAGACGCATAAACGTTGTACCGTGACCATTCTTCGATCTTCCGAGCCACCGCTTTGACTTTTTTGAGCGACTTCGCCGAGTTGTCACGCAGCAACAGCAGCATGTAGAGTATCGCTGGCAAGAACGGAATCACGGCGGTACGTTTTTTTGTTTGCTTGCGGTACGCTTTCAACGAATTCTCCAGCTCGTTGAGAGCGGCATCATAGTCTCCCTGCAAGAACAGGCCCGAAGCCTCAACGGCATCGCCGGGTGCGGATTGCTCCGCGAGCAGTCGAAGTCCATCCAGGTCGCCCTGGGCGACGTACAGGTCGCGAAAAGCGGCGATGGATCGCTGGGACAGTTTGCCGTCGGCCAGAAGAATCTCGCGGTATTGATGGAGATCCTTCGGGTCGATGGTGATTGCGGCGTGGATCAATTGATGTACGATTTCCCCAAACCAAAGAGCGCGAAAGTTTGGCTTGAGTCGCTCAACGACTTCTATCCGCAAGGGGAAGAGCAAGTTTGGCAAACCGAGAATTTGCTCGAGGCTCTCATTCCAGCTTTCTTCATCGCCCAGATAGAAAGCGATTCGCAGTTCGCGAATCCAATGCTTTTCGTGATAGTAGAAACGCCGCCGACCGTGTTCTTTCTCTCCGGCTTCTGCATACGTTTTTAGATTTCCGGCCAGAAAGGCCTCCTGCACCCCAAAATCAATCAACTTTGGGTGCGTGACGACTGGACCGTTTTGATTGCGCTCGAACTGAATCACGTCCGAATCAATAATTGCGGTCAACTGCTGGCGAAACTCTTTGTATACCAGCCGATTTCCGTCAGCGTCGCGCACGCCTTTCTTGTTCGCCATGGGCACGAGGTCAGTGCGATTGACGGAGTCGCCGTGAACGGCCAGAACCTGCACGACTTGCTGACAAGCGGGGCTGAGCTTGCGGTATTTGGCAATCAGGTTTTTCTGTTTCGATTCCATTCGATGTTGATTTTCATAGTTGGAGCAAGAGTTGTGGGGCGGGCTAATGCGATAGTGCTTGCGGCGCCGGGAGTACGGAGTTTAACGTTTCATCGCGGAGATTCACAATGGAACCAAGAAAGAAGTTAGAGCATTCAGTCCGAGTTACAAAATCGGCTGGAAGAATTTTTTTACTGTGTCTTTTACCGAGGGATGTACTTGGCGCATAGGCGGTAAAAACACACGAAGCGATTTTTGGAGATGGTTGGAAAATGGGTTCAATGAGACGAAAGCGTCGAAAGAAATTGGCTAAGGCGTGGAAGGAATTCCAGGCCGAACACGGTTTATCGGACGCCGAGCTTAAGCTTGCCAAATCGGCCGGTTATCCATTGGATCGTCTCCTGGGAAAGCTCGCGACCGATCCGTTCTGTCATCTGCCCATAAGAGAGGCGATTTCTCTGATCCACTCGCAACACCAACAGACGCTTGCTCAGCGACGTGCCGTAAACGCGTCAGCGTCGCGAGAGTCAAAAGTCGCGAAAAAGAAGCAGCCCAGATTCGATCCCGAATGGGCCAAGGCGAAAAAGCTTTGTCGATTGAATCAGGACGATATTCGAAAAGCCAAGGAGCTTGGGCTCAAGCCGAAGGCGCTGATCAAGAACATTCCCAGCCCCACGCAACGGTGGAAACTGCCGGTTAAATACTGGATCACCGAACTTTACCAGCAACGCTGTGTTGGCAAGGCCGCACGTCCCGAGAGATCGCCGTCACGCCGTCGCCAGCAGAGCGGCGACCGAATTCCGTCTGGCTACACCACCGCGTTCGACGCATATTTGGCGGGCGACTTTGCTGCCTTGTATGCCTTTGAATGCCAGCGCGAGAAACTTGGCTCAGATATCTGAGGTTTCGGTCGTGAGAGTCGCTGGTGAGCGGGTCGCAAAGCAGCACCCACCTGCCGGCTTTGTTTAGTTGGCGCATACGACCGTGACGTTGCCGTTGAGCGACGACGGGCAAAGAAGGATTGGCCACATTCCGCGGACTTGTCGCGCTCGGTTTTCACGGATCAAAGCTATTGCTTTGGTGGAATCAACAGCCTCGCCATGGTTTCGGCGAGACCGTTAAGGGCCGAGCGATCGGGTAGTGTTAGCTTCAATTGTGGGCGGCCTTCGCTGTCCGATTCGACACATTGTTCCAGGCTCTGTTTGACGGTTGCGACCAGCTCTGGATCAAGTGCAGCTTGCGATTCGTCGGTGTTCGTCAATTCACCGAGGAATCCAAAGACGGCCCCAAGCAATTCGCCTCCAGCGGCTGCGACTCGTTCACGACGTTCGGATGTCGCCGTGCCAAGTTGCTGTTCGACTCGGTCGCGCGAAGTGATGTCCTCGGGCGCATCGGATGGAGCGCCGATGAGGACTTCGAGGCGTCGCCTCGTTTGCTCGATATTACTGACGAAATCAAGTTCCGCGACTTCTGAGCCAAGATCCAGGGCAGCGGCCGCCAAATCTGATTTGTTCGATAAGGTTTGCAGCAGATCTTCTTCGAGAGTCCCTTCCGTGACCAGGACGTAAACATGAACGGGCTCCTTTTGGCCCATGCGGTGTGCGCGAGCAATTCGTTGTTCCAGAATTGCGGGGTTCCACGGCAAGTCCACGTTGATGACGGTATTTGCGGCTTGGAGATTTAATCCCGTCGAGCCAGCGTTGGTCGTGATGAAGAAACGGCAATCTGAGTCGGTTTGGAAACGATTGACCAGGGCTTGTCGCTTCTTCTGCGGGACCGAACCATCCAGTCGAACGAAATCGAGTCCATGCTTTTCGAGTAGCGGTTCGATCAGTCCCAGCATGCGCGTCCATTCAGAAAAGAGCACACACTTTCGTGATGGATCGGCGGCGAATTTCTCCAGCATGGTATCCAGATGCGCGAGCTTGGAAGAGTATCCGGGTGGTTCTTTGCTAACGAGGAAGGTGCTGTTGGCCGTCATGCGGCACATCAACAGCGCCTTCTGCATCCGCAACACATCCATTTCGCTGATGTACGGTTTCCCAATGATCGACGCGACAATGCGGCGATGTGCCCCGTGCAGTTCGAGTTGCTCATCAGTCGGTTCGATTCGCACAATGTCCGTCGTGCGTGGCGGTAGTTGCTTCAGTACTTCATCGCGGGTGCGACGCAGCAGGATCGGCCGGAGGTGTTCGCGAAGCTGGTCGAGGTTCTTGTAGCCGGTGACGCGGCCGTTTTCATCGACGATTCGATGGCGGTTAAAGAAGCGAAACCCTGCGCCCAATCGCCGGTCATCCACGAACTGTACGACCGAGAATAGTTCGTCGATTCGGTTTTCCAGCGGGGTGCCCGTGAGCACGAGAGCGAATCGAGATCGGAGGCTCTTTACCACGCCGGTGGTCTTGGCTTCCCAGTTCTTAATCCGCTGGGCTTCATCCAGAATAATCAGGTCCCAGTTGACTTGCTCGATCGACAAAACGTCACGTAATACTTGTTCGTAATTGCAAACCGTCATAAAGGCGTCGTTATCGTATTGCGTCGCGCGCTCCTTCGCGTTGCCGAGCACCAATTGGACGGATCGACCTGAAAAGCGTTGTACCTCGCTGCGCCATTGCGACTTAAGCGAAGTCGGACAAATGACGAGCACCTTCTTGATATCGGCCTCGCGAGCCAGCAGCTCAGCGACGCCGATGCCTTGAATGGTTTTTCCCAGCCCCATGTCGTCGGCAAGAATGGCTCGACCAGTGCCCGCGGCGAATGCGATACCATCCAGTTGATAAGGCAGGAGTTTGGCATTCAGCAGCTCGTCACGCAGTGGGTGCCTCGCTGGATCGCGACGGATTTCTTCCACCAGATTGGTCATCCGTTTTTGAAACAATCGCTCCTCAATGGCTCTTTCGGCGTCAGGGTAGACGGTGACTTCATGGCCAGCACTTTCCAGCCGCGAAACGGCTCGAACCAGAGCGATCGCGTCGTCGGTTGGCTCGTCGGGAATCCTGGCGATTATTTTCGCTGCATCATCGGGCAATTTATGTGGGCGAGCCAGTTGTAGCTTGCCATCCTGGTCGTAACGGACGTAAACGGAGAAGCGTTTGCGTTTCGGTTTGCGATTTCTTTGCTTTGCCGAAAATTTTGCCTTCACACGACCGAGTGCGTAAAAGACATGCTTGCAAGTGCCGAGTGTGTTCGTTCGATAGTCGGGGCAGGAGCAATAGGAACTGCCTCGTTCTTCACCACGTAGGGCGACGCGATACGATTTGCCCGACCCCGCGCTGTTGACGAGGTAGTCCGTCCATGGCTTGTCCGGATCGACCGACTTGATTCGGAACTTCTCCGTTTTGGCTCGTGACTCTCTTTCGGAGAGGGCCAGCTCGATGAGCTTGGTTTCGTCGAGTAGCTCGAAAGGAATCTCTTCGGGAGGCGGTTCGGCCAACCCCAGCAGAGTCTTTTCTTCAAGAATCAAAGACAACGCGGCACCGATGTGTTCGCAAACTTTATCGCAAGTCGTGCAATTGAAATTCAATCGCTTGCGTTTTTCGGCCATCAGCGTGATGGTCACGATGGGAATTTCGCCTGCCTCGGCATATTCCGGCAGTCGCAGATGAAAGAGGTCGTCACCGAGAAAGACATCTTTTTCGATATCAATCTGGTCGAATCGGCTGCCCTGGTGGATCAGTGATTTGCCGTTTGCCCCCAGCAGCTGGCAGGCAAGTGTGTAGGTAATTCGAGAAAGTTTGTCAGGCAGGTTGCGTTTGCGGTTTTTGCGCGAACGAACAGTGCGGCCTGTCCGGGCCCGAGTCGAGCGTGCAGATGCTTTGGCTGTCTGTTTTTTCGCGCCCTTTGCCTTTCGCGATTTTGCTGAGGGCTTTTGTGCAGGCTTCGCTTTCTTCTTATTTGCCATCGTTTCCTTCCTCGGCAGCTAGTGGATATTCTTCCGCACGCGGTCTCGTTACCATCTTTGATTGCATGACCACACACGCATAAAACAGGTAACCGTTCACAGATATTGACGTTTCGTCAGGTTTGAGAGGGTCAGGCACAAATTTTCGGCGCTTGGCCACGAAGCGAAATAAGTCAGTTTGCCGCCGAAAAATTGAGCCAGACCCTTGCCTGCGTGAACGGTTATTAAACGGAGTATCTCACTGTTGTCTTCGGACGTAAAGATTGCCTCGAATTTTCCGGTTGCGCAATTCGTGCGTTCGTTCGGTTCCGGAGTCTACCGGTTAGTCAGGGAAACCGTATCGAGACAGAGATCGCAGTCGCCGGCAACTTGCCGTTAAACAATCCAGTGGTACGGAGGCCTTCGAGGGCCGTGACGGCGAAGAAAAATGGTAAGATACGGGCCGTATTCGATCTCGAGTCTCGCGTGCGTCCAGAGCTCCAGAGTAAAAGGTTATGCCGTCCACTCTTTCCCAACGACTCATTCAACTGCGTCGCAATCATCCGGCCTGGTTGCTACTGGCTTCACGCAACGGACCACTCACGCTCGCCAGTCTGAAGACGCTGATTGATGCTTATCCCGGTGGCATTGAACTTGAAGATGCCGTCGAGCATCTCGCGGCTTCTTTTGCCGAACATGCGAACGATACAGAGTTCGAACTCGGCGATGACCATGCATTATCCGCCCGGCGTGAATTGCGAACATGGATGAAGCGAGGATTGATCGTGGAACGCGACGGCCAGTTGCTGGCGACGGATGCACTGCAACGCTCCATCTACTTTCTAGAGTCGCTGGAAGATCAGTCGATGACATCTACCGCTTCGCGACTGGCAACGGTGCAGCGAGCGATCGAGAATCTTGCGTCTCAACTCAGCCCAGACCAATCGACTCGCGAACAGACACTCAAATCTCGCATTGCAATTCTTGAGCAAGAATTGGACGCGGTTCGTTCAGGTGACTTTCAAGTTCTTGATGGGCAGCGAGCCGAAGAGGGGATTCGGGAAGTCTATCAACTTGCCGTGAGCCTGCGTGCAGATTTTCGCCGCGTGGAAGATTCCTATCGTGAAGCTGACCGGACCATGCGTCAGCGAATCATCAGCGAAAAACAGAATCGCGGTGAAATCGTCGATGAGCTTCTGGATGGATACGAGGCGCTGGTGGAAACTGTCGAAGGAAAAGTCTTCGAGAGCTTCCATCAGCAACTGGTCAAAACGGCGGAGCTGGAGCAAATGAAGTCGCGTTTGCGGATGATTCTCGAAGATGAACATGCCGACCTGGCGTTGCAGCGGAAGCAAAAGTCCGACCTCCGCCTGCTCGTAACGCGGCTGGTGCAGGAATCGGAACGTGTCATTCAGGCGCGGGCGCGTAGTGAACGAGATGTGAAGGCGTTTCTCAAGTCCGGATTGGCGGACGAACAAATTCGCGTCGGTGCAGTGCTTCAGGATTTGTTCCAAGTCGCCCTCGAAATCGACTGGCAATCGCAAAAGACGCGTCGCTCTCCGGCACCGTTGCCACCGGTTGCGGTCTCGACGCCTAACTTGCCGCTGGTCGATCGGTTCCTTGTCAAGCAACTGAGCGCGGATGCCAGCGAAGAGTTGGACTTTACTTGTGACGAAGCCGATCCGACGTCGTTGGACGCCGAATTTTGGCTCGCTTACGAAGCCCTCGATCGCGAACAGCTTTTTCAAACAACTCTTGAGCATCTGCAAGCAAGTCGCCAACCACTGACAATCGGCGATCTCGCCGCGGCGCTGCCACCGCACCACGACCTGGAAACGTTGGCGTATTGGCTGGCGATGGCTCGTGAGGCGGGAATCGAAATCAAGCAGGAAACCGAGACGATTGAACTGTTCGACGATGACGGGGAGTGGACGCGTTTTCAAACGCCGCTCGTGGACTTGACGTCGGCCGCAGTGGAAGCACTGGATTCGGGGAGCCTTGAATGACGAACATATTCGACCGTCAAGCGTCCGCTAATCAAGAGCAGTCGCCGGAGCAGACATCGCCGGAAAACGGTGACGAACTTCGGACCGACGAACCGACGACTGAGTCCACACGGGTGGGAACCGCGCGGGACATCAAAGAGCTTGCCCAAGAGCTGCTCAAGTATGGTTATATCGACGAGTCACGAAAGCAGCACTTGTTCCGGCGCGCGGTTGTCCACGAACGAGCCTTAACCGAAGTCCTCGAACCACTCGACCTCGCGCTGCGATTAGACACTCATCGGGGAGTCGCATTTCTAGTGGTCGCGACACCGGATTCGTCGTGCGCTGACGGTACTGATGCTGAAACGGAAGCTGATCAGCCCAGTCGATCCGATCAGGCGTGGTCGCACCCGCTTGTGCGTCGCCAGCGACTGACATTGGAACAATCGTTGCTCGTCTCCATCCTGCGGCAAGCATTCGTCATTCACGAGCAGGAATCCGGGGTTGGGCAGTCGGATGCAAAAATCGCGGTGGATGAGTTGTTGCCCCAATTTTTGACTTATCTCGAAGACTCGGGGAGCGACGCGAAGAACGAGAGCCGACTGCTCAACTTGCTGGATCAATTAAAAGGCTATGGCATCGTGTCGGAAGTTGACAAGAAGCAAGAGGTCACGATACGACCGCTAATCGCGCACCTTGCAAACCCGGCTTCGCTGGCGGCGCTGTTGCAAACGTATCGCGAGCAGGTCGTGACTCAAGAGTAGCGCCGCAAAAACCGTATGCGTGCGGAATCGAATAAGGAATTAAAACGATGTTCGTAGTACCGGCTTTAGCCGCTTCAGGCGGAAAAGTACGACATTTCCCGCCTGAAGGCGGTAGTAAAGGCCAACTTGAATCGGCTTAAGAACGGTGAAGGAACAAGAAGGTAAACCCATGGTAGACCAGCAGCAAACGCTCTTGCCGCTTGAGCGCGGTACCGATCGGGAGTCATTTTTGTTGCGCAGCCTTGAGGTCTACAACTGGGGACCATTCGCGGGACTGCACCGAGCCGAGTTTGATACCCGCGGGACCGCAATTATCGGTCCGACTGGAAGTGGCAAAACGACGCTTGTCGATGCGTTGATGACGCTGCTGGTGTCGCAACCGCGGTACAACCTCGCATCGACCGGCGGTCATGAAAGCGATCGCACACTGATCTCTTATGTGCGAGGCGTGTTGGGTGGCGACGGATCCGATGGACGCGAAGAAGTCGCACGACCGGCTAAAACAATCACCGGCATTTGTGCCACCTACACGGCGGGCGAGGAGACTTTGCGACTGGCCGGATTGCTGTGGACAGATGGTACGAGCAACGCGGCCGCCGATCTGAAGCGACGCTGGCTCTTTTCGCTTGCCGACGATCAATCGCTGGAGTCGTGGATGCGGCTGCTTCACGAGGAAGGAATTCGCGACTTGATGCGGATGGGTCGCGAAACGGCCAAGCTGCGCATCTTTGAGAGTAAGAAATCGTATCTGGCGCACACGCGTAAATTTTTTGATGTTGGCGAGAACGCTTTTACGCTTCTCAATCGGGCCGCCGGTCTCAAGCAGCTTAATAGTATTGACGAGATCTTTCGCGATCTCGTACTCGACGATCGAACCGCGTTCGACCGGGCTCTGGAGGTGGCCGCGGAGTTTGAGAACCTGGCGGCGATTCACGCCGAGTTGGAAACCGCGCGGCGACAGCAGCAATCACTCGTTCCGGTGCAGGAAACGCACGAGAAGCTTTTGAAGCAGCGAGCCAAAACCGGGCAAACGCAGACTCTGAAACGCATCGTGGAGGTATGGTTTGCGATCGCGGGCGAGTCGCGTTGGACGCAAACACTGGAAAAACTTGCCGATGAGCGAGACGCCATCGAATCGCAGTTAAGAAAAGACGGCGAAGAACAAGTCGCCTGTCAGGTGCGAGCCGACACGTTGAAGGAACGTTACCTCGAACTTGGCGGCAACGTCATTGGCGAACTGGAAAACACGATTGACGCGTTAAAGGGCCGAGTCGCCGAACGCCAGAAACACGCGAACGACTATCGGCAGATGGTAAAAGCATTCGGACTGACCGACGATATCAGTCAAACTTCCTTGACGAAAAATCAGGCAACGGTCGCCGCGCGGCGATCTGAACTGCAACAGCAGCGTGAAACACAGGAAGAGAAGACGCTGGCTTGCCTCTCGAAGTTGCGAGATGAACAAGGTCGGGCGAAGGAGTTGGAATCCGCGCTGCGAAGTGTTCAGGATCGACCGGGTTCGAACATCCCACCCCGGTTTCAGGATTTTCGCGCGGAGCTTGGGATTCATCTGTCCGTCGTCGAAACGGAATTGCCGTTCCTGGCCGAACTGGTCGAAGTCAAAAGCGAAGAATCAAACTGGCGCGGCGCCATCGAGCGAGCCATTGGAGCCGAACGTTTGCGGGTTCTCGTTCCGGAGAAGCTGTTGCCCCAGGCACTCGCATGGGTCAATGGTCGGGATAATCGACTGCATGTGCGGCTGCAAAAGGCCGCAGCCAGCGACGCCCCCGGCAAGTTCTTCGAGGATGGTTACACACGCAAACTGAATTTCAAGAAGCACGCGTTGCGGGAAACGGCAAAGCGCATGCTGGCCGCACGCGATCTGCATTGCGTCGAGTCAGCACAGGCTCTGGAACGCACCGAGCATGGGCTCACAATCGAAGGCATGATCTCTGGTCGCAAAGGACGTTTCGAAAAACAGGATCGGACGCGACTGCAGGATAACTGGATGACCGGTTTCGACAATAAGGATCAATTGCACGCGTTGGCTGGCGAACTGAAACTGGCGAATGCGGAGGTTGAACGTCGCGAGGTGGAATCCGGCGATTTACGGCGCAAACTGACGGCATGTGACAATCAGCTGGCAATGGTTGATCGGTTCTTGCAGCTTGAATTCGCCAGTATCGACTTGCCCGGCGCCGAGTCGGAACTTCAACGATCGGTTGACCGATTGACATCGTTGCTGGACCCGAACTCGGATGCCAGCCAGGCAAAGGCCGCTTACGATGCGGAATCGAAGAATCTGTCCGCTATTCATGATCGCATCACGGAGCAACAGAAGCGGCTTGGTGTCCTCGAAGAGAAAAGCTCTCAGGCAAGCGACCGCAGAGAGCGTGCCGCCGCTCGTATCGGCGACGGGCTCAGCGATGAAGAACTGGCACTCGCGGAAAAGAAGTTGCCGATCAAAGCTGAGCTTGCGGCTTCCTTGTTGGACGACGCCGAACGCGAGATGACCGCCAAAATCGACGAAAAGCTTTCGACTCAACTAGATCACGTTGCGGATACCGAAAAGCGACTTGTTCGTTTGATGGAGTCTGCGCTTCGCGTCGATACCGGCGCGCTCGCCGAAACCAGTTCGAATCTGACCGATGTCAATGACTATCTCGAACGCTTGCAGGTTCTAAACAAGGAAGCGTTGCCAGAAAAGCAGAACCGGTTCCTGGAGTATCTCAACCGTTCTTCCGATCAGGGCGTCACGCAATTGCTATCGCGCATTGGTGAAGAAGTCGATGCGGTCGAGCATCGGATTCGTGATCTGAATGTGACGTTGGCAAAGGTTGACTTTCGAGCCGGGCGTTATCTGCAATTGCAGCCCCAGCGGATCAAGCACGAACGTTTGCGGTCTCTCGAAACGGCGATGCGCAAGTTGCGTAGTGCGGCCTTGAAAGATGACTTCGGTGAAAGCCATTATCAGGCGTTGCGAGAAGTCATCGAAATTCTACGTGAAGCGGGTGAGAATCGGCGACAATTAGGGTCTCGCGCATTACTCGACCCTCGCTATCGTTTGCAGTTTTTTGTTGTCGAAGTCGATCGAAAGACGGGCGACCGCTCTCCGCCGCGAACCGGTTCGCAGAGTGGCAGTGGCGGTGAAAAAGAACTCATGGCCAGCCATATCCTCACTGCGTCTTTGAGCTATGCGCTCTGTCCGACGGAGGCAACTTGTCCTTTGTACGGAACGGTTGTGTTGGACGAGGCGTTTTCGAAAAGCTCTCCTTCTGCGGCGGGACGCATCATTGAAGCGCTGCGGATTTTTCGGCTGCACCCAATTTTCGTGACTCCTAACAAGGAAATCGGGCTGCTTAAGCGGCACACGCGCAAGGTGATCTGCGTGCAGCGGCCAGGAAAACAGGCGAGTCTGGCTTCGATCTCCTGGGAAAAGCTGGACGAATTGGCGAAACCGTTGTCCCCCTCCCGTCCCCGATGAAATCACCAAGCGAATTAGCAGCGGCTCTTCGTCGGCAATGGGAAAACGCGGACAAGCGAGAGTCGCGTTTGCCTGGTGCGGCCGAGTCGTGGCCGTTGGAGATCTCGATCGGTCGTCCAGCGGCCAAGACGTTGGCCAACAATCTCGACCTTGTAAAAGAACACATTGCCGGCTGGAGAAACCCACCGGTCGGCGAAGTCGTCTGGGAGCCCATTCGCTACCGCGCGGCGGCAGAGGCGGTGGACATTCCCGTGCGTTGGATACTTCGCCAGCCGACCGATTGGGTTGCCGCGTGCGCTGACCGCCGCATGCGGGAAGAGTTTTCGGCCATGACGCTATTTGCCGAGCATACCGATGCGAGATTTCATTCGCTCCTGATTCGTCGTCGTTCCTTGTGGCGCGGCAAGTCTACCGATGAAGTTTTGCAAGCCGCACGGTTGGCACTTGCCCTGCAGCCCGGAATCGCTGAAGGGCGACCATTGCGAATGTTGTCTTTGGAAGGGATTGATACCAAGTTCTTTGAACGGCACGGACGACTGGTTACCGCGCTGCTTGATGTTCGCTTTGATGGCGACGTCAGTCGCATAGGCCTTGAATCATTTCTCGGGGCGATGTCGGACACCGAACATTGGTTACTCGTGATCGACCTCGACGGCGATTTACTCCCTTTTCAGAAGCTCCGCATCCGAAGTTCCGAGCTTGCGGGTGCGGCGTTGCCCGGAAGCCAACTGATAATAATCGAAAACGAACGTTGCCAGCATCACCTGCCATCCATCCCCGATACCGTGGCCGTCCTCGGAGCCGGTTTCGATCTCGCGTGGACTGCGGCCGAATGGGTAAGTCAGAAGCGAGTCGCTTATTGGGGCGACATCGACACGTGGGGACTGAAGTTTCTCGCGACGGCGCGCGAGTCAATTCAACACCTCGACGCGTTGTTGATGGACGCGGTCACATTCGAAGAGTTCGCAACGGCCGCCGTTCCAGAACCTGTCGTAGCCGGACCAGAGCCTCCGGCGCATCTGACGACTTCCGAGCAGGCGCTTTATCATCGTCTGTTAAAGGAAGCCAAAGGCCGACTTGAGCAGGAATTTTTACCCGAGCAACTGGTTCGTTCGACGTTATTCGATTGGGCCGCGTCATAGTGTCGTTGACACTTCAAGAATCGAAGCGGTGTTCGCTGACCAAAATCGTAACCGTTCACGGATATTTACGTTTCCCCAGGTTCGAGAGGGGCAGGCACAAATTTTCGGCGTTTGTCCGCAAAGCGAAATAAGTCAGTTTGCCGCCGAAAAATTGAGCCAGACCCTGGGGTGCTGTAAATTCAATGTTGAGTAGCATTTGTGCTTGCGCCACATTTATTGCAGCCGCTTGCCTGACCTCGCTCGCCCCAAGCAACCCTCCTCCGACGCAGTGGTGTCATGCGAAGAATGAGCAGGGCATACCACGCGTCGCGTGAGGAGGGTCGGAGCCTTAGCGACGGGGAGGAGCGGCCATACGCGTCGATGTATCTGCAACAGTTCGGGGCCGTTCTGGGCAACATAAAATCCGCTGCAAGGCCAACTTTACAACACCCCAGCCAGACCCTTGCCTGCGTATACGGTTACCCAAAATCTCTATGCCAGCGAGCGAATTTTCATAGAGCGCCATGGCAAGTTGGCGGACACAATACAGACGCTAGAGCTTCAGCAAACGCGAGAGCTTCAGGCCTTGGTCAGCCAGCGAACCAGAGTTTATTCACGACCACCTTCACGTTGTCCACGATCGTTAATGCGACGGTTTCCCTGTTATGCGGAAGAATTTCATATTCTCCGTCATTCAATGCGAATTGCTCTACGGTTCGCGCTATCGGATCGACAATCAGATATTCAGGGATGCCTGCCAATTGGTACGCATGTTTCTTGGTTGTGCGATCAAATTTTGGGCTATTCGGTGAGGTAACTTCGACGACCAAGCTCGGCGCGCCGTCAATTTTCGGGTCAGTAACGATCTTTCTGCGATCGTTCAGAATGACAACCAAGTCAGGTTGGAGCACAGTAAACTCAGACAACTGAACATCGACCGGTGCCGCAAAAATAATTCCGAGTTCCGGTTTCTGAATTTGTTCGCGTAATTGAGCATGCAATTCATGCAGTGCGTATTGGTGACGGGTACTGGGTGCTGGATTTACGAAATGTTCTCCATCCACAATCTCATGCCGCTTTCCATCACTTGGGAAATGCACGTAGTGCTCGTAAGTATATTTCAGCGCGTTTGGGTCGGTCGCCATTTCCGATCCTCAAGTGTTTAACGTGATGGAGAGGTGAAACAGGTTAAACCACTAATTTTTCGACAAGGCCGAATATGTCTACCACGAAATCAGGTTAGCAGGCTATCTACGATGCGCGGCGTGTTCGCCGGGCCGATCAGCCGTTGATTCAGCCCCTGGCTGAGAAAACTCAGTCGAAATGGGTCGAGCCCAAGTGAATGCAGCAGGGTCGCCTGGAAGTCCTTCACGCTCACTGGGTCTTCGGCGACCCGATACCCGAGCTCATCGGTGGAACCGTGAACGTACCCGCCGCGAAATCCTCCGCCGGCCATCCAGATACTAAAGCAGTCGGGGTGATGGTCCCGGCCAAGGAATTTTAGCGTACCGTTGCGGGCTTCGACCATTGGCGTTCGGCCAAACTCACCACCAAACACAACGAGTGTCTCGTCGAGCATGCCGCGTTGCTTCAGATCGGCAAGCAGTGCGGCAATTGGCCTGTCGGCTTCACGGCATTTCAAAACCAGCTGGTTATGCATGTCGTCGTAGACGGCGGTGCCGTGAATATCCCATCCCCAATCGAAGAGCTGTACGAAGCGGACACCCTGTTCGATCAGTCGTCGGGCCAACAGGCAGTTGTTTGCGAACGATGCTTTTCCGGGTTCGGCTCCGTACGATTCCAGAATGTGTGCCGGTTCGGCGCTGATGTCCATGACTTCGGGAACGGAAGTCTGCATCCGATACGCCAGTTCATACTGTTCGATTCTGGTCAGTGTCTCCGGATCCTGAAACATTTCAAATTCGCGCCGGTTCAATTCACTGATCGCATCGAGGCTTTCGCGCCTGAGATCGCGAGACATTCCTTCCGGATTATTCACGAAGAGAATCGGATCCCCTTTCGAGCGACACTGGACTCCCTGAAAGACGCTGGGAAGAAAACCGCTACCCCAAAGCGTCTTTCCACCAGATGGTATCTTGCCGCCCGAGACCATCACCATGTAACTGGGCAGGTTTTCGTTTTCACTTCCCAATCCATAAGTCGCCCATGCGCCCGCCGATGCGGCACCAAACTGGGGCGAGCCGGTGTGGAGCGCGAGCTGGGCTGGCGCATGATTGAACTGGTCCGTATGCATGGACCGGACCAGACACAAATCGTCGGCATGGGAACCAATGTTGGGGATCTTCGCACCGAGTTCCATGCCGCATTTCCCGTACCGCTGAAACGGGAAAACCGGGCCGAGCAGTTTGGGCTTACCCTTGATAAAAGCAAACTGCTTTCCTTCAATCAGTTCGTCAGGGCAGAACTGAAGATTGCGTTTGGCGAGTTCCGGTTTGTAATCGAAAAGTTCATGCTGGGGAGGCGAGCCAGCCATGTGCAGATAAATTACCTGACGTGCAGGTTTCGCTCTCTTCGGCAGCGACTTGCCATGAACCGACTCGGCATCTGCCGACTGGTTACCAACCAGTTGACTGAGTGCCAGCGCCCCGAGGCCCATCGAGCAATTTCCAAAGAAATGCCGCCGGGTCTGCATTTTTGCGGATGCGATTTTTCGCTCAGAATTCAGGTCGATGCGTTCTGCCATCTGTTTTCGGCCTAGTTGTTCAGAAACGGATCAAGATTCAGAATCGAGTTCGCAACGACCGTCATTGCGGCTCGCCCGGCAAGTCGGGATTTTTCGCTACCTGTCAGTTTTTCGGGATCAAAGTCACCTGTTTTCTGGCCGGTCATTTTGGCTGCGGCGGTCAAGTCGGATTCGTACCGCTCAAGACCAGTCCTGTAAAGTCGCGAAAGAACTTTGATCTGAACATCATCCGCTGGTTCGTACAGTGCTGTTTCAATTCCTCGTTGAATACTGGCGCTGATCGCCGCCTGGTCCTGCGGCTCGCCTTGCCATTCCGACAGCATGTTGTCAGCAAGAGCTCTTGCCGCTTCGATGAACGTGATGTCATTCAGCGTCATGAACGACTGAAGCGGCGTATTGGTGCGTTGTCGACGCATGCTGCAAGTATCGCGAGAAGCCATATCAAACGTCTCGAACAACGGGTGCGGTGCACTGCGCTTGAGGTAAGTATAAAGCGCACGCCGGTAACGATCTTCCCCCTGGCTTTCCACCCACTTCGAGCCACCGGTGAAGGCATTGACGACGTTCTTGATGGGGTTGGGTGGATAGACCGGCTGGCCGTAGAGTTTGTCCGAGAGCAGTCCAGAGACGGCAAGCGCCTGATCGCGAACGACTTCCGCTGCCAGTCGGACTCGTGGCCCGCGAGCCAACAGGCGGTTTCGCGGGTCTACGTCAAGCATTTCTTTCGTGACGGCCTGCGACTGTTGATAAGTGGCCGACATCACGATTTTCTTCTGCAGCGCGCGTACGTCCCAGTCTTTCTGGAACGCGATGGCAAGATGATCGAGCAATTCAGGGTGCGACGGCGGCGAACCCTGCGTTCCAAAATCTTCTTCCGTTTCAACAAGTCCTATGCCCATCAGTCTCGCCCAGTAACGATTGACTGCGACACGAGCCGTCAGGGGGTTGTTTTCATCGAACAGCCATTTTGCAAGTCCAAGTCGATTGAGAGGGAGCGATGCATCGCCAGGTGGAAACGCTTCCGGGAATTTCGCGGACACCTTTTCGCCCTTGCTGCGAAAATTTCCGCGAAGATTGATATGGGTTTCGCGTTGTTGGCTCGCCATCCGTTCTTCCATGACGGGAACACGAACGGGCGACTCGCGGTTGAGAATCAATGCGTCGATCTCGCGTTTGGCCTGATCCAGTCGTTTTTCGTCATATTTCTTCGCGGCGCCTTCGACGTCGCAAACTGAAATTCGTACGCAACCGAGGTTCAGTTGCTTCCACGGCGGGTCGTGCACGAGGTAGACAACAAACCGGGTGCTCTTGTCGGCAACGAGCGGGTCCTTCAGTTCAAAGATGGCTTCATGCGGAGCGCGATAACCGGTGACCGGATGATTCACCGCCCAACCCTGATTACCGCCGCTTTTGATTTCCGGGAGGATGGCGTTTCTCGCGTGGCGATTGGCCTGGTTAAAATCGTTCGCGGCGGCAGCAAATGGAAAGTTCGTTTCGTTCGCAGCGACTGGACTAGCCACCGATTTTTTGCCGTCCGCATCGTCGCTGTCTGCCGCATCGTCGCTGCCTGCCGCATCGTCGCTGCCTGCCGTAACGTCACTGTCCGCCGGATCACTGTCGATTCTTGCCAGCCGGATTTGCGACAAAATAAATGCGCCCTCGGCTGAGCGGCCAACATTCCCATCGTGCTCGACATGCGGCAACGCCTCCAGGCGAATGGCGCGAATCGTTGTTCCAGATTCGACTTCGAAAGTGAACGCGTACTCTTCCTCTCCCGGAGTCGGTCCCGTGGCAAGAATCGAGTCGTCATCAAGCAATTTGAATTCCGTACCATTGCGACTGGTCATCTTTTCCGGGCGGAGTGTACGCCAGACTTTGGGTTGGTCGTTCGCCTGCTTTTCCAGCGCGGCGATTCTCGCATTCAGTTCTGCGAGTTCCTTCGGGTCGCGAATCGCATTCACTTCAAGCTTTGGTCGGTCGTCGCGATTGTCTGCATCAACGGTCTGATTGAGAAAGTCAAGCAGCTGATAGTATTCCTGGTGGCTGATCGGATCGTACTTGTGAGAATGGCATTCGGCGCATCGAACGGTCAGTCCCATCCACGCGTTGAGTGTCGTGCTCAATCGGTCCTTGACGGCAATGGTGCGAAACTCTTCGTCGTCCGTGCCGCCCTCATTGTTCGAGAGTGTATTTCGGTGGAAAGCGGTTGCCAGCCGTTGACTGGTCGTCGCGTTCGGGAGCATGTCTCCGGCCAGCATTTCGATCGACATCGACTTGTAAGATTTATTCGACTGGATCGACTGGATCAGCCAGTCTCGCCATGGCCAGATGTCCCGTTTTTCGTCGCCCGCGTACCCGCATGTGTCGGCGTACCTTGCGATATCCAGCCAGACGGATGCCCAGTGTTCTGCATAAGCCGCCGTGGCCAGCAGCTGGTCCACGACAGCTGAAAAGCGTTCCTGCGACGGCGAGTCAACGTACGATTTGATGGTTGACTGTAGCGCTGCATCGTGTGCATTCGGCGGGAGGCCGGTGAGATCCAGCGACACGCGTCGCACGAGAGAGCGAGGCGATGCGATTTCGTTTTGGCCGAGACCCGCTTCGGTGGCTCGACGCAGGATAAAGTTGTCAACGGAATTGTTGATGGTTGGAGAATGGTCTCCGGTCGGAGAAATTTTGGGAACGGGAGGCGATTGGACCGGTGCAAAAGACCAGTGTGTCTGATACTTCGCGCCTTCGTTGATCCACCGGCGCAATAGCTCGATGTCTTCGGTCTTCAGCGAGTCGGCGTGATCGACGGGCGGCATCCGCAGATCGTCGTCATCCGTAGTAATGCGATCGATCAGTTCGCTTCCCTCGGCATCACCTGGTGTCACTGCCCATTCGGTGGCGCCATCGAAGGTGTCCAGTCGCAAGTCCGCCTGTCGATCGCCTTCGTCAGGCCCGTGGCAGGCGATACAGTGTTGCGAAAGGATCGGCCGAATCTCGCGATTGAACTGAACCGGTTTCCCGGCATTCGCAATGCTCAGGAAGAGAACCGTTATCGCGGCGGCGAGTCTGTATTTGCTGTGTAGCATGCTGGAAATTCCGGATACCTCTGCCGTCCTCAACCGTTGGTCACAGCCCCCATTTTAGCACGTTCAACGATTCATGTACGAGTCGTTTTTTGGCATCGGTTTCAGGTTGAGTTGCTCAAGCTACTCTTTTGAGTAGAAAATTCGCCGCAGTCGAACGCTCTTTCCGTCGCCGCCCTGTTGACCGTGAAGATAAAGTACTCCGGTGATGCTTGAGAATTCGGCGCCCTTGTCGATCTCCACAATCGGGATGGAGTGGCTTTTCCAGTCGTCGGTTAAACGAAAGCTCTCTTCAGGTCCAAACGTGACAAAGTTGTTGACTTGATTTCCAGCAACAAACTTTCCCGATTGAAATCCAAGATTGAATGATCTTGCACAGTCGCCTTGAATTTCGAAATGTAACTTGCCGGTTTTGAACTCGCTCAGGTTTTCTCCAATGACACCTTCGCCGGCGGACTCATCCGGCTGAATCTCCAACCCGCATCCCCACCATCCGTCCGGATTGGTGCCGACGGTGACCTGAACGATTTTGTCCTTTGACATCTGAATATTGCAGGAGCCCTCCCAGATGTTCAATTTCACCTCGGCGCTTGGGTAGCTCATGTCGTTCGATTCAGCGCCATTGTCAGGATCGAGCTCGTCGTGCGCAATGATATAGCGACTCTCGGTCACCGGATTGCCCAGTCTCCGATTGGAATTGACTGATTTGATTTTGAGAATTCCAAGATCGGAAAGCAGTGGGACGGGAAGCACGCCTGATTGCATCGCGGCTGAGTCACCACCAAATGTTTTGGTGACTGGTTTGCCGTCTCGAGCCAACCCGTCAAAAATTCCCTTGTCGACGAGATCCCAAAGTGGATACTTCGCTTGCCCGTCGAGTGTGATCAGCCCAAAGTGATTCTCCGATCCGTCGGGATCGCCAGCGTCCTTCCATTTTTCGTCGAACGCTTCGAAGTAAAAGCAGGACATGCGTTCTTCGTTCGTCCACGCTCGCATCAAATCGTAGTAGAGTTTGAGCTTGTACTCGTCCGCGGCCTTGGAACCCTTGGCTCCGTACGAGCCGCTGGAGATGGATGCCCAGCCGGTTTCGCCGATGTGAACCGGTTTGTCAATGTTGAGGCTTTTGATGTAATCCGCTGTGCCCTGATATTGTGCCTTTGCGTGATTGATGGCTCGTTCGACAGCCCTGGCCGCCTGCTCATTGGGTGAGAGCTGCTGCTCCGAGTCGGGCACGGCCCAAAACTCGGGATCGTAATGCGTTTCATGAAACGGGTAGGTGTGCAGCGAAACGTAGTCGACGGCCTTGATCAGCGACTCGAGATCAGCCGTGCGATACACCGTCTCACCACCGCCCCATGATTCGTAGTTGTCCGAGCTGGTAATCCAGATGTCGGAAGGCAACTTGTCATTCGCCTTGAGGTTCTGGAGATGGTTGACCCACTTTAGAATGATGGATGGAGCGACGTAATATTGAGTCGCCCAGTGCACCATGGCTTCGTTGCCGACGGCGATCACTTTGACAATGTCCGGGTACTCATTCGCGAGTGCAACGGCAGCATCGATCTCCGCCTTGTTCCCATCGACGTCGCCGGCCTGATGGTTGCGTTCGTCGGTC
>CALHZT010000367.1 GCA_938040995.1 uncultured Pirellulaceae bacterium | reverse complement strand
GCCGCCGAATCACTCACCGCGCACCACTTCATTGACGTCTGCTGCGGTAACCGCCCTCCATCCCCAACGCTGAAAAATTGTTACGCGATAACATACTTCAGCGGCTCGGACGGAGCCTCGCCCTCCCGTGCCGCGTGCATCACTGCGAGCATCGTGAAACGCCGGGTTATCCGGTGCTCCTGAGTCGGGTTAAGATGTTCGAAACCCTGCCATTCTGAATCTTCGAGCTTTCCCGATCAACGACTTCGATTTACCTGACGCCAAAACACGCGCCTCGCTTCGGCGTCGTCTCTTTAGCTGGTACCGCAAGAACTCTCGCGACCTCCCGTGGCGCAACGAGTCGAATCCGTACAAAGTCTGGGTCAGCGAAATCATGCTGCAACAGACACAGGTCGAAACCGTCAAATCGTACTACGCGAGATTTCTCAAGGCGTTTCCGAACGTGAAGCAGTTGGCCGCGGCCGAGGAAGAAAAGGTCCTGCGGCTGTGGGAAGGTCTTGGATACTATCGGCGAGCCAGACAACTACATGCGGCGGCGCAGAAGATCGTTGCCGAACACGACGGAAAATTTCCGACGGATTTTGAGTCCGTGTTCGCACTTCCCGGCGTCGGCCGCTATACCGCGGGTGCAATACTCTCCCTTTCGCTCGACCAGCGGTTGCCAATCGTCGAAGCCAACACCATTCGCCTGTACAGTCGCCTGATCGGCTACCGAGACGACCCAACAAAATCGGCTGGTCAGAAAGTGTTGTGGCAATTCGCCGAAGAGATATTGCCGAAGAAAAACAGCGGTGAGTTAAACAGTGCGATGATGGATCTGGGCAGCATGATTTGTAAGCCGCAAGATCCACTTTGCGGCGAATGCCCAGTCGCCGGTCACTGCACAGCCCGGCTGGAAAATCTCGTTGACGAAATTCCGCTCCCGAAACAGAAAACGAAATACACCGATGTCACGGAAGCCGCCGTCGTGGTGCGATCCAATGGCAAAGTGCTCGTCCGCCGCTGTGCCCAGGGCGAACGCTGGGCCGGACTATGGGACTTCCCGCGTGCGGCCGTGGAATCCAGAACCGATCCAAAACTGCATCGCGAACTCACCGCCGCCGTGAAAAAACAAACGGGCGTGGCAATACGGCTGGGCGAAAAGATGACGACGATGCGTCACGGAGTCACCAGGTATCGCATCACCCTGCACTGCTTCGCCGCCAATCCGGCGACTGGACCCGGGAAATCGACAGCCGACCAGAAGTGGCTGAAGATTTCCGACCTGGATGACTTGCCGTTGAGCGTGACCGGTCGCAAGATTAGCGAGATCCTGCAGCAACCTTAGGCCGAACCCGCTTGCGCGTTTCGATGTTGCGATTTCTTGGCCCGAAGGGCCTTCACAACCCCTGCCGGTGGCCTTGGCCACCGGTATTGGAAGTTATGACGTAGAGCCCCGAAGGCGGCGAAACAGATTCACCAACTGTGTCGCCGCCTTCGGGGCTTAGAGCAATTCTCGAAGTCATTCCGGTGGCCAAGGCCACCGGCAGGGGATATGTCACCACTTCGTGGTTGAAAATAGCCCAACATCAAAACTTAGGCGAAGGAAGTATCATTCACCGTAGGATGGGCACTCCTGCCCGTCTTCGACCTTTTCCCGAAACGCGGCATTGCGACTCCGTTCGTGATAAAATCGGAAAGTTCAAACCCACTCGCTTGCGCGTCGCGCTTTTACTTGTCCCCGGCCTGCCAAACTGATTAGCTTGTCTGCATGTTCCAGTCGCTTTTTGGATTCTATCGCGTGCTCTCGTTGGCTATTCGCAGCCTTCTGTTGCACAAGCTGCGCTCCTTGCTAACCGTAATGGGACTGGTGTTTGGTGTCTCGTCCGTCATCATCATGCTCGCCGTTGGTGAAGGAGCCAGCGAGAAAGCCCAGCGACAGATTCAGGCACTCGGCGCGAACAACATTATCGTTCGCAGCAAAAAACCAGTACAGCAAAGCACCAAAGCATCCAGCCAGGATGATCAGGAAGGCGTGCTGATTTACGGCCTGACTTACGATGACCTGGAGCGAATTGACGAGACGATACCGACCGTCAAAATGACGACTCCGCTGCGCGAATTCAAAAAGAAGATTCGCTACCTCGATCGCGAAATCGAAGGCCGAATTGTCGGCGTCACACCAGACTATCTGGAGATGAACCGGCTGGTTGAATCAGAAGGCAGATTTATCGACGACATCGACCTCGATCTTCGCAAGAACATTTGCGTCGTCGGCTACGATGCGGCCACCAGGCTGTTTCCCTACGAGAGCCCTGTGGGGAAATCTGTTCGAGTCGGGAACAAGGATTACTATCGTATCGTCGGCACAACCGCCTTTCGGGCCCCGTCGGCAGGTACAGGTTCCAGCCTGAGTGCCCAGGATTTTAACCTCGACGTGTACATTCCTCTGACTACCGATCGAGTCCGATTTGGTCACCTGCTTATCAACGACACGAAGGGTTCCACGACCCTGGAACAACTCGAACTCAGTCAGATTACGGTTGCAGTAAATTCGATCAATGCGGTCAAGGCAACGGCGAGGGTGCTTGAGTCGCTATTGGGGAAGTATCACCCGGAAAGCGACTATTCCATTACGGTTCCGCTTGAACTTCTGGAGCAGGCGCGCGAAACCAAGCGTATCTTCAATCTCGTCCTTGGTTCCACCGCGGCCATTTCTCTTTTGGTCGGTGGCATTGGCATCATGAATATCATGTTGGCGACGGTGACCGAGCGGACTCGGGAGATTGGTATTCGCCGCGCATTGGGAGCCCGCAAGCGCGACATCGTCTGGCAATTCCTGGTAGAGACGGGCGTTCTTTCCGTCACCGGCAGCCTTATCGGAGCCATCATCGGATTGCTGGCCCCTCAACTTGTCTCCCAGTTCTCCGGCATGGAGACGATTATTACGCCTTGGTCCATGTTCGCGGCCATCGGCGTATCTCTTTTGACTGGCGTCATCTTTGGCGTCTATCCCGCCATCCGCGCCGCCGCGCTGGATCCCATCGAAGCCCTCCGCGCGGAATAGGCGACAGTCGCTGCGAAGCAGCGGGTGTCGGGTATCGGGTTTTTTGGTGATTTCATCGTCACTTCGTTATTCGTAATTCCTTGTTCGTCAATCGATATCCAAAAGCTGCGGGCGTGAATCGCGCGACGATACATGACCACAAACGGCCCCTCCCCGTCGCTTAGGCTCCGACCCTCCCCACGCGCCA
>CALHZT010000366.1 GCA_938040995.1 uncultured Pirellulaceae bacterium | reverse complement strand
GCAGTGCCGGATCTTCCTCGTGTTAGATTGAATGTGGGGATGGGTTCTACTTGCGATAACGCAGGAGTGTAAGAGCGAATCCCGAGAGCAGCAGGAATGCCATTGATGGTTCTGGCACCAAAGCTGCGTCGCCGCGACCTTGTGCAAAAGCAAAATTATCGTAGGTCATTTGGTAGAGGAAGTTGTTTGGAAACAGATTCGCATAGGTTGTCAGGTCATCCGGTACGTAGCCGGGTGGGGACGCGTCGCTTGGGAATCCCATCCCAAAGTTTGCGAGTTCGAACGGCAACGCGCCCGATGTTTGCGGATCAAATGTCGCCACGAAAAACGAAGCATCGGGGCCGGCACTGTTGAAATCGAACGAGTCGCCGGAAAATGTGTGGCTTTGTCCCGAAGCATTAATCGTGATCGAAGTAATAGCGTTTTCGAATGTTACATTGCTGATTGGCGTGCTGTCTTCGTATGTCAGCGAGCCGGAAACAATGTCCCCGATACTGAGTGGCGCCGCGGCCTCAAAGAGTTCAAATTCGAACTGAAATTCAATTTCTGCAGCATGAGAACAAGTCGCGCATAGAATTGCGCCTAGAAAAAAGTTTTCAATTTTCGACATCGTGACATATTATCGCACGCCGTTTTGATGTCAACCATTTGGGTGGTATTTTTTGGGTTTAGCTACGTCCGCAAGGAATCAGGGAATATTCTTCTCCCAGAATTCGGCGACACCGGTTTCGTCGGACAGGCTGTAGGCGGAATAGCCGAAATTGCGGTAAGCCGACTTGGCGACCTCGTTACCACCGACGACTTCGAGTGTTACCTTGCAGCAGCCGCGTCTCTTCGCTTCCGACTCGACGAACTCAAACAGCTTGCGTGACAGACCACGCCCGCGGTAGTCGCGGTGCACTACCACATCGTGAATGTTCATCAGGCTCTTCGCATTGAATGTTGAAAAGCCTTCTACAAAATTGATGAGACCAGCTGGTTGATCATCGACATAGACGATCGCACTTCCGACATGCGGTCGTCTCTTCATCTCTTCCACAACGCGCTGTTTGATGGAATTATCCAGTGGCTTTCCTGATCCCATCGGATCACAGGAATAGTGGTTGAGCAGTGATACCAGGTCGTCTGCCTGATGTGGGTCGTCATAGTCGACGGCTTTCACTTCGATATTCATTCGGCGTCCTGAGGGCTTCATTTCTTAAACGGGCAGTAAGGAACACACCCAAATAGATATTGTTCGTGTCTCTGGAAGTGGATGTTTTCTGATGTTGCGACCAAGTTTTGCGAAATAGCAAGACCCAAACTATTTCTGCGCACGAGTTTGCGCCTATCTTATCAATCTTGACGGGTCCCCGCCGTTCGCTATAATTCCCGTCACTTCGGCAAGCTTGGTAAGACTGGAAGGACCGGGTGAGCTTGCGGAATAAGGATGCTGCAGAAGACTGTGTTTCTGCACACTACGCGAAGTTCGCGTCAATGAGGGAGCTGAGGGTTTCTTAGAATCAGAGTCGTTGGAGCATCGTTCCAGCCAACCTGATTCGCCCGTTATCGCTTAGGGAAGGGTGTTTTCCGATGACTAAATCCGTTTTTACCACGGGTGAAGCTGCAAAGATCTGCAAGGTAAGTCAACAAACCATTATTCGTTGCTTTGATTCCGGTCAGCTAAAAGGATTTCGGGTTCCTGGCAGTCGATTTCGACGTATTCCCCGGGAGCAGTTGTTTTCCTTTATGAAGGACAACGGAATCCCGACGGACGCTCTGGAAAGTGGCAAACGCAAGATTCTCATCGTTGATGATGATGAAGAGCTGGTAGAGTTGCTCGCCGATGAGTTCAGCCGCGATGCACGATTCGAAGTCCGCAAAACCAACAACGGTTTTGACGCGGGCATGTTGGTGAAGGAGTTTCGCCCAGACATCGTCGTGCTCGACGTCATGCTGCCGGATATCAATGGCAAAGAAGTTTGCCAGCGAGTCCGAAGCGATGCGGCGCTTGATGATGTCCGTATCATCTGCATTTCGGGGATGGTCGAGCAGGACAAGGTTCAGGACCTGCTTTCTGCCGGAGCCAACGACTTTATGCAAAAGCCGTTTGCGACTGAGACTCTGATGCAAAAAGTTTGCAACTTGCTTGAGCTCGAAGTGAAGAGCTGAGCAAACCTTCGGTACAATGACAGCCCGATCATTCCAGGCTCGCCGAGGCGGTTGGAATGACCGGGCTTGTTTCATTGATCCAATCCGACACTTGCGAAAGCCACTGAGTCGCGATTATGCACTTTCTGCCTTCCCTTCAGCTTCACGACCACGCCGTACACCTGCCGCTCAGTCGCGGCGCCCAGGAATTGTTGACTGGCGTTCTGCTCGGCGAGCCGGTCTCCGCCACACGACTGGCTGAGATTCTGCCGTGCGATCCGGCGTTGACGCTTTTCCTGGCGGCTTGTCATGCAAGCGAATTTGGAACACGGGGTTTGAGTATCACGGCGATCGCCAGTCGCCTGAACCCTGCGACGCTATCCAGGATTCTGAATCGCAGCTTTCCATCCAATCCGCGGAATGCCGATTCGTACCTTGAACTGGCTCGTAGCGGATATGCGCGAGTCGCCGGTGAGTTCCGCGATGCGCCGGCCGAAGATGATGCGATGGACGAGCTGCTGCTCGAGTCGATTTTGATGGATGCTCCATTGTGGTGCGAAGCCGGACTGAATTTTGACCAGGTTTCTTCGGGCTCGCGGACGGCGAACCCGCCGGTTGATATCGCGCCGCTACAACAGTGGCTGGCGGAGAGGATGGAAGAACGAGCGTCTGCGGCCGGCGACTGTAGTGATTCGGTTCCTGCGATCGAACGGATGGCTGCGGAAAAAGTGCGTCGCTACTGGGATGGCTCGCATTCGACTGCCAACTGGTTGCCAAAACTGGCGATGCAGATGCGTGAGCTGAATGATTTCAAGGCCGACTTTGACGAACAACTCCACGAGAGCAAACTCAAAGCAATGAAAGAACTGGCCTACGGTGCCAGCCACGAGATTAACAACCCGCTCGCGAATATCTCCAGCCGGGCGCAGTCGTTGCTCCGCGAAGAGAAAGATCCGGACCGTCGCGAAACACTTGCGGCAATTAACCGGCAGGCTTTTCGCGCCTATGAAATGATTGCCGACATGATGTTGTTCGCGCATCCGCCAGAGATGAAGCCGGAGAGTGTGAACGTTCGCGATGCGATTCAGGAAGTAGTTGAGGGAATTTCGGACGATGCGATGGCTGGTGGTAATCGTGTTTCGATATCGAACGTCGATTCGCAACTGGCAGTTGCGGCGGACCCTGTTCAACTGGCGGTTGCCGTCAAAGCCCTCCTTCGTAACTCAATCGAATCTGTCGGTTCGGGCGGAAATATCCGCGTAGATGCTTGCCATCATCCCGACTTGAACGCCGTTCACATTGCGGTCCACGATGACGGGCCGGGTATCGATGCCGATATTCGCGAGCATATGTTCGAGCCGTTTTACAGCGGGCGCGAAGCCGGCCGCGGGCTTGGGTTTGGGCTCTCCAAGGCCTGGCGAATCATGGCGGAACATGGAGGAGATATTCAGGTTGATAGCAACCCGAATCAGCCAGGTGTCTGCTTGACGCTGTGCTTTCCACAGTAGTCTTTCATAGCCCCTGTGGGCCTTCCGGGTTGTTCAGACGTGACTGGTCCCGTAGCTTAATCAACTGGAACAGGGCCCGATTGAGTCGGGCCAGCTGAATACACCAGATTGAGTTTCGCTACGGCGAACTCAATCGCACGGTACGCAGAGTCAGTCGCGAATCAGACGCGAATGAGGATATGGAAGAGAATCGCAAGGAAGTACATCGGTCAGGGCGTCGTGACCTGGCCATCGCGACAGATCCGCAACTGGATCCGGTCGCGTATGCGCTCGAAAAAGGTCGCAGCCACCTTGCCGAATTTCAGCAAGATGATGGCACGTGGAGCGGACAAGTCGCCGCTTCCAATCTTGCCACGGCGAAAGTGATTCTGCTTCATCGCTGGATTGACCGCAGCAGTGATCGACTTGATCGGGCGATGCAAGCTCTCGTTGCCGATCAGCAAGCCGACGGTGGATATTCACGCGGTGCTCCGGTTGCCGGTCACGATCATGCTTCGGCGAAGAGCGATCTCGATACGACGGTGTTGGTTCACTTGATTCGCCGGTTGGCAGGTGAGCCCATAGAAGCTCCTGCGATCCAGTCATCATGCATTGCGGTCGAGAATCTGGGATCGTTCGAGCAGTGTGAATCTTTGACGAAATACTGGTTGGCATTGTTTGGCCAGGTTTCGTGGTCGCAATGTCCGGCAGTTTGGCCTCCCAAGTCGGGAGTACCGGCATGGTGGCCGACGAGTTTGGCGCGGGCGGCGACGTGGAATCAACAGTTACAGCTTCCGTTGTCGATACTTTGGGCGACGCGGCCCAGGAAAGTCGTCGGATCCGCGCACGCTGTGTCGGAGCTGTTCAACCGTCATACTGTCATGATGCCGAATTTTGGTTCAGGCATTCAGGCAGCGTGGTCCAGTTGGTTGCGGCCTGTCAAAATCGTTCGCAAATCAGCGTTCAGGAAAGCGGACCGGCAGATCGCGGATCAAGTCACTGCCAGAGATGGCCTTGGTGGCTCGCTCGACGCAACGATCCTTGCCGCTGTCGCCTTGATCAGCCGCGGGCATGACCGAAATTCTCGAGCGGTTGATCATTGCCTGCACGCCATTGATCAGTCGTGGGATGAGGAATCAAACCGCTGGTCAGAATCTGCCGCGACGACAGTCGATACGGCGTTTGCGACTCGTACGCTCGCATGGGGCCAGCAGGAGTCCGGAAAAACGGATGGTGTCCGGCGCGGCGTGGAATGGTTGCTCGCGCGGGAACAGTTGGTGGAAGGGTCTGCCGAATCTTCCGCAGTGGGGCAGGGCGGTTGGTGTCGTGAACATTCGCACCCGTCGGTTAGCGTTCCGGCAACGGCGGCGGTGCTGTTGACGTTGCGTGAGCAGTTTTCGGAGCGACCTCCGTCTTCGTTGGTAACCGACGATTCGATGGTCGCGATGATTCAGGCGAACAGTCTCAATGCAGCCAAACAGGAGATTGCGATTCTCGATCGCGTGGCGGCTACCAGTCGCCGGGCGCGGCACTGGGTAATGGCAATGCAAAACCATGACGGCGGATGGGGGCATTGCACTTTGATCAGTTCTTCTGTTGGAAGAATGCAGAGCTTTGCGCAGTTGCATCGCGACTTGCCAGCAACGGACAAGAGTACGGTCGCCGCGACTGGTTTGGTGCTTCAGTCCATGGGTGCGTGGGAAATGGGATGCGGTCAGGCACATGTTGATCGAGCCGTCTCGTTCCTTCGCTCAAAACAGAACGCGGACGGAAGTTGGCTCGCCGGACATGATGCTTGTGAGTACCAGGCGACTTGGGCTGCGGTCGAAGGGTTGCGAGCCGTGGGGATTCCACGCCGCGATTCGACGCTGGCTCGGGCAGCCGACTGGCTGGAGCGAGTCGAGCAATCGGCTGACGGATGGTGTCATGATCCGCTCGCGACGGCTTGGGCGGTCATGTGTCTGGTCGCGACTGGACATCGTAATGCCGAGTCGACTCAGCGTGGCGTTCAGTATCTGCTGGACTCGCAGCAACCGAATGATGGCTGGAGCATCCCCGTGTCTCGCGCGAGACCGGACGGCTCGCGAATCAATCCGTACGTGACGGCTCGAACCAGCGTGGCATCCACCACGTATCCAGTCATGGCACTGGCCTGCTATGTCCGGCAGACCGGCGGTCTGTAATTACGGCTCGTAATTGGACGGCTCGTAATTGGACGGCTTGTAATTGGACGGCTTTTGGCCGTCTTTCCCGCGAACGCGGGAATCCAGTCGTAGCTGAAACAGCCATCAAGTTTGTTAGCAAGTTTGAAGCGAACTGGCGATCACAGGTTCCCTGCCTGCGCGGGGATGTCAATTCGCACAGGATTGGCCTGCGGCGCATTTGGCGGTTCCCATTGGTGGTTCCCGTTTGGCAATACCACGCCTGTCGGTTAATGATGGGGTTCCGTGCCAGTTAGAACTTTGAGCCCATTTGGTGCCTCGCCATTCGGGGTGATCCGCAGTTAAGATAAGGCATCACCAAAACAGGAGAGAGTCTTGAAGGTATTGCTTGCCAGCCCCCGTGGTTTTTGTGCCGGAGTCAACATGGCGATTGACAGTCTCGATCTTGCGCTCGAGGCCTTCGGTCCGCCCGTGTACGTTTATCACGAGATTGTGCACAACAAATATGTTGTCGATACGTTTCGCGAAAAGGGGGCCGTCTTTGTCGAAAATCTTTCCGACGTGCCCGAGGGATCGAACCTCCTCTTTTCGGCGCACGGTGTGTCACCGGAAATTCGCAAAATTGCGGCGTCGCGAAAGTTGCACGCGATCGACGCGACTTGTCCGCTCGTAACCAAGGTTCATCTCGAAGCTCTCAAGTTCGCGAAGGATGGCTACACAATTGTCCTGATCGGTCACGAAGGGCATGACGAAGTGATCGGGACGATGGGCGAGGCCCCCGAAGCCATCGTTCTCGTCGAGACCGAAGAAGACGTTGACAAACTAAACGTCGCGGACGAAGCGAAGCTGGCATATCTCACGCAGACGACTTTGTCTGTTGATGATGCAACGCGGATCATTTCGCGACTGAAGCAACGGTTCCCACAGATTGTGGGTCCACCGAAGGAAGACATCTGTTACGCAACGCAGAATCGCCAGGAGGCCGTCAGGATATTGGCTGAGGAATCGCAAGTCGCATTGGTTCTCGGCAGTCAGAATAGTTCCAATTCCCAGCGGTTGAAGGAGCTTGCGATTGAAACGGGAGTCGCCGGTTACCTGATCGACGGAGCCAGTGATATTCAGGACGAATGGTTGGCCAATGTCGATACGGTATTGGTGACTGCTGGTGCAAGTGCCCCCGAAGTCGTCATTGAAGAGTGTCTTGACTATTTGAGGGATCATTTCGGGGCAACGATCGAAGTCCGCGAGATTCGCAAAGAGGAAGTTCACTTCCCGTTGCCTCGTGAACTTCGTCAGCTTTCCTGATGTCTTGGTCGTAGGCGTAGGCCCGTACAAGCGGCGAAACCGGCCGCCATGTTCTTGAGGTCAACGCCGCGCTGTGCGGGCAAGCAGCGTTTCGCGGACGTTTGGCGTTTCCTGGCCAAGAAGTCGTTCGCGGCTAACGCCTTCGTTTCGTGGCCAAGAAATCGTTTCGCCGGCAATAAATCATTCACGCGGGCAAAGGGCTGGCTCAATTTTTCGGCGGCAAACTGACTTACTTCGCTTTGCGGACAAACGCCGAAAATTTGTGCCTGACACTCTCGAACCTGAGGAAACGTCAATATCCGTGAACGGTTAAGAAATCGTTTCGCGATAACAACTTCTGTTGCCGGCACTGCGCGGCGTCGGCCTTCTTCAGATTGAAAACCGTCTCGCCGCTGGTACCAGCCTACGGTTGCTGCAACTGCACCGTTGCCCCGGCAGATTCAAGAAGCTTTCGATACCAGGCAGCCGTTGCCTCTGAATGTCCCGGCAAATCCTTCGTCCCCCAGATAATGCTCAGCGTTGACGTTGTCGTCTCGCTCGTCTTCGTTCGCTGGCTGTCTTTGACCGCATTGCCACACGGTCCCATTGCATCAAACAGGCACAACAACCCATCCAGCTGAATCTCCTGGCCGGTTCGATTAAAGACGTAGCTTTCGTTTTTGGCGATTGCCAACCGAAATGGTGGCGTGGCAAGATCCGGATCAATCACGCTGATTGGCAATCCGCTATGCAGCGACACGGCATTGCAGACATCGACTGCGAGATTGATAGGCGAGAGTTTCCCGTTAGCCGCCGCCTTGATCAAATACTCCGAAGCCGGCTTGCTACGTCCCGTCGGCTTGAATCCACCGTGCCGCAGCAGATTTCTGACCGCCAGTCGGACTTCAACTGACGATTTCACAGGCGCAGCCGTTTCGCCGTCAAAATAATGTGACGGCGGAAGTTCCATGCCTTCCGATGACATTTCACCAAGAGGCTTTGGGAAATCGGTCCGCAGGATTCTTGCATCAAGCAACGGGTGGGTTTCGATCGTGAACATGTCCGCGATT
>CALHZT010000365.1 GCA_938040995.1 uncultured Pirellulaceae bacterium | reverse complement strand
AGGGATGTCTTTCGTCGATTCACGTATTGGCAATAGAGATGGAACAACCATAAAGGTAAAAAGTAGCAACAAGATGCCAGCCATAGCTCACCTTCGCAATTGAGGTCCTCCTTTTGTTTCTGGAGTGAACGGTATCATACTGCCGCTCGGCCTCGATGGCAGGCGTTCGGGCTGCGATCACTTTGGGATCGGCGTAGGATCGACGGAGCAATCCCCGACTTTAGTTGGCTGCGCGATCGACAATTTGCTCGAACGGGACTTCGGTGAAGGTGCCGAAGAGCGGCTGAGTGGCCAGTTTGTTGCGCGTGATGTGTGGGGAGCGGATGCCACAGAGAAAACGGGCGAACTCCTGGGGAGATTTGAGTGCGGTGGCGTTCGCCGCACGAAAGTCGATCGCCTCCTGCCATTGAGATTCGTCAATGGCGACATCCATGGCGGATGGGAGATCCACCGGTTGTTGGGATTCACACCACTGGCAGTGCCCACAGTTTTCTTCGCGCTCATCACCAAAGTGCAATGCGAGCGCGTTGGTCTGGCATCCGTCCTGAGCGAACCAGTCCATTTGTTGTTGCAGCCGATCCAGTTCCATATCCTGACGATGCTCACAGCGTTCGTACAACATGCCGGCCAACTCCATCAAGTCATCGGGCGCTTTGACTCGTCGGTAGCAGTGCATCACTTTGGCGGTTTGCAGGTCCAGCCAACCACGATCAGAAAGGTAGTCGAGCGCCTTGACGACCCGGCTGCGATCGCAATTGAGACTCTTTGCCGCGCTATCGACGTCGATCGAGAACCAGACCTTCGCCTTTTTTGACTGCTTCAGAATGCCGGCAACGAACTCGCGTCGTTCGCCCTTGAAATTGCCAAGGATCTCTGACGACGTGACCAACGGTTTGAATCGAAACTCGTCGAAGCGTGGCGTGCCGCCCTCGATATATCCGTCGAGTTCGAGATAGGTAAGCAGGGTGCGGAGGACGAGTGGGCGAATATTGTACTGACCAGACAATTGAAAGTGGCTGATCGCAAATGACTCGTCGCGGCCAAACAAGTCGACTATGAGTCGTTCGACAGCGGTTCGCTCAGGGGTGTCGCCGTACACGAAGTTTTCGAGCACGCGGAGGTCGTCGGTACATACCAGCGACTCACACCGTGACGGTTGACCATCCCGCCCTGCCCGGCCGATCTCCTGGGCGTAGTTCTCAAGACTTTTTGGCAGGTTGTAGTGATAGACGTAGCGGATATTCGGTTTGTCGACTCCCATGCCAAACGCGATCGTGGCCACGATGACAGCGTCGTTACCCTGAAGGAACCAGTCCTGATTCTCGGCGCGGACTTCTTTCTTCAGTCCGGCATGGTAGGGTCGCGCCGCGATGCCGGCCGCTTCGATTTTCTTTGCCACCTGTTCCGCCGTTTTCTGGAGCGTTACATAGACAATGGTGGCTCCCGGCGGTCTCTGTTCGTCCTTCAGTCGCGATATTAGCAGCTCGTCCCGGTCGCAGTTCCTGACCGGGGTTGCGCCAAGATGAAGATTGGGACGATAAAAACCGGTTCGTACGGCGCAGTCCGGTTTGATTTCAAACTCGCGACAGATGTCTTCGAGAACGGTTGGAGTCGCCGTTGCCGTGAGCGCCAGCACGCGTTCGGCATTACATCGCTGGGCAAATTTTGCCAGCTTGAGATAGTCGGGTCGAAACGCGTGACCCCATTCTGAAATGCAATGCGCCTCGTCAACGGCGAACAGCGAGATGCGGCAACTCTCGATCAAGCCGCGAAACCGCTCGTTGTTGAATCGCTCGGGCGCGACGTAGAGAATTCGCAAGGTTCCGGAGCGAAGCCGGCTTATGACGTCGCGATACTCTTCGTCGCTTAACGTCGAGTCGAGTCGCGCGGCGTCGATGCCTTTTGCCGTGAGCGCATCAATCTGGTCCTTCATGAGCGCGATCAGTGGCGAAACAACAAGTGTTACGCCCGGCAGCAACAAGGCGGGCAACTGGTAACATAGCGACTTGCCGCCACCGGTTGGAAAAACCGCAGCGGCAGATTCACCGCTGATCAGCGCGGAGATTGCCTTGAGCTGGCCCGGCATGAATTCGTCGAATCCAAAATGCTCCGCGAGCGTATTCTGCAACAACTGCAACGAGTCGCTGGTGATTGGTTCTGGCTGAGTCAACGTTTCGTACCTGGCAGTCGTTTCGGAAACCTGGTTAGGCTGTTCTTCCAGTAGAGAAGTGCTGGACATGATGGTGGCTCGCTTTCGCAAGTTTGCAAGGTTGCATAGTCGGCGAATCGTTTACTTTCCCAAATAGTGTACGGATGTCCATTTGATTGTCAACACTGTGTGCAGCGGGATCCGATCCTTGCCCTGTAAGGTTTTGGAACCGGTGGCTGTGCCGAAAAGTAGTGCTCCTTGTTCATTGCCGGCAGTAGGTAGACTGGCGGCACGGCGACATAATGTTCAGGAATGTGACTGGCCCGAAGCGGCCCGATGGTGACTTTGATGAAGTCTTTCTTTCTGATTTTGGGTCCGTTGTTGGCGGTGCTTTCTGGTGCCGCGTTGTACCTGTCCGGAATAGGCCCGTCGCCTGTCGCGTGGACCGTCGGTGTACTCGTTTGGACAGCGATCTGGTGGATCACCGAGCCGGTTCCCATTCCGGTAGCGTCACTTGTTCCCCTGGCAGTTTTTCCGATGGTCGGCGTGTTGACTCCAGCGGAGGTCGCCGAGTCGTACGGCAGTCAGCTCGTTCTGTTGATGATGGGCGGGTTCATGCTGTCGGCTGCGGTAGAGCGAAGCGGCGCTCATCGTCGCATCGCGCTTTACATGGTCTCACTGTTCGGCGGCTCCGGCGGGCGGCGACTTGTGTTCGGATTCATGTCGGCATCGGCGTTGCTCAGCATGTGGTTTTCCAACGCCGCGACGACGCTCATGCTGTTGCCGATCGTGCTGGCTGTACTCGAGCAGAGTTCGGATCGGCGATTGAGTGTGAGTCTGTTGCTGGGTGTTGCTTACGCGGCAAGTATTGGCGGCATCGCGACTCCGATAGGAACACCGCCCAACCTGATCTTTATGAAGGTATTGAGCGAAACGGTCGGTGTCGAAATTGGTTTTGTGCAGTGGATGCAGCTGGCGTTGCCGATTGCACTGGTGATGTTGCTGCTCGCCGGATTGTGGATCACTCGCAACCTCGCAAAGTCCGAAGAGATCCGCATGCCAGGCGTTGGTGTCTGGCGTTCGGAAGAGAAAAGAACGCTGGCTGTCTTTGGCGTAACGGCGGCGCTCTGGATTACGCGGTCGCAACCGTTTGGTGGCTGGAGTCGATGGTCTGGCCTCGTCAACGCGAATGATGCGAGTGTGGCTTTGTTGGGCGTAGTGGCGTTGTTTATTGTTCCAGCCGGAAGTGGTGTCGCCAGTCGTCAGAAGGGGCACGCCGGAGAGACCGCCGGTGAGAAGTTCAGCCGGGCAGCGCTTCTTGACTGGGAAACGGCAGTGAAGATTCCGTGGGGCATCTTGATACTGATCGGAGGCGGGATTGCGATCGCGAAAGCCTTCGTGGAATCCGGGCTCAGCCAGCAACTGGGTTCGGTGCTCGCCGGTGTGGGAGGACTGCCACTCCTGTTGTTGATTGCGTCTATTTGCCTTGCGGTGACTTTTCTGACTGAGATGACAAGCAATACGGCGACGACCACACTACTCTTGCCAATTCTTGCCGCTGCTGCCGTTGCCGCGGATATGGACCCGCGGGCGTTCATGATCCCGGCCACCATCAGTGCCAGCTTCGCCTTTATGCTGCCGGTCGCGACTCCACCGAATGCGATCGTATTCGGTTGCGAGAAGATCAGCATGCGCGAGATGGCTCGCGAAGGGCTGGTGCTGAATCTGATCGGTGTGGTCGTTGTCACTTTTCTGAGCTACTGGTTTCTGTAACGGTTGAAATATCGTCGCGTGTATTTCATTCAGTCGCCGTTAGGTAGTCAGGCTTGTGATAAAATCGTCGAATCATGAATACAGAATCACTCTCTGGACGATGCCGCCGAACGATCCGAACCATTCTCTGGTTTGTTTTGGTCGCGAGGAGTCTCACGTGCTGTCCCAGCTGTGCTCACGCTGAGAACATTCGCGACGTCGTGTCGAATATCGACAACCGGATTGAGGAGCATCGAAAGCGGGACGCGACGTTGGTATTTGAATTGCCAGACGGTCGACCGATCCCCGTCGGCACGGAAGTGCAAATCGAACTGAAGCAGCACGCCTTTCAGTTTGGTGCGATGCTCGGCGGATTCAGCTCGTCGAGTGACGCGAGCGTGAACGAAATTTATCGGCAGCGTTTTCTGGACGTGATGAACTACGCGACGCTGATCTTCATTTGGGATTCATACGAACCGCAGCCGGGGCAAACGGAACAAGCCGACAGAACGGCCATCGCCCAATGGTGTCGTGAGAACGGCGTCAAAGTCAAAGGGCACAGTCTGGTTTGGAACATGGAGCCGCCGTGGGCGGGTCGCATGTCGCCCGATGCCGCCGAGAAACAAATGTGGAAGCGAGTCGTTCGCGAGCCGGCGGCGTTTCGTGGCCTGATTGATACCTGGGATGTCTTTAACGAGTCGACGGAGAGCATGTACCACGCGAAAGCGAAATCAGCGACTGGTCAATTGCACGCTCTTGAACGACTGGGCATACCGCAAGCGGTGAAGAGGTCGTTCTTCCTGGCAAAACGCGCCGATCCCGATGCGACCCTGCTGATTAACGACTATGAAACGACGGAGAAGTACGCGAAGAATATTGAGCGCTGTCTGGAGCAAGGCGCCGATATCGACGTGATCGGCATCCAGTCGCACATGCACAAAGGGTACTGGGGTGCCGAAAAGATCTGGGATGTATGCAACCGCTTCGCAAGGTTCGGTAAGCCGATTCACTTTACCGAGTTGACCATTCTGTCGGGGCAGCTGATGGCAAAGCAGGATAATGACTGGAGTAGCCAGCGTGGCGGCTGGGTCAGTACTCCGCGTCGGGAAAAGTCGCAGGCTGCGCAGGTTCGCGAGGCTTATCGGTTGTTATTCTCGCATCCATCTGTCGAAGCCATCTCGTGGTGGGATCTTTCCGATCAATATGCATGGATGGGAGCTCCCGCCGGGCTGCTGCGGAAGGACTTGTCTCCCAAGCCGGCGTACTATGCTGTTCGGGATCTCGTGAAGAAGGGTTGGCATACCAGGGTTTCCCAGCCAACGGACGCGTCGGGCCAGATTCAGATGCGTGGGTTCTATGGCGAGTACGCGGCGAAACTCGAGGTAGGCGGTCGGTTATATAGCGGTCGGTTTTCGCTCGATCGCGATCAGGCCGGAGTGATTCCCGTGCGACTGAAGTAGTTTCGATCGTTTCCGCGGGGTTCTACCCGCTGCCTCACTGCCGAATGTCAGGCTGCAATTGTCGCCTGCGAGGCTCGAAGCGGTCGTGGAATGTTGGCTGGTTCCGTTGTTTGGGTTGGCGTGCGGGGTTTGCCGGAAGACTTCCCTGGAAGATCCGCGTCTTCTTTCGCGTTTGGGATTGCGGATGAAGCGGTTTGAGAGGAAGTTTGTGGGCTTGGCTTGGCAGCAAGATGGCGTGCAAGCCTTGGTGGCTTGGCGTAATCGTTGTCGTGGACCGATGGAGAAAGTTTTTTTCGAATAATCTGCCGTAATTGAGACAGGTCTGGCCCCGGTCTTTACCGACGAAGATTAGTCGCTTTTTGTTGCCTTGGCTCCGGCTTGGAGCTGGGGCCATGGCACTGAAAAGCGGCTGGAAAGTGGTTGGAATAGGCGAATCTGGGAGGTGTCGGTTCGTCCGGTTGCAAAATCGGGTGGCTGAACCGGGTCGGATTCAGAAAATACGGGTGAGCGAACTGTTGGGAAGCGAACTCAAACCGAGGGCTGGTTGTCGTTTACGGCGAGCGTTCCGGTGTTGCAAGGCAACCTCAGTTCGGTATATTTACTGGTTTTCGGTGGGCGAAATGTCTCCACTGGGAGGCTAGTGTAGCTCAATTGGCAGAGCAGCTGATTTGTAATCAGCAGGTTGTGGGTTCAAGTCCCTCCACTAGCTCATCGTCGTCCACGGATGAGCGTCGTAAAACGGAAGCGATCAGCGGGTCTGTTCGCGAAGTGTGCGCTCGGGCGCGTGCAGGTTGTGGATTGATTTCTGTGGCTTGCAGTTGAATGGATTGCGAAGAAGTGTCGGGAGGTTGCCCGAGTGGTTAAAGGGGGCGGACTGTAAATCCGTTGGCATCGCCTTCACAGGTTCGAATCCTGTACCTCCCATTTAGAGTTTGTGAAGAAAGCGGTGACGCAAAAACACGTTGGCGCAGATTGGCCGGTTGAATCGGTCGTTGGCGTTTAAGGACAAGAAGGAAGTTGGTTGCTGAAGACGAGGGTTGCCTGTTTGGTTTCGACTTGAAGTCTTTGGCTGATGCGGGTGTAGCTCAATGGTAGAGCCACAGCCTTCCAAGCTGAAGACGAGGGTTCGATTCCCTTCACCCGCTCTGATGAAAATTTGAATAGTGAGCTGCCGGCAGCGTCGGCGAAAACTGGCAAGGTGAAAAGAGGTAAGCTGCTGTGGCTCAGTTGGTAGAGCACGTCCTTGGTAAGGACGAGGTCACGGGTTCAAATCCCGTCAGCAGCTCTTAAGCGGCTTGTAGATGTTTTAGCGGCGAGGCAGTCAGGCGGGTGCTGGTCGAAGTGGCCGGTATTTGCGATTTGCAGATTTGGAAGTTTGAGAATTATGGCTGCCTGGCAGGATGCTCAGGTCAGTATTTTGAAATCAAGTAGTTGTCGCGGCGGGGTGCCGTGGCCTACAGCCTTTTGTTTTTGATAGGTGAGACATGGCTAAGGAGACATTTGATCGTAAAAAGCCGCACGTTAACGTCGGAACTATTGGTCACATTGACCATGGTAAGACGACAACAACCGGTGCAATTCTTGCAACGCAAGCCGCCAAGGGCCTTGCGGAGTTCAAGTCATATGCTGATATCGCAAAGGGCGGTACGGTTCGTGACGAAACCAAGACGGTTACGATCGCCGTCGCTCACGTTGAGTATGAGACGGCCAACCGTCACTATGCTCATATTGACTGTCCTGGTCACGCCGACTTTATCAAGAACATGATTACCGGTGCTGCCCAGATGGATGGTGCGATTCTTGTTGTGTCGGCTGCCGATGGCCCGATGCCACAGACCAAAGAGCACGTCCTGTTGGCTCGTCAGGTTGATGTGCCGGCTCTGGTTGTCTTCCTGAACAAGTGCGATCTCGTCGACGACGAAGATTTGCTTGAGTTGGTGGAGATGGAAGTTCGCGAGTTGCTTTCCAAGTATGACTTCCCTGGCGACGATTGCCCGGTAGTCCGCGGTTCGGCTCTTCCTGCTTACCAAAAGCCGGATGATCCAGAAGCCACCAAGTGCATTGGTGAGCTGATGGATGCGATCGACAGCTACATTCCTGAGCCAAAGCGTGAAGACGAAAAGCCGTTCCTGATGGCGGTGGAAGACGTGTTCTCGATCGAAGGTCGTGGAACGGTTGCGACTGGTCGAATTGAGCGTGGTGTCATCAAGACGGGTGAAGAGATTGAGATTGTCGGCTTTACTGATGAGCCAACAAAGACAACGGTCACCGGTGTTGAAATGTTCCGCAAGTTGCTCGACGAAGGTCGCGCTGGTGACAACGTTGGTTGTCTGCTGCGTGGTGTAAAGCGAGATGATATCGAGCGTGGTCAGGTTTTGGCCAAGCCGGGTTCGATCAATCAGCACACCAAGTTCGAAGCGGAAGTTTACTGCCTTTCGAAAGATGAGGGTGGTCGACACACGCCGTTCTTCAGTGGATATCGTCCGCAGTTTTACTTCCGTACGACGGATGTGACTGGTACGGCCAATCTTGTCGACGCTGAAATGTGCATGCCTGGTGACAATGTGAAAGTCACCGTTGAGTTGCACAAGCCGATTGCGATGGACGATGGTGTTCGTTTTGCAATTCGCGAAGGCGGTCGAACGGTTGGTTCGGGTGTTGTTACCAAGATTCTCGGCTAAGTCGCCGGATAGAGTGTCGCTGCTCGCTGTTGGGGCGGGCGGCGTGATTGCAGGTTCGCAGTCATGATTGGGCTGCGAACTTGAAGGCATATATAGGGGCGTAGCTCAATTGGCAGAGCACTGGTTTCCAAAACCAGAGGTTGCGAGTTCAAGTCTCTCCGCCCCTGCCATTTTGCTGTTGGTTGTTTGTCGCGTCAGTTTGGTCCTTTAGGTGTGCCTGAATTTTTGTTTCGGCGTGCATGTGGAATTTGAGTTATGGGCAAAGAGAGAGCTGCTTCGATGGGTGATTTTATTCAGCAGCTGTTTCAGTTTGGTGTCTATAAGGGCAGCCAGGGGAAGATGACCCGGCAGACGACCTTTGCCGTTTTGGCAATTGCGTTGTTTTTGGGTGCCTGCCGGTTGTTTATGACGCTTAAGCCCAGGCTGGATGGTCCGAGGACTGGTTATTTGATTGCCGGCCTCGTGCTCGCTGGTGGTTTGTGGCTGGCGTACCGGATTGTGAACTATCCGGCGTTTGCGGATTTTTTGATTGCTGTCGAAGCCGAGATGAACAAGGTTTCGTGGCCAACGAAAGATGTGTTGATTCGCAGTTCGTTGGTGGTGATCTTCGTCATTCTCGCAATGGCGGCGATGCTGTTCATGTTTGATCTCATTTGGAAAACAGTGTTCACATGGCTGGGAGTCGTCAAGACTTTTGCAGATACGGCAACGCCGTAGTTGTTGATAGCCAGTGGTTTAGGGTCCGCAACCGTTTGGTTGGCGGGGGGTTTAGTTAGATGGTCGACGAATCGGGTCAAGCTGAAGATCAGCCTGTCGATGCAAGCGATGCGCCTGAAATGGATTCCGGTTCGGTAGAACCGTCGGCTGA
>CALHZT010000364.1 GCA_938040995.1 uncultured Pirellulaceae bacterium | reverse complement strand
AATGTCAGCCACCGAGTCACTATTTACGACAACGGACGACCCGTGACCGATGACTTCGCCATAAATGGTCGCGTTTCGTGCAAGCGCCAATTCACGATCTTCCAGCAGCAGGGCGGCGGCGCCTTCACCAGCAACGGTGCCAGTACGGTTCACGTCAAACGGTCGGCACGCCTTGGTCGGATCATCACCATTCAGGGCGACTTCGGACTGAAGCGCGAAGTGAATGCTACGAATGTGGCCGACACTACAACCAGTCGCACCTGCAATCATGCGATCGGCGCTACCGCGGCGGATGGTGGTGAACGCTTCTGCGACTGCCGCGTTCGCTGCCGGCTCGCGATAGCTCAGACTGTTATTGGGGCCACGCAGATCGTTGTAGATCGCAACGTGGCTGGCTGGCATGTTCGGCAGGTACTTCAACAACCAGAGCGGAGTCACTTCGGCAAGTCCCGCGGTACCCCATCGGTCGAACTCAAACCCCTTGCCGTTGACGCATGCCTGAATCGCATGGGTAAACTCATCCGGGACGGTTACAAAATGATCGCAACCGAAAACGACACCCGTCCGCTCGCTCTCGTAGGTGTCGGCGGTCAGCTGACCATGCTGCATCGCAACCTGAGCCGCGGCAACGCCCATGCGGATCTCGCGACACATGAGCTTGAGGCCCTTACGGATCGCTCTCTTTCGCGTCGGATCAAGTTCGCCAAAGTCGTTGATCTTCCCGCTGAATTGACTGGCAATTCCAGCGTAAGTAAATGACGCGTGGGCCGGATCAGTCGAAGTCAGACGTCGCACGCCACTTCGACCGGAAGACAGCGCTTCCCACAGTTGTTCGATAGAATTGCCGAGCGGCGTAATCACGTTCATCCCTGTGATTACGACTCGCCGGTCGTTGGCACTAATCATGCGTTGTGAATCTCAGTTTCAGCTTGCCATCGGCAACAACAATCCATGTTGCGCCTGATTTTCGGGTTTGGCGTTTTCGGCAGGCGGTGCCTTTCCCGAAATCGATGACCTGCATTTTAATTCTGTAAATCTCAAAGTCGAGAGTTGGCGTTCTTTTGTCCCGGATTAGTTGTATCGGTCCACCAAGCGGGCAACCGTTAGATTCCGGCAGGGCATTGAAGGCTGCTTTTTGCCCTTAAACGTCGCAATGTCGCCCCAGATCATGAAATGGAGCCGCAACTCGGGAATAACCGGCAAAGTCGCCGTTTCGAGGCCAACGGACCATGCCCGGCAGCCGCCTGTGCTGCATCCGTGCAGTTGGCCGTCGATGGGCAGCTCAATACCGGCAGCTCAATACCGCCCCTGGTACTTCAGATCCGAGTCGCAGGGCGGACAATCTCCACGTGCCATCCAGTCCGTCGTCCGACCTTTCGAGTCGATGAAAATCAGAGCGTCCGCGCGATCTGGCGAGTAGTCTCTGGACAGAAGCTTGGGCAACGAGACCGGAGCCAGCCCCAGCGGATTCAGCGGGCCGCGGGTTTCGTCGTCGACTGGAGTCGCAACGATCCCGCAACTAACCAACAGAACCTGATTCGCTGGCCAATGAAATCGTTCATGGAGTGACCAACTGCTGGATTGTGGAACCTGAATATTTGTGCGGTGCCCACGGTTGTCTGCGAGAGGCGTCGCGACAGTCACCTGCTTCATCTTCTCGACTTGATGGGTTTCCACTTTCAAAATTGCGTCCACATGCTGACCATCCAGATGCATGAGTGGACTGAGTTCCAGATTGAATCCATGATCCACTTGCCACATCTTCGTCTGACCAACCACCTGAGCATTCGGCACAGCACCGACGCCACGCATGTACGCGATCGGCCTCATCCTGGTGAGCTCATGGGTGTCGCCGTTTCGAATCACGAGGTTTGACGAGTTGTGATCCCGGTAGTCACTGCGTTTGCGAAGCTCCGCCAGAACAATTGCCGCGTTCTCTTTTGACATAAGCCACGCTTCGACTCCAGGAGTCTGAATGGTCGCCGGGCCCATTCTCGGCAACGCCATGGCCCGCCAGTTAGGGCTGCCAACAGAGCACATTTGCAAACCGAACCCGTACTGCTGAATCTCTTTTCTGGTGTAACGCTGAACGACATCGTCCACCAACTGATGAATCTCTCGCGTGTGATAAACGCGCAAACGGTTGCGGTCCGCGCTGAGCACACCCATGGGCTCGGAGAACCAGAGCTCCGTCCCCGTTTCACGAAGAATCCAGTTGACGATCGACTGTTCCGGCTTGTCCTCTGCTTTGTAGCGTGCCGTGTATTTGGAAATGTCATACTCTCGCCAAATCTGGCCATGAGCCCCCGGCATTCCGGACATCCCGACGGGTGCTTCGCCGGAGGCAAGCCGGATCTTTTTCTCCCCTCGTGGCGACTGCGGCATGGGCAGCAAGTCGCGTGTTCCTTTACGCGTCGCGTCCTGAAGCGGCGACGCGGCCTGAAGCGGCGTCGCGTCCTGAACATTGACCCGATCGGGAGCACGACGCTGGCTCAAACGGGGCCGCACTTGCTGCTGCGCAGTGTCGTGATCTCGTACTGGATTGGGGGCTCGCGACTGCGCATGCAAAGCCGTTTGCATCAGCGCCAAAAGCGTGATGAGCGCGAGACTCAGTGTTTGAATTCGGCCGATCATAAAGATCCGTCCTGGAATAACCGACGATGCCCGGCGAACACAGAAAAGCCAGTCTGGCTGGATATCCTCACTTGCAGGCCGGGGAGGCGGGGCGAAGTATAGAAAGCCACATTGAACGCAGCAAGCCGAATGCACATGGCCGCCACAGACACGCGAAGACCAGAGCGAGGAGAACTCTGCAAGCTTTTCGGGTGATAGCACACCCACTCCAATTGGTTTCGACGCGAGAAACGAGAGCGAAACAAGAACAAAGCGCTACGCGACTTGGGATCGTTCGCAATTAGTGTCGAATCTCTCACGACGACTCAGTTGACGGCCTATGACGCCTATGGCCGTCTTCCCCGCGAACGCGGGGACTGGGGTGTTGTAAAGTTGGCCTTGCAGCGGATTTTACGTTGCCCAGAACGGCCCCGAACTGTTGCAGATACATCGACGCGTTTGGCCGCTCCTCCCCGTCGCTAAGGCTCCGACCCTTATAGCATCCTCTTTCTATCGGCGTTGTGCGTTTTACGCCGCGCAGCTTGTGCTCTGGCGGAGCGGGGGTAACGCGGATTCACAACGCCGTTGTAGAATTTTTGAAGGTAGTCCATGAGGTGCTACGGATCCCGACCCTCGCCGCAAGACGGCTTTAGGAGACTTCCGAGCACCTCACTACTTCACTCAAA
>CALHZT010000363.1 GCA_938040995.1 uncultured Pirellulaceae bacterium | reverse complement strand
TTTGGTTTCGATGAGTTTGTTCGAACTTGTCTCCGCCAAAACGGGCCGCAGGATGCAACTGAAAACTATCTTCAATCACGTCACAAATTACAAGCCATTCGTCGTGGATCGCGTTGAACTGATAGAGAATGAGGAAGGTTCTCCGATCATTGAGGTGACGATGCGTGCTCGGAGGAATGGGTTGGCAAAGTGCTCGGTGTGTGGGCAGCGCTGCAGCGGCTTTGACCGCTCACGGACTCCACGTCGCTTTTCTTTCGTTCCACTCTGGATGATCCCGGTGGTGCTGATTTACACGATGCGGCGGGTGAATTGCCCTGACTGTGGCGTGAAAGTAGAGCGTGTTCCCTGGGCAGAGGGAAAGAGTCAGCTGACGACTGAGTACAAGTGGTTTTTGTCGACTTGGGCTCGTCGGATGAGCTGGAAGGAAGTCGGTGAATGCTTTCAGGTGAGCTGGGATCACGTTTACCGATCGGTGAAGCATGCCGTTTCGTGGGGCTTGTCGCATCGTAGCCTGGAAGGAATCGTTTCCATTGGCATTGATGAAGTGCAGTGGAAACGCGGGCATAAGTACCAAACGCTGGTTTATCAGATTGACCAAGGCTGCAAACGCCTGTTGTGGATCGGCCCGGAACGCACGGCCAAGACACTGCTTCGATTCTTTCGCAAGCTGGGCAAAGAGCGAACGGAGCGATTGCAGTTCATCTGCAGCGACATGTGGCAAGCCTACCTGAAAGTGATCGCAAAGAAGGCTCCTCAAGCGATCCATATTCTGGATCGCTTTCATGTGATGCAGAAGCTGGGCAAAGCGATCGACAAGGTACGTGCATCGGAGGCGAAGCAGCTCAAAGCCGATGGCTATGAGGAAGTTCTCAAGGGTGGTCGGTGGCTGCTGTTGAAACGACCGGAAAATCTGAGTGAGAAGCAGGCAGTCAAGCTGAGCGAGTTGCTGGAGTACAACCTCAAGAGTATTCGCAGTTACCTGATGAAAGAAGACTTTCAGCAATTCTGGACCTACACCCATCCGACGTGGGCTGGCAAGTTCCTTGACCAATGGTGTACCCGCGCGATGCGCAGCAGGATCGAACCCATGAAATCCGTGGCGAGAACATTGCGTTCAAAACGTGAGTTACTATTGAACTGGTTCCGTGCCGATGGCGAGCTTTCATCGGGCGTTGTCGAGGGTTTTAACAACAAGGTAAAACTGGTTACCAGAAAATCGTATGGCTTTCGAACTCAAGAAGCCTATGAAACAGCTCTGTACCACAATCTTGGAAAGCTACCCGAACCAAAATTCACCCACAGATTCTGCTGAAGAGGCTTTTTTGTTTCCCCGTATAGCACGTCCGCCCGTATCGCACGTCCGTCGGACTATCGTCGTTTGCGAATCATAGGTGCGAGAGCAAGGCCTGCAAGGGCAAGAAGCAAACCAGCCGACGGTTCCGGCGTGACCCGTCCGACGGCTGAACTCGAGATCGATACTGCGTCGAGTTCAAAGTTGAGGCCGGTCATTACGTCGTTATCATCGGCAACGCTGAATCGGATATAGCCGACTTCGGCAAGTCCTGATGACGAGATGTCCAGCCAGGTTCCGCCGCCAGATCCGTCGAGCATCGTAAGAATGTCGTTGCCTGAGCCATCAAAGTAGGGCAGTCCGGTAAAATCGCTCAGAGGATTGACGAATGGCTGTTGAAAATCCGACGGCTGGGTCAGTCCAGTGTCGTTGTACCCATTCGTGACGCCATCGAATGTGGTATCACCGAGGGACACCCACGTAATACCGTCCATGCTGACATCTACCGATGCCTGGTCCACGCCAAACTGCACAATCGGGTCGCCGGCGACAGAATTGGGAAGTTCTGCATCGGCGATCGCGCTATTGGTAAATATGCCAATTTCTGGACCATCACTTTGTGGAATCGCAAAATTTGACAGCCGCAGAGTTAGCTGACCGCCTTCGCCGACAGATACGATTTCTTCAGGCAGAAACGGTGAATTGAAAGGTGTGACGGCGCCAGAATAATTGCCGCCTTCGCCAGTGAATCGCTCCGGCGATCCGATCGCCGAGCTTTCCTGGATGAAGCCGGGGGCTGCAGTCGTTCCCTGATCGTAGGACATTACTTCAACAGCATGCTGAGCCCGTGCATTGAGTGCAAAGATGGAAAAGAAAATGTGAATCGCGAGCGTAGACTTCAGTCGTCGTGATGTAGATCTATGGAGCATTGAATCAGGTCTCGTTTCGTCTGTAGGTAAAAAACAGTATTGCCACCATCCATGGCAAAATAATTCCAGTTGCCGGTTCCGGCACGTTTGGTTGCGTTGCTGACTGGCCAGAAAAAGCCGCTAACCACACGTCGTAATCGTTGTTCTCAATCACGCCATTGAAATCCCCGTCGGCACCGAATCCAGGCAACAGCTCTGTTGCGCCAAGTCGGTCTCGCCAAAGGGTAAAGTCGCCGGCGTCGATCTGCCCGTTGCGGTTGTAATCGCCCGGCTGCGTTGTTTCTTCGGCTGCGTTCAGGTCGCTCGCCGCTGCAAGGACTGCGTCGGTGGTGTTCTTGTAGGCCAAACTGTCCCAGTCGCCATGGGATAATGTGCGTGCTGACAGGCCACTTCCTGGTAACCACTCGCCGGGGGCTTCGCCGATCATCGCGTTGGTTGTGGATCCGATGGCGTGATACCAGTAACCGAGAAACCATCCTTCGCTGTACCAGTCGCTCGTATTCAACGGTTGGCTTCCGTCCGCTGGCGAAGTTTGCGCGATCCCGAATTCATCAAAAAGCGTCCCGTCATCGAGGTCGAACTGTCCGTCGCCGCTGGCGTCATAGCCAATGCCGAATACCGCGATTTGATTTCCGAATCCGCCGAGCTTTGCGTGCAGCCGCGGATCCGATTGCAATACGGCCAGAAGCATATCCTCGCCCGTCGCTGTTCCATCCCAGCGGAAACCCCAGGTCAACGAGTCGTCCTGACCGCTGTGCCCATCCCAATCGAGTGCCAAAGCGGCTGAATTCTCTCCGGTGCCAACCCAGTACTTGATGTCATCGAAACTGCCGACTGGGGCACCTGCTGCGGAAGCAGTCATGAAGAGAATGACGCCAGACAAGCTGACGATACCGGACATGTTTCGCACGAATTTCTTTTGAAGGATTCGTATCATCTGGGTACTTCGCCTCCGGCCCTTGTCAGTAGCGCGTTGAGCACCGCCTGATCCAGCGAATCGTCCAGCCACTGGACATGCCCATCGCACAAGCCGGCAAAAGCACCGCCCAAATGCGGTCCGCCGATATCGTTGCCGAGTCCCGAACTCGCGTTGACCGGCGTATCGCGTTCCTGTGCGAACAGCTGGTGCCCATTCGCCCATTCGCATTCACCGGCAACGCGGCGAAGCTGCATTTCGGCGACGAACGCAGTGTGCGAAGTCCCGTCAGTAATCTGTTCCATTCGCGTTGGCGACTCGTACAGCATCACCCCGAGGAAACGCCGATCAAGCGTTTGCGTAGCACTTGAATCTTCCTCGCTGTGCCCTTCGCCTTCGACACCATAGAGCCCGCCATAGTCGCTAAACGCACGTCCCCGCCACAAACCAGAGGCCGCCTGTAATCGCTGGTCCTTCGTCGTCGGGCATAGGAGCGTCCCAATCGTGGCAGAAGTCGGCGCCGCATTGCTCGCGTCCCACATCGGCATTTGAAAGTCGATTTCGTCGTGGATCGCGGACTCCTCAAGCATCGGTAACAATCGCGAGAACCACGAGATGAATCGCGGTCTCGACGTGCTCGCCCGGCATTCAACACAACCGACGGGAAACGCTGACTTTTGCGACTCAAAGTTCAGTATCGCGATGCCCAGCTGGCGGAGATTGTTTTGGCAAGTCGTTTTTCTGGCGGCTTCCCGCGCCGTTTGTACCGCAGGCAACAGCAGGCTGACGAGCAGCCCGATGATGGCAATGACGACAAGCAATTCAACAAGCGTAAATCCGCTTTGCTCGAACCGCCGAGGTCGTTGGTGAAATCGAATGCGCATAATTGAGGGCTGGTTCTGGTAGGACCAGGCCGAAACGGGTGCGCGACACAGCAGCCGCATTGCCATTCGGTAAACGATTGGCAAACGATTGGCGCAATGGACGCGAACAAGTGCAAATGGCATCCAACGATGCCAAGTCAGGCAGCTCCTGTCCCTCGCAGGCTTGCTACCGAAAAAAGTGTTGGCAGGTCTTCTGACTGATGAACTTGCTATCCACGCCTTCTCGTCATCAATGCTGCGTCACGCAGCATTTCACTGACAATGGCAAAGAGTATGGACAGCTTTTGGCCGATCTTCGGCCGTTTGCTCACTCACAGCGGCGGGGCCATCCCAGAATTTCACTGGATTCCCTTTTCGTCAGCCTTCACAACATGGAGGCTGACCACCAACACCACAGACGGCGAGTATATGGCCGTCCGAAATGAAAATCAACCTGCCGCGTGGCAAGGGGAGTGAGGGCCGGTTCGTGCGTTGCTTCACTCGATGCTTACCCGGCGTTCGGCTTGATGGTAGTGAACCCTACGGCGTACGATGGGCCTATCACCAACGCTCTGTGTGCAGACTTCCTTTATTCAGGGCAATTTCTACTGGGGGCGATTTTTGTCCAACTCATCACTTCAGGAAATCATCGCCTGCATTGGATATCCGGTTGCCGGAAATCCAACCCAGTTCGTAATGGAGCGGGCGTTTCGCGCCGCCGGAGTCGATTCGCGATGCCTCACTCTTGATGTACCACCGGAGGATCTTGCGAATGCGCTTCGTGGCATGTTGGCCATGGGGTTTTGCGGCGCCACGCTGGCTTGCCCGCATCAGGCGCCGGCATCAAAACTTGTTGACGAACGAAGCAAAGTCGCCGAAGCCCTCGGTGAAATTGATCTGATTCACCGGGACGGCCAGAAACTGGTTGGCGATCATTCGCTGGTACACGCGGTGACTCAGGTCCTGTCGCGTCAAGTCGACATTGGCGGCAAGCACGCGATTCTCTTTGGCGACGGGCACCTGGTGACAGCGATAACGCTGGCACTTTGTCTCGCCGCACCAGAGAAGGTGACGCTGTTCGCAAAGGACGATGCCGCTTCGGAATCGACTCGTGAATTGATCAGCCAGTATAGCGCTACAAAAATCGAGATTCAGCCGTGGCTCGATTCCTGGACGATCCCGTCGAGTGCCGGCATCCTGATTGCAACGGGCGCTGACAAGATGCCATTCGATCTTGATTCGCTTTCCAATGCGACGGTCATTCTCGACACGGATTATCAGATGCCAAGGACCGCCTTTATCAAGGCTGGCGAAGAAGCCGGTTGCACATGCATTACTGGCCTGGATCTTCTCGTGCAGCAAGCTTCCGTCGCCTTTCACTCCTGGACAGGTTTGACACCCGACTTGCCGTTGATGCGTGAAGCGTTTGAAGAATTTCTGATGCTCTAGGGCACGTTGAAATGTATCGGTGGCATCCCGCCGCCACCCAGCGACACGACAAGAATAAATCTGCTCCAGAGCCACGCTTCGATGAATCAACGATTTCCACCCAGAGGCCTTTTCGTTACCGGTACAGACACTGAAGTTGGCAAGACGTGGGTCGCATCGCTTTTGGCCAAGTCACTGGTATCTGCCGGTCACACCGTAGGCGTCTACAAACCGGCCGCGAGTGGTGGCCGAATGGAGCAGGGCCTCTGCGTTTGTGATGACGCGGTCCACCTATGGAATGCCGCCGGAAAACCCGGCTCGATCCATGAAGTTTGCCCCCAGATGTTCGAATTGCCGGTCGCACCGCATCTCGCCGCGATTGCGGAGGGCAAGTCGATTGACGAATCGCTGCTCACCGACGGTCTCGAAAAGTGGCGCGACCAATGCGATATCGTAATCGTCGAAGGCGCCGGCGGGTGGATGTCCCCGATCTCTGAGAACCTGTATATCGCTGACATCGCAGAGCGTATCGGCTATCCGGTGTTGATCGTTACCGCGAACCGGTTGGGCACGATCAACCAGACTCTACAGACGGAACTTGCCGTCGCGTCCCGAGTCGGCAAAGAAAAAATTGCGGGGATCATCGTCAACGACGTGTGCGAACCGTCGACTGGCGCGGAGGATGTCAACGACCCCAGTCAACAAAGCAATGCAGATGAGATTCGCAAACGAATTGATGTGCCATTTCTTGGCCACGTGAAATGGAATCAGCAAGACGTGCCGCGTGAAATGTTGGAAAAGATCTTTGGTTAGCGCGGCTGCGTAAGTTGCCATCCCAAGCTGGAACTTTCGTCCCAAGCCGAAGGCTTTGCAGCCTGTAGCCGGCGGTAAACGCAGTGCCACCGCCGGTATGCGGCACTCACCACGCCGGTCGAGCGATTCCGCTCTGAAATTTATTCAAATTAACCGAGACCGGAACCACGGCGTTTGAATTTCATCCGCGAGCCGTTTCGGTCTCGATAAACGCCGGCCACGAATTCAGCCAGCTTTCTCGACCGATGCACGCTCTGGAGCTTACCCGTGGTAACGCTGCGCTTACCACGGGCTACCAGCTGATATCCCTGCGGGATGAAGACAAATTCACCAATGTCGATCTGCCATAAAACGGGCAATTAAATTCGAACCGCGTTCCCACCCGGCAGCATCCAAAATTCCTGGGGCGACGCTCAAACTCGCAGGCTCGTTTTTGCTGTGCCCCAGGCTGGTCTGTTTTGCCACTTCGTGGCGAACGCTACCCAACGGCGACTTCCTGTTGCTTTCGGCTCTTCGCCATCGCAGTGTCGACATTGAGGTTCATCTTCAGAGACCATCGTCCGTCGGCATCGCCTCGAACATTCCAGTGCGGCTGAACAACCACGGACTGGTGAACGAGTTCGAAACCGCCTTCCGACTGGCTGACTGTTTCTATCGGGAACGTCCACAAACCGCCGGCACGATCCGAGTTGAGTGTGTTCTCGATCCCAAGCCACTCATCCGTCAGGCGAATGGTGCGGCTGCTTTCGAGGTTCAGTCGCTCGCCGAGTTGACCCATGCGGTTATGGTCAGCATCCGAGAAGAAACGATCGTCGGCACCACTTGGCAACCCGGCAAAGTTGAACTCTACCGAGAACAGAAGTTCGCGATCGGTTGGCAGTCCTTCGAGGAGATATGCGACCTCCATGCGTTGACTACCTGCCGTCAGCGTAACGCCCTTCGTGATCTTGATGTCGTAACCTTCGACTCGATCCGTACAGCTCATCATGACCTGGATTCGTTGCTTGCTGCGACGAACGATGGCTTCATACGCTGACGAATCGAAACTCGAAATTGGTTTGGCTTCGCCACGTTCAACCGCCTCAGCCGAAGTGCCAGGGGCGTAGAACCGGTCAATCAGGCTCTTTCGCATCTGCTGATCGTACTGAAGTCGCTGGTCAAGATCTTCCTGCTTGAAGACGACTCGATCATGAATACTCGCGACACCGTCATTGTCGCTCGGGCCGTTGAGGACCTTGCGATGGTAAGTTTCAGGTCGCCGAGCCAGCGTAGCGAGAAGGTTATGGCAAATGTTGCGCACATCCAGCTCATAAAGTTGTCCACCCGCTGCGGGGCGAAGTAGACATACCAGCTCGTCGTTCTCCAGTCGCACTTCGGGGCGACCATCGAAATCATAATCGTCCGCGTTGGCTTCGACCCAGTGCTCCGGCATACCGGCAGCCTGATCGAGCAGATTGTCGGCGGCGATCAAATGGCGATAGACCGCGTTGCGAAGATGCGGCAGGTAAATTCCGCCAAACGCACCGTGCCAGTAACTGCAATTACACTGACCGCGATACAACTCCTGGCGGGCCTGTTCGACCAGTTGCACGTTGTGGCCGTCAGCGACAGCCGTTTCCAGTCGTTCACTTACCGCCATCATGCGGGTGTACATCTCATCCGTTTCCGGATACTTCACTTTGAAGTTGCGCCAGTAACCGCCGCGAACGAATCGCTTGATTCTGTTCCATGCCGGGTTGTTGTCGTACTCATGCACAAGATCTTCGTAACCGGTTTGCTGAGTCGTCGGGAGAGCCCATTCGGTCATCTCGCGGTAACTGCCCTCGGGCAGGTAGACTTTGCCGACTGGTCCCGTGCTGTCCAGCGCGTCGGACAATGTTGTGGTGTGCAACCAGTCGCGATTGTCAGTCAGTTGCTGGAAGAAACCACGCAACCAACCGTCTTCGTAAACGTGCTTTTTGGTATCAGGCCACGTTCCAAACTTTTCGCCATCGTCGCCGAATACGCAAACCGCGTTTTGATGTCGTTCGCCGATCTCGCGAAGATAGTCGACGGTTTCATGAGGGCTTTGGAAAGGAATGAGGTAACGAAGCTTTTCGCTGCCCGGGAACACGACCAGCGACTTACCCTGATCTTCCGTTGTGTAATATCCGAATAGCGACTCGTCCTCGAGGCCCGCATTGCGAAAGTGAATATCATCAAGCAGCGTGTACTTGATCCCCGCGTCTGCGACATCAGCCGTCAAACCCTGTTCCCAAACCCGCTCCGGCATCCACATCCCGCGAATGTTGGCTCCCAGGCGATTTTCCAGCCAGCGGGTATACGTCGCGATCTGACCGACTCGATCTCGAGGCGGGATCATCGTCAGAATTGGTTCGAAGAACGCGCCGCCAATGATCTCGATTCGCCCCGACGCAACATGAGCCGCCAGGCGGTCGAGGTACTCGGGGTGATGCTCGTCGAGCCACTCCATCAGTGGGCCGCTCGTGTGGAGCGAGATCTTCAGTTCCGGATAGTCATCAAAGACATCAAGGAACGGCTTGTAGCTATCGACATACGACTGTTCGAAAACGTGATCGAAGTTTCCGACAGGTTGGTGGTTGTGAAGGGCCAGGCATAATCGGACCGGATTTGGCATCGCTTAAACTCGTGCAGTGTTATCTTGGGTTGTGGGTCAAACCATCCGTGCTTTTTTTACGCACAAGATTCATCGACACAGGCCGACAGCCTTAGCTACTCTTTCTATTCGGAAAAGTCGCCGGCAGTTGCACCGTAGGCGGCACATTCATTGGAACCGGAACTCAACGAAGACGCAATTCCGATGCTGCCTGTTCCGGCGGGATTGGGTTTGTAAATAGCCCTGTCCCCCACTCAAAACCGGCAGGCGTCGCAATCCGCGGAATAATCTCCATATGCCAGTGATAGTGCTCGTTGCGATTAGTGTCAAAGGGTAGCGAGTGGATCAGATAGTTGTAACAAACGTTTGGGATCAGCGACTCTAACGCCTGTAACGCCTGGCGTAACAGGGCGGCCATGCTTTGCCAAAGTTTCGCGTTCGTATCTTCGAATTTCGCCTGGTGAATGTTTGGCACCAGTCGCATTTCGTACGGCAGTCGGCTCGCGAACGGGCAGTAAACCGTAAAGTCGTCATTCTCCAGAACCATTCGTTCGCCACTGCTTCGTTCCTGTTCGATCTCATCGCAAACGATGCAGCTTTCGGCTTTTGCAAAATGTTGTTCGGCAGATAACAGTTCACGCCGCAAAATGTCGGGAACCCGATCCATCGCGATCAACTGACTATGCGAATGCTGGAGTGTTGCTCCAGCCGCCGGACCATGGTTCTTGAATAGCTGGGCGCATTTGATGTTGGGTTGCTGTGCCGCCGACGTTAATCGATCCGCATAAGTCTGAAGAAGTGCTGCGGTGTTCTCATGGTTCAGGTCGGTAATGCTCGTCAGGTGTTCGGGCGATTCGATGATGACTTCGTGGAGACCGCTGGCTTGGGCGCCGGATTCTTGATGCTTTTTGTCAAGCGGCGCGGGAGGGCGAGGCTTCGTCCGAGCCGCAGAGGCGGGATTCCGCATCGTCCCGGATTGCGGCTCGGGCACACCTTCGCCCTCCCGTTTATCTCCATCCCGCATCAACGCCGGATAGAGGTTTGGGACGACCCGGATTTGCCACTGATCGGCGGCGGCTTCCCGCGGGTAGATGCAGATCTCCTGCGGCGTCTCGGATTCCTTACCGCGACAGAAAGGGCAACTGACGGTTTCGGCTTGCCACGGCGGTAAAGAGAATGCGCCGGGTCTTGCCTGGCGTTCGGGCGCGATGATAACGGTATGACCGCTTAGTGGGTCGGTGCGATACTCTGGCATCCATTCACCATAACGCTTTTTGGCACGTAACCCTCGCACGTAAACCTTGCACGTAGCCGGACTGGCAACAGTTCGGGAGCGCACCGGAACGCGTCGACATCCACCAGCCACGCCCGAAGTCTTGCGACATCGGCTACGACGATTGTCGTCCGATTATTGTCCGATTGATGCTACCGCACGTCGATAATCTGCTTCACCCGAGCCGCTGTTGCCGCATACAACTGCGAATAGGCATTCGCACTGCGGCTCCAAGACCAATCCTGGTTCATGCCCTTCGCGACGATATCGTTCCAGTCGTCACGTCGCTCGTTGTACAACGTCACCGCCCAACGCAAAGTCGATTCGAGCGCCGACAGATCGTAATCGTAAAAGACGAATCCGGTCGCAGCTTCGGCGGCAATCGCCTCTTCTGTCGCATTGGTTACCGTATCCTTCAATCCACCAGTCGCATGAACCAGCGGCGGCGTACCGTACTTGAGGCTGTACATCTGATTCAAACCGCACGGCTCGTATCGGCTGGGCATCAGGAATAAATCGCTGCCGGCTTCGATCTTGTGCGCCATCTCATTGGAAAACGCCAACTGAGCCGCGACACGATGGGGCCGTTCTTTGGACAGTTTGGCCAGCTCGGATTCCAGTTCCGGTGATCCGGTACCAAGGATCGCCCATTGGACGTTTTCTGAACCGGACCACTTCTTCATGAGCTCTGCAATGAGTTCAACGCCCTTCTGTTCCGCCAGGCGACCGACGAAACCAACGACCGGAACGTTGGGGTCGACTTCCAGTCCCATGATCCTTTGCAGGTCGGCTTTGCAGGCCGCCTTGCCGGCTTGCCAGTCAGAAGCGTCATAGTTTGCAGCGAGGAAATTGTCGGTTTTCGGATCCCAGCTTTCGTAAGCCACGCCGTTGAGGATTCCGGAAAGGACGTTGTTCCGTTGAGTCAGCACGCCTTCGAGACCGCAACCGAATCCTGCTGTCTGAATCTCACGCGCATAAGTCGGGCTGACCGTATTGATCGCGTCCGCGTAAACGATTCCGCCCTTCAGCAAATTGAGGTCGCCGTAGTATTCGAGGCTTCGCCAGTTGAAGTAACGCCAATCGAGCCCGGTGAGCAGCATGTCCCAGTGCCAGAAACGGCCCTGGTACGCCATGTTGTGAATGGTAAGTAGTGTTGCGATGCGCTCGTAACCACGCGTGATCCGGTACTCCGCATCAATCAGTGTCGGGATGAGAGCCGTTTGCCAATCGTTACAGTGGATCAAATCGACTGAAAGATCCAGTGCGCGAACTGCTTCCAGTACGGCTCGACTGAAGAAGACGAACCGCTCGCAGTTGTCGCGATAGTCGACTCCGTTTTCACCGTAGAGGGAAGGGCGTTCGAAGTACTCGGGCTGGTCAACAAAGTAGCCGGTGACATTGCCGGGTAAGTCGGCGGTCAGGAATTTTCCCGTGACGATCTGATTCCCAACCGGGATGCTAACGGTCTTTCCCGTATCTTTCAGTTCGATCCCGTTCGCGGCAGCGGCTTCCTTGACGCAGGTATACGCCGGAATGATCAAACCGACATCGTTGCCGAGTTTGGCAAGTTCGGCTGGCAAGGCGCCACAGACATCGGCAAGACCGCCGGTCTTTGCGAAGGGGACCGCTTCACTGGTTGCGATAAGGACTTTGACCACGGTAGCACTCGAGGTGGGGTTGGAGGTGGGAAACGATTGTGCAGACTGGGTTATCTTCGGGTGAATGAGGGGCGGTCAATCACCTTTAAGTGTAGGTCGCAGAACGATCCAGGACGACCGATATTCCCGATATCGAGCATTGTGACGGTCTCTTCGCCGGGTTTGACGCAAATGGACTCAATTGGCAGCAAATGTTGCCGTTTGCTGGTAGGATATCGCCCTGCGACTCGGACTGAATAATTTCATCCAGCCGACCGCTGATCACACTTTTAAGGATTTAAGAATGGCCGAAGGCACGATTAAGCGACTTACCGACAAAGGTTTTGGATTCATCGACGTTGGCAGTGATAAGGACTTGTTCTTTCACTCCAACAGTCTTGAAGGTGTCGCTTTCGACGATCTTCGTGAAGGACAGAACGTAACTTTCACGGAAGCACGCGGACAAAAAGGTCCATGCGCTGAGAACGTCCAGCTTGCATAGTTGCCCTTGGCAACATGTTGATACTGCACGTTTGATTTTGGAAAACGCGATGGCCGGCAAATGCGGCCGTTGACGATTCTTGGCCGACTTCTGGCCGCTACTTACAAAGTGGCCGTGTTGGCATTTCACGGCTTCGGGAGGGCGAGGCTCCGTCCGAGCCGCCGTATCGTTCTTCGCGCCGCCCTGTTCATTTCGTCAACGTACCATCAAGCCATTAGCCGGTCTTCGCCGGTTTGCAAAATGGCCGTGTTGGCAATTCACGGCTCGGGGGGCGAGGCGGGATGTTGTAAATTCAATGTTGCGTGGTCCGAACAGAGAGTTCTCGCGCCAGATTTATTGCAGCCGTTTGCCTGACCTCGGCCGCTCGCGTTAAGCAACCCTCCTCCGACGCAGTGGTGTCATGCGAAGAATGAGCAGGGCATACCACGTGTCGCGAGAGGAGGGTCGAAGCCTAAGCGACGGGGAGGAGCGGCCATACGCGTCGATGTATCTGCAACAGTTCGGGTCCGTTCTGGGCAACGCAAAATCCGCCGCAAGGCCAACTTTACACCACCCCAGTTCGAGGCTCCGTCCGAGCCGCCGGTTAGTGAAATTGCCGTGTTGGCAATTCGCGGCTCGGACGGAGCCTCGCCCTCCCGTCACGCCGCAAGCTGGCCCAGCTTCTTTTCTTATCGTGACTTACAGCACATCAATTATCGCCTTGCAGGCGATTTCAACCTGCGAATCACGCAATCCTGCCACATTGATGCGGCCATTGCCAACGATGTAGAGCGAGTGCTCATCGCGTAACTTCTGGACCTGCTCTCGTGTCAGTCCGGTGAAGGAGAACATGCCTCGCTGCTCCGTGATGAACCTAAAATCAACCGGCGATCCCAGCGACTTCATCGTCGCAGCGATTTGTTTTCGCAAATCGAGAATGCGATTTCGCATTTCGGCAAGCTCAACGTGCCACTGGCTGGTGAGTGCTTCATCACCAAGCACTTTTGCGACGATCTTCGCTCCATGCGCTGGCGGGTTGGAGTAGTTGGCGCGAATACACTTCTTCAATCGGCTGATGACCGCTGCCGACGCATCCGCATCGGCCGCGACAGTCGTGACGGCTCCGATCCGCTCGCAATACAGCCCAAAGTTTTTCGAGAAGGACGAGCAAACAATCATCTCGTCAACATGCTTGGCAAGCGTACGGACGCCAATGGCGTCTTCCTCAATTCCGCTTCCAAATCCCTGGTAGGCAAAGTCGACAATGGGCGTCACGCCGCCTATTTTCAGAACCTCACCGACCGCGTTCCACTGATCGTCCGCAATGTCGACTCCCGTCGGGTTGTGGCAGCATCCGTGCAGCATCACAAAGTCGCCGGCCGGAACTTTCGCCAGATCACTCATCATTGCGTCGTAGTTGAGCGAAAAGTCCGACTCGTCGTAGTACGCGTACGATTTTGTTGGAACGCCGGCGGCCTTGAAAATGTTCGGATGGTTCGGCCACGTTGGATTGCTCAGCCAGACCGTGCTCGACGGAAAATTGGTCGCGATAAAATCGGCGACGATTCGAAGCGCTCCGGTGCCGCCTGGTGACTGGACGGTGGCGACTCGATTCTCCGCCAGCAATTGATGACCTTCGCCGAACAGCAAACCGGGTACCATCTTGCCGTAGTTGGTATCGCCGACGATGCCGAGATACCCTTTACTCGACTCGGACTTTAGCAACTCTTCTTCCGCCTGCTTCACGCAGCCGAGGATTGGCGTCTTCCCTTCCGCGTCTTTGAACTGGCCAACGGACAGGTTGATTTTGTTGGGGTTGCTGTCAGCCTGAAAGGCTTCATTCAGCCCCAAAATGGCGTCCGGTGCGGCGGGTTCGACTTTCTCAAACATGTTTCAGGTCCAGATTGCGACGAGAGCGAAGGAATCGTATTGTTTGGTGGATTTTGGACGAGCACGTTGGAGTACAGGCATTAGCCTGCGACCGCGCATCCGGCCGCCACCAGTCAACGACCAATATCCTACCGACAGGTTCGGCCGCCAGACAGGCCCAACCATATCTTCCATTCATCAAAAAAGTACACCATGCCTCGCCCCCGAATTGGAATCTGGTTTATTGGAGCTCGCGGCGGAGTCGCCACGACGTCGATTGTCGGCCTCGCGTCGCTTCAGCGAAAACTCATCGGCCCCACGGGCCTCGTTAGCGAGCTGCCATTCTTTACGCACTTGCCACTTGCCGGTTGGGCAGATTTCGTGGTCGGCGGTCACGACGTTCGAAAAACGACTCTGCTCGAAACGGCGGAGGGCCTGGTTGTCGACAAATCGCTGGAGCCTGAGATTCTGGCGGGTGTCCGCCGCGATCTCATCAAGTTTGACAAGAATATCAAACAGGGCACGCTGCTAAATGTTGGCGAACGCATCAAGAAGATCGCGGATACGCGACTGAAGAAAAAGTCAGAAACACCGCGCGATGCCGTGAAGCGGATCCAGTCGGATTTGAAAGACTTTGTGCGGAAACAAAAACTCGAACATCTCATCGTGGTCAATGTTGCCTCGACCGAGCCGCCGGTCGATGAACGCGATTTGCCAAGGAAGTGGGCGGATCTCGACAAGTCGCTGGATCAACCGCGAAAGTGCAAGCTGGGAGCCAGCTCCCTGTACGCGATCGCGGCACTGGACCTCGGGCATCCGTATGTCAACTTCACGCCATCGTTGGGTTCGACACCCAAGGCGATTCAGGAACTTGCCGAACTGCGGGAAACTTGTCACGCCGGTCAGGATGGCAAGACCGGCGAGACGTTGCTCAAGAGCGTGCTCGCTCCACTGTTTGCCAAACGCAATCTCGAAGTCATGAGCTGGGTCGGTCACAACATTTTTGGCAACCTGGATTCTCAGGTACTCGGCGATCCGGACAACAAGGAATCCAAAGTCAAAAGTAAGGACCGGCTGCTGGGGCAGATTCTCGGCTACAGTCCGCAGACTCTGGTAACGATCGAGCATATCGACAGCCTTGGTGACTGGAAGAC
>CALHZT010000362.1 GCA_938040995.1 uncultured Pirellulaceae bacterium | reverse complement strand
GTGAGCCGCTTGTGAGCCGCTATCTATCGACGGAATCGTTAAACGCTGACGGATCGAACGGGTCGTCGCTGCTCGATGCGGGAATGATGGTCGGTTGAATTTCCTCCAAATCCGCCGGCGCGTTCGCTAACGGATTCGCTGGAGAAGTCGGCATTCGCTCGTCTTGTCGAAAATGGCTCGGTTTTTTCGGGGCCAATGCCGACACTGATCTTTCCTCAGACGAGTCCTGCGGTTCAGCTGCAAGCCTCTTTCCGGTCGTTGTCTCAATCCATGATTTGATCTTGGCCAATCGTGACTGGTCTACCGGTTCGGGGCCGAAAACAGCCTTCGACGCGGAAGCGTGTGGATGCTCGATCGTGCGAAGCAAATTGCTTTCGGCTGGATCGACGAAATTGATATGCTCAAGGACTGATGCGAGATTTCGTTGAGTGAGTCGTTTGGAAAACACCGTCCCGCGTAGCGGCCGGGTCAGCATCATCTTGCCGGGCGAAACACGATCATGACAATTCGCGTTCGCGCAAGTATTCAACAGCAGCGGCTGAATCTGACGGGTAAACTCCGCAACCGCTTCCGTTGGCACATCACTCGTGGCTCGCCTGACCGTTTGGTGACTAACGAGCTTCGCCGTACCGACTGCGACCTTCGGCGATGCACCATTGTTTCCGTCTCTGATCTTCGACAGGAAACTTAGCCGCCGTTCCAGCTTGGTGAGCTTGCGATTCGTTGAAGAATTCGGTGTGCCATTGGGGGCCAGTTCACGAAGGTATTGAATCTGTTGCGTGGCGCAATCGAGAGCCCGGTTATTCAGACACCATTCCGCGAGCGCAAACTGTCCGTCGAGGTCCGCCGGCGTCAGTCGTTTGACTTGCCACGCGTAAGCTTCGATCTTCGAATTGACCACACACGCGACTTTTTCCCTCGGGAGTGTAACCACACCCTTCTTGTAGTCCAGAAAAACAGAATGAGCATCTCGTCGTACGGTGGCTTCCAGCAGGTCACCGTTCTTGAGCAAAACGACTTGAACGACTTGAACAGCTGGAACGACTTGAACAGCTTGCTCAGCTTGAACAGCTTCCTGAGTAAATGCAGCTTTGCCAGATTCAGGGGCGCGACCATCTCTCGCGGCCGGTGCTTCCGCCCGCGGTTGCGTCTGATACGGACTCAAAGCCGGCGATTGAGCCAGTGATTGGCCGAACAAAATGGCGGCTCCAGCATCAATCAACAGGACGACAACAATCGGCAACGCCAACGGGACAAGCCGCAGCGAGCGTGATTTCGATGGATCGCTGGTGGAATGGAACATGGCGGAAGGTTAGGCGGATGTGCTCAAGCCGGTCAACGGACGTGTTCTGCCTGACTTTGGCGGCTGGATATCGTCGAGAATTCAGCCAAAATGGGGACTTCGACGCCGGGAATTCGTTGGCATCCTAGATAGCAAGTCGCGGTGCTTTTATACTCTTAAGCTTGGGATTTTGGCAGGATTTTCAGGTATGCAGCGCCGCATCGTTCATTTTTCCGGACGGGTTCAGGGCGTTGGATTCCGGTATACGACTGATCGAGTCGCGGCGAACTTTCGCGTCGCCGGATTCGTACGAAATCTCACCGACGGGCGAGTCGAATTGGTGGCGGAAGGAATGCCGGCGGAACTGGACCGGTTCCTCGCGGCGGTTGCCGAAGCCATGAGCGGGAACATCGATAGTCAGTCCGTTGAATTGCTTGAATCCACCGGCGATGAGCTGGCTGGATTTGGAATACGTTATTAAATTCGTGCGAGTCGCAAAGGATCGTTGATGAAGCCGGAAGCTTCCGACACGAAACAGTCTGCTGGCTCGCCGGGGCAGTTATATATAGATCCCGAAACATTTCGGAGTAAGTGAATACGATGGTGCTTATTGGCGCGTCCGACTGGCTGAATACCTGGTTGACACCTGTCTGGTTGCTTGGGCTGGGAGCCCTTGTTGCACTGGCAATCATGCTGCTTATCTGGTTGGTGGCGTCGCTGGTGAATCGCGATGCTCGCGGTGGAATTCCACAAGCCGTTGCCGAAGGTCCGCTGCAACCGATCTTCTGGATCGTTCTTGGTCTTGCTGTATTTGCAGTGGTTGGGCCGTTCGTTATTCGCAACACAGATGATCTCGTCAAATCCATCACGCGTGTTCCGTTCACCGGAACGTATGTGGAGAATGTGACGGTCCCGGGGGCCCCAGAGGGTACCGATCCCAAGTCTGTTGAGATTCCCGTGAAATTCAACGCCGATGAGATCCGGACGATTGTTGCCAAGTCGGATCACGATGTTTCCATCGTTTCACCGATTCAGGTCGATGAAGAGTACGTTCTCAATTGGGAAGTCCAGGCCGAAGAGGATTACAGTTGGGATCGCGGATTGATTCGCAGTAATCCATTCGAGCTGGAAGGAATGGACAAGATCCTTGTCAACAACCGCACGGAGCAGGATGCCAACGTCGCCATTGAGTTCTTTACGGCTCCTTTGCATCCGCAAACGTCCAGCGTCTTTGTGACGACGGTCGCCATTCTCGCGCTGTTCGGAGCGTACATGTTGCTAAGGTGGCTATTCCCAAAAACGGCTGCGATCGCCCTCGCAACCGCGAAATCGGAAATGGCGACTCCACTGTTTCTGCTACTAACGTTGGCAGGGTTCTTTCTGATTTTCATCTTCATGTGGTTCCCGTACTACACATTTGGCGAAGACATCAAAGTCCTGAAAGACACCGGCCTGACGTTGATCATGGTATTCGCGATTTTCCATGCGATCTGGGCCGCAAGTAATTCCGTGGCGACAGAGATTGATGGCAAGACAGCGCTAACGGTACTTTCGAAACCGATCGGACGCCGACAGTTCATTCTTGGCAAGTTCTTTGGCATCAGTTGGTCTACAGCCGTGATGTTTTGCCTGCTTGGCGTGTGGCTGCTTGTCATTGTGGCTTACAAGCCGGTTTACGATGCACGCGAGTCGTCAAATACGGCTCCAACGTGGCAAGTGTGTCATCTTGAGATGGTTCGAACCGTGCCAGGTTTGTTTCTCGCCTATCTCGAGACGCTGGTTTTCGCTGCGATCGGTGTTGCCATTTCTACCCGGCTGCCGATGCTGGCCAATATCATGATCTGCTTTGCAATTTATGCTTTTGGTCACCTGACTCCGCTACTCGTTCTTGGTGCGCAAGGGCAGTTCGAAAACGTGACGTTCGTCGCGAGCTTCATTGCAACGGTCTTGCCGGTGCTCGACCACTTCAATATTCAGGCCGCGGTGGCGGCTGGAGTCGGAGTGTCGTACGGGTATTTAGGAATGGCGACCATTTACTGCTTCCTCTATTGCACCGTTGCTATGCTTTTGGCGCTGGTACTTTTTGAAGACCGCGACTTGGCGTAAGATACGCAGCGAAGACAAAACGCGCGTCTACGGATATCAGGAGGACGTGCGCACCGCGAAAAGGAAATACAAGGAGCGAACTGTGCCTTTTGGAGATAGGGAACGTAAAGGGCTGTTTATTACAATCGACGCCAACATTGGCGCGGGTAAAACAAACGCCTGTCACGCAATCGCTTCTGCTGCGACTGCATCCGGATTCCCAGCCACTGTGCTGGAAGAGCCGACTCACCATCCAATGTTCAACCACTTCCTGGAGCGGTACTACGCCGACCTGACGAGTGGAAAGAATACCGGTGGTGGATTTGCGATGCAGATGTTCATGCTCTGCCAACGCTACGAACAACATCGGCTGGCTGTCGAACAGGCTTGGGGAACGCACGGCACCATCGTGGTGCAAGATCGGCCCATCTATGGCGATACCGTGTTCGCGACGACGGCGATGGAACGCGGTTTTATGACTCCAGAGGAATACGACCTCTATGTCGATGTCTATCGCAACATGAGCCGCGATGTGATGCCACCCGATATCTTTATCTTCCTCGACGTTTCACCCGAGGAATGTTACGAGCGGATGGCCATGCGAGGGCGATCTCAGGAAAGCGAAGTGCCACTCGATTATCTCCAGCAGCTGTACGACAACTACCAAAAGTTGCTCAGTGAAATGCGTCGTCGAGGCGTTCGCGTTCTGACCATCGACTGGCGCGAATTCGGACCACCCGTCGAAATCTGGAAAAACATCCGCGAGATGGTCAGCTCCGAAGATACCTGGTATGAAAACCTGACATTCGGTTTGGCCAAAGAGCCGCGGGTGCCAATCATCCCTGGTGCAGAGTAATCACGCGACTCGGAAACGCAAGAGGGATTTCAAAACCTGTGTAGTACTGGCTTTAGCCGGAAGCCTCGAACATTTCGCCTGAAGGCCAATCCTGCTCGATCGGTTTCAGGCGAGCCGGCTGCGTAAGCTGCCGGGTGTTGTGGCTCGATGATCGCCGCGTTGTAGGCGAGGTCGACCTGAGTTGCCCGTTCGAAATCGATACAATGCAGTGGTGCAGCGCTGATGACTGGCAAATTTGTAATCAGTGTGCAAGCCTTCAACCGACCGCGCAAAGGTACCGGCAATGAGTATTTGGACCGCACTGAGCACCCGGCAGCTTACGCAGCCGGCTCGCCGACGAGCTTCGCTCGATTGAACAGTATGGGGCTTTAGCCGGAAGCCTCGAACATTCCGCCTGAAGGCCTATTCTGCTCGATCGGTTTCAGGCGAGCCGGCTGCGTAATCTGCCGGGTGTTGTGGCTCGATGATCGCC
>CALHZT010000361.1 GCA_938040995.1 uncultured Pirellulaceae bacterium | reverse complement strand
CTCCACATGGCTCCGCTCCGTCTCTCCAGGCACGCTCAGTGTACCAAGCCGCATCCAGCATTGAACACTCGCCATTCCTCAAAAAATCTCGGGGGTTCGGGGGCTGGCCCCCGACTAATTCGACAAGATATTTACTTGCCTGTTGACTAAATCTAATACGGTCGCTGTCCCATTTCTCCGCGGATTTAGTGATGCGGGATGGTCCGTCGAGAAAAGGGACAGGCACCGAACGCACAAACACAGGGAAAATCAAACCGTCAACGATGTCGGAGCCAGTCCCTTTTTCGACTGCCGCAAAGTGTGCAACTTCAAAACTTACGCGTCGGGCTACCATTCAAACGACCAAAATCGTACCCGCGAGGTTAAAGCGAGGGACATTGGGCCAGTGCGAGCTGCTCAGATAAAACGGCAGAGCATTTTGGTTCGCACCAACAGGGCTTGTGGCTTACACCATCAGGTAGCGCCGCAGATCACTCGCTCGACAAGTCCAACTTGCCCATCGCTTGCAGATACGGCGGGTGAGGTTGGCGAGCCTCCAGACCGTTTCCAACGTCTTCCAAGCTACGCTCGGCATCGACATCAATTTCGAGCTTGCCCACGACTCCCTTGCGAAGGGTCAAGTCGGGATTGTCGATATCGATCCGGATTCGCACATCCTTGATCGCACTAATGTCGGGATCCACGTACGAGACGCGACCATTGAATGTTTCGGTACGATCGCCTGGCGGGAGCTTCACCGTGAACTTTACTGGAGCGCCACGCAGCGACTGGTCAAAACGCGTTCCATCGACGAACGCATTGATTCGCAGTTTATCCAGTCGAATCATCTGCACAGCCGCCTCACCCTCGCTCGCCCATTCCCCTGCCTTTTTGTGGATGATGCTTATCAAGCCAGCCATCGGGGCTTTAATCCGCGACTTTTCGATTTGTTTCTCGAGGATTTTGACTTGCTGACACGCTGAAATCAGCCGCAACCGGTTCGCGTCCATGTCGCGCTGTGCCTGCTCGGCAGAAAGCTTCGAGCGCTCAACGACCAGTCGCGATTCATCCAGTTCCGTGCGAGAGATGCTCTTGGGGTAGTCCTCCAATGCCGCCCGGGAGCGATTATATTCTGCTTCCGAGACAGCTCGCGACTTTCTGGCAAACCGCAAGTCGATGTCATTTCGACTTTCCATTTCTGCGACTCGCGCCTCGGCCACGGCTGCATTGCGTCGAAGAACCAGCAGCTCGTCATCCACCTGAACAATGGGGGCGCCTTTTTGAACGAGATCACCTTCCTTGACCAGCACTTCTCCGATCGCGCCGGCTTCCCTTACTGGCACGTCGACTTGGTCAATGATCCCAACGACCGCGTCCTCGATCGTGATCGTCTCTGCGACAGATCGGCCAGCCACCATGACGATTGGCAAAACGGCAAGGATTACAGCAACGCGACGGGTTAGGTAATGGATCATGGCAGGAAGTCGCAGGGAGGAATGGGAGTGAGTACCGTTAAGGCCACCAATTTGTCTATCGGAAATGCAGCATGTTTCGCGTGAATTCCAGCAGCCGACTCGCTACAGGTTGCCGACCGACAAAAACCTTGGCTTTACCGCGAAAGCCATTCATCAGCGGCACTTCGACGTCGTGCAGCGGGACCACGGCTTCGTACATCACGAACATCGCCTTTTGCTGGCCCGTCGTTGGATCCGTTTCCGTCGCAAGCGGTCCGCCCGCAGTCGACGTCAGCTCGCGGGGTGTTGTCTCCAGATCGCGTTTCGCGACTTCGCGAATTTTTCCATGGAGGATCAGATTCGGATACTCTTCGAGCAAAATTCGCACCGACTGTTCCGGCTTGACCTGTTTGACATCCATCTGATTCAGGATCAACGTCGCCTGCATACGATTTGGATCGCCGATGATGCAGAAGAGCGTGCCAGTTTCGAGGAACGCGCCGCGATTGTCCGTATCGAATGGCGTTCCATCCCAGCCACCAAGCATCATCTCATGGTCCGGTGACTCGGCGACTTCGACCGGAGGCATCACCGTTCCGGCGATCGATGAAGTGAGTTCCAATTGGCGGTTCTCTTTCTCCAGCTCGACTAACTGCGTCGAGACGTCATTGAGCGCCGCTTTTTCGACTGGAATACGACTGACAATCTCGTCATCGTAAACTCGCTGGTGGTTCAACAACTGCAAAGTCGTTTCCTGGGTCTTTTTGCGGCTGGTCAGCGACGCGACCTGCAAACTGGCGTCCACATTTCTCAGCGTCACCAGTTTTTGGCCAGGTTGCACTTCGTCACCGGGTTGCACATGCAACTGCTCGATCGTCCCAGGTACCGAAACGTAAACCCGCTCCGCATTGTCCGGGCGGATGACAACCGTCATCGATACGTTTTTGGCAAACGGTACGAAGCACAGGACGAGCAGGAACAACGCAACGACCGCCACTGTTGCCATCAGTCGTGGTTTCTTCACTTCTTGAATCCTCCCAGGCACCGAGAAAAATTTGCCGAGTTTCCACAGCGGCATGACCAGCAACCCGAATGCTGACATGGCGATGATGGCTTGTCCAATAATTTGCAGACCGTAAGGCTCGAACATCTCCGAAACGAACCAGACGATCATGACGAGCACAAACCACCGGTAAAGAAAAGAGGCGATGCTGTAGGTGATAAATGTAAAGTGCCCCTGAGCCGGCAATTGACGCTGGCTGACGGGCCGCATGCCAAGGCAGTGCACCCGCAATGCGTTCATCATGGCCAGCCGCGATTTCTGCGCGAGATTCGGAATCTCGAGAATGTCCGAAAGAATGTAATAGCCGTCGTAACGTAGCAACGGATTCGCGTTGAATATGACGGTGCTGATCGATGACACGAACATCACGTTCAAACACATAAAATTGAACAGACCCGGTTGGGTAAACCACCACAGGAATGTGGCAATGCTCGCGAGGAACACCTCGACGTACATCCCCGCAAAGCCGATGAACGCGCGGTGCCACTTGTTCGGCAACAACCACGAATCAGAAGTGTCGCAGTACATGGCCGGCGTAAAGACCAGCAGCATGAATCCAATCTCGTGACACTCGCCGCCGAAGTGTTTACAAGACAACCCGTGCCCAAGTTCGTGTCCGATTTTGGTGACGGCCATCACCAGTGCCAGCCAGAAAAAATTTCTCGCCGAGAAGAACTCGTAAAAGTTGGGAAGTCGCTGACGAAACTCGTCCAGGTTCGCAACCAGCAGCGAACCGGCCGTAATTGCGACAATGCACCAGATAATGATTCCCGTCCGGTCAAAGATCCAACCCAGTTTGGGGTGCAGCCAGTTGAGAATTCGTTCCGGGTCATAGCCCGGAAAACGGATCGCAAGCACATTGCTCAGCCGCCCGATCATCTCGCGCTGTTTCGTTTCGCCGTCGCGTTTGAGCAACTGTTCTGCCTGCCCGGGTGCATCCGACAGCAACATGCCGGCCCGGTAGAGCGACGAGACCAATGATTGTAAGTCGCTCAGTCGGACAATCTTGGTCGGAAATTCGTACTGCAGCTTTTCCTTGATATCCTCGAGTGTTGATTTGCCGTCGAGCATTTCGAGGACGATGATCTCCGGCTTGCGCAGCCGGTGGTATTTCAGCGAGACAGGATCTTTCACGATCCATGATTGCTCGTCCTGATAGATCGCCGATTCAATCGTAAGGTCGGCGCGCTGCCGTAGCGGCAACGGTCGATTCTTTACGGCGGTGAGATGAGCATTGGACATGGATTTGCGTCGACGTTATGTAAACCTGAAACCAACATCCGTGAGCGGTACGGCGCTAGCCGCCGGTGGGTTGAACTTGCCGAGCTAAGCTTGCATTTACAAAGGTACCAGCCCACCGGCGGCTAGCGCCGAGCCGCTCACGCTGCTTTCGCGGAGCGAAAGCGACAACGGGCAACGTTCTCTAGGTAAACCGGAACCAGATGTTTGATTTGATAAAGTGCCAAACGTCCCGAAACCAGACGACGCCCAGTGGCTTTTTCCCGCATTTGATCTTGGCTTGAACTCCCGTGAACGGATGGCGGGCTTCGGGCGGAATTTGCTCGCGATCCACTTCGACAGTTACCAGCACGTTCTGTCCCTGCTCGGCATCCACTCTAGTCGCCATGGCGATATCGCGAACCGTTCCTTCAAACTCCAAACTTGTATCTGCCGCCAGCCGAAATACCACGTTCAACGGTTCATCTTTTTCTTCGTTCGCGCGAAGCACATCGGTAATTCGGCGATCCGGAACGTTCAGCTCGATAATCCACGGGCCGTTGAGTTTTGCGACTTGCATCAGCGACTGGCCAGTTTCTACCGGCTTGTCCTGTAGTTTGTCTTCGAGATTGAACGTGATTACCTCGCCGTCGATCGTTGACTTTACATCGAGATCCGACTTGCGACGGTTAAGAATCTCAATCTCTTCCTTCAGACCGTTCACCTGGATCAGCAACTCACCGTCTCGCACCGCAGCGGCACGAAGCTCTTCCGGCCTGGACGTCGTCGCATCCGAGGTCAGCCGCATCGTACGAATGCTTGCTCGTTCGGCCTCGAGCTTCTTGATCTCACCGCTGGCTCGCTCGATCGCAAGGTTCTGTTCCGGGCTGAACATCGTTGCCAGCACCTGACCTTCGGTAACTTCGGCGCCATGCTCCACGTGCAGTTTGTCAATGCGCCCCGACGCCTGGGCGTAGACGTTTCGCCGGATCTCCGGCATCAGCCGCCCCTCACTCGAGACTTTCAATTCCGCTGGGAACAGGGCAAGAATCAGCCCGGCTGCGATCAAGCCGCCAATCGAAGCAAGCGTCTTGAGCAACAAGCTGCCTCGAAAAAACCGACCAAGATCTCCAATCGAACGCCAAAGCGGCAACAGGAAAATGTTCTCATGGTCGGTTGCGTTACGCAGGGAGACCGACGCCTCATCGACCAGCGTCATCGTCCGGGACTGCAGGGCGTCTTTCGCAAGCGACTCGGTAAACTGTTCAACTACGACTGCGCCCGTAATCGCGGTGCCAACTGGCGAAGCATCGTCGCCCTCCTGATCGCCCGTGTCCTTGTTGAGAACCTGAAGCGGCAAGATCCCAATCCGCTTGGCCAGTGAGACTTCGATGAAGGCTTCGAGTTCCCGCTCAATCTCGGGCGGCAATTGGCTGGCAGAATCCGGATACCAGAATGGTTCGCCGGTTCGCATCGCCAAGTTCACCAGCCGCTGCAGGTACTGCACCACGTTGGCTCGCTTGTTCACGCTCTCCTGACCACTCACGGCGCGAACTTTGTATTTCTCGCCCTTCTTTGTCAGCACAGTAACGCGATCACAACCAACGGCCCGCCGGCCTTCGTTTGCGATGGAGTAGCACGCATCTTTCACCCTCAGCGACTTGTGCACAGCCGGCGATAACCCGAGGGACCCGCCGGATTCTGCCGTGGGGGCGTTTACGTGGTAGTTCGCGGCGATACCGCAAAGCAGTTCGGAATATCCGATAAACCGTTTGAGGATCTGTTCCGGAATGTCAGGCGGTAGATAAGCTTCGACAACCGTGGGCACGTTTTCGCCGACGAGAATCGGAAAAACAACGATCGTGGGCAACGCGTTCTCAACAAAAACCTGAAAGTCCGTGGGCGGCGGTGGGTCAAACAATTTTGTTTCGCGAGCGCGGCGGACTTCGTCCAGCTGCCCCGCATGCTCGACAGCGGAAACCGGCAGCTGAATCGACTCCATGGGTGATCGCGAGCCGGCGGCGATCTTGCTGAACGAATCGTCGCTGCATACCCACGCAACGGTACCGAGCGTGCCGGGTGGAGTCGGCAGGAGGTCAAGGAACCCGGTATAGAACTTGGCAGCTGGCAAGCCCTGATGAGCCAATCGCGAAACTTCGCCTGCCAGGTCGCCAATACTCATAGCTGTTGTTTCATTCGTCACGTCAGTTGCCACGTCTGGATTTCCCACATGGTTGCGCGTTCAATGCTGAAACCACCGTTCAAAATTATCAAAGTCGATTTCATGGTGCCAAACTTTGACTTAGTTATGTTCGGCTAAATCGTCACAGCCGTCTAAATAACTTCCCCCCCAAACCCCTCGATACTGTGGTTAGGTCAATATGACCGCTAAAATCCCCAATGACAAATCGTCAAACTCACCCTCAACCGTAATTCTTCTGTAGAGCGAATGCACCTATGCCTCGATTTCGGATCGGCCTGCAACTGGCAAATCTCGGATTGCCTACCAAAAAGGCTCTCCAGGTCGCCTCTCAATTAAAAGTCGATGGTGTCGAACTCGACGCTCGCGGCGAGTTGCGGCCGTCCCAGATGACTCAGTCGGGGATGCGGCAGCTTCGAAAATTGCTGGATGATTTGAATCTTCGTGTCTGTTCCGTGAATTTTCAGACGCGACGAGGCTATGACGACACCAACGATCTCGAGCAGCGAATCGAAGCAACCAAGCGTGCGATGACGTTCGCGTTCGAACTGGGAGCCAACGTGGTGACCAATCAGATTGGCCGAATTGCCGAAAACGACGACGATCCGGGCATGACGACTTTGCGACAGGCACTCACCGACATCGGCCGCCATGGTCAGCATTGCGGCACATTTCTGACTGCGACCACCGGCGGCGAAGAGCCGGCATTGCTCCGCAACCTGATTGACAGTTTGCCCGATGGATCGCTGTTTGTTGATTATGACCCGGGCAATTTGATCGTGAACGGTTTTTCGGCAACCGATGCGTTGCCGGTGCTCGGGCGTGACATTTTGCACGTTCGGGCTCGCGATGGAGTCCGCGATCTCGCGCGTGGTCGCGGCATCAATGTCGCGCTGGGGCAGGGGACCGTTGATTTCCCAAACGTGTTGGCTCATCTGGATCAGTTCAGATATCAGGGTTACCTCACGATTGATGCGCGGTCGGCCAACATGCAAATGGGCGAGTTGGCCGACGCCGTCGCATTCTTGCGTGAGATTCAACGGTAGCTTTAGCCTTTTCCGCAACGATGAATCGGCGTAGCCGGACTGGCAACAGTTCGGGAGGGCGTGGAAAGACGCCGGCTACTTCGGGCGAATCGACACTGGAAGGCTCGCCCGAAGTCTTGCGACATCGGCTACGAAGTCGAGCCAAATCACCCTCTGGCGGATCGCGCTGGTATTTCCACCGCACTCCAACAGTCACATGACTCACGCCCTGAAACTCGCGAGAAACTTTCAAGTCACGATTACCGGTTAGGAGGGCAGAACGACGCTGAAAAATTTAACGGTAAGGTAGAGTTACACAATGAACGAAGTCACCACCAAACTGGCCCAGCGTGATATCGCCGTCACTCGAGACGACGCCGGCGTTCCGCACATCAAAGCCAACACGTGGTTGGATGTTCTCTACGGTCTTGGTTACATGCACGCCCTCGACCGAGGCACGCAATTGCTGTTCTCGCGAGTCGTCGCGTGTGGCGAAGCCGCCGGTCGCATCTCTGACAAACCACAGCTGCTCGAAACCGATCGTTTCTTTCGTCGCATTGGTTTACATCTCGGACTTCAGGAAGAAGCCGACTCGCTCGACGAAGCCACTTTGAATCAGGTGCTCGTCTACTGCACCGGAGTCAACGATGGCATCGCAGCTTCGCGACCGTCGCTGGCCATGCGAGCCACCAAGTTCGAGCCGGATCACTGGGACGCAACGGCGGTGATTCTCGTTGGACGCCTGCTCAGTTTCGGTGGCCTCGCTGTCAGCCAGCTGCAAAATGAGCGGTTGCTCGTCGAGTTGATACACGCGGGAGCCAACGACGCGGCCCTTTCGGAAATGTTCGAACCGCGACTGGACCATCTCGATTTTGACTTGATGCGCAAGGTGATCATCTCCAACCAGATGTCTGACGAGGCGCTGGAACTGCTCGTCGATCTTCCGCGACTGGCAGGTAGTAACGCGTGGGCCGTCGCCCCGGAACGCAGTGCGACTGGGCACGCACTCCTCGCTTCCGATCCACACCTGGAGATTAACCGACTGCCCGCGATCTGGTACGAAGCCTGCTTACAGTGGGACGATGGCGAATATGTCATGGGAGCCACCTTGCCGGGCTTCCCGCTATTCTCGGTCGGCCGCTCACCACGACTGGCGTGGGGTGTAACGTACATGAAAGGCGATACCATCGACTTCTTCGTCGAAGACTGTCGCAAAGGCGGATCGACCGGTTGGCAATATCGTCGCGACGACCAGTGGCATGACTTCGACGTTCGCGATGAAGAACTCGAGCGAAAAGGCGAAGACGAACCCGACAAGATGCGGGTCTACGAAAACAGTGCCGGAACGCTGGAAGCCGATCCCGATGAAAAGGGTGCTGGATATTACCTTTCCACTTCCTGGGTGGGCCGCCATGTAAGTTCGGCGCGGGCAATTACCACGTGGCTGGACCTGATCAAGGCCGACAGCGTCACCCGCGCGATGGATGTCATATCGGAATGCACACAACCGACGTTGTGTTTCGTGCTCGCCGATAGCGACGGGCATATTGGCAAGCAGGCATGCGGCACGATTCCCAAACGGAGCAACAAATACGCCGGACTGGTGCCTGTTCCGGCGTGGGACGACGCTAACCACTGGCAAGGCTGGCTGGACAAGGAAGAACTGCCAAGCGTCTATGATCCGCCCGAAGGTTTCATTGCGACGGCGAACGAAGAAGCCTACGCACCCGACGGCAGATTAATCGTGACTCAGACGGTTCACGATTACCGATTGCGACGGATCGAAGAACGACTGGCCGAACTGGATGCCGCCACAATCAAGGACATGCAGGACCTGCAGTACGACGTTGTCAGCTTGCAGGCGCGTGATTTCCTCGACGTCGTCCTGCCGCATCTTGAAAACAGCCCACTAAAGCGAATGCTCAGTGAATGGGACTGTTCCTACTCGGCCGACAGTCGGATCGCGCCGATTTATCAAAAGCTATACCGTAACACGATGGCACAGCTACTTGGCAATGATCGAGGCATCGGTTGGCGGCGGATTGTTTACCTGTGTTCGCGAGCCGGCTTTTCATCGATGGTTCTGACGGCGGCCGACCGCCTGATGCAGCGTGACGAATCATGGTGGTGGCACGGTCGTGACAAGGGCGAACTGATCCGAAAGGCGGCTGCGCAAGTCGACATGGATCAGTCGCAAATGTGGGCCGACATTAACAACTTCCATTTTTCCGACCGTTTCTTCGGCGGCAACCGTGTCGGACGTTTACTTGGCTACGACAGTCGCAAACACCCGATGGCCGGATGTCACGCGACTCCATTCCAGGGGCATGTGTTCCAGACGGCGACTCGCGAATCCACCTTCGCACCTTCGTACCACTTCGTCACCGACCTTGGCGTCAACGAAGCGTGGACCAATCTTCCGGGCGGCCCCTGCGAGAGCCGCTTTTCCAAGTATTACCGCAGCGACGTGCCGCTTTGGTTGGAAGCGGAATACAAATCGCTTCGGCCGTAGTTCGAACCATTCGCGGTTTTGGATTTGCTGGTCTGCAGCGCGAGGTTCCGGGAAAACTCCCTCCCCCCGAAAAAACTGATTGGTCGCGCGTTGCAATGACTGATCGAGATTATTCGCTCTGGTTCGCGAAAACTGATCGATGGATGGAACCTTGCTTGCCGCGATCAATTGTAGTTTTTTCGTAGTGGGGAGGGTTGGGGAGGGGCCGACAAGCTTCAAACTCTCTCGCCGATTGGCCACGGCAACGTGTCTGCTGGAATATTGAGGTGCTTCACGCTTCTTTAAAAGGCTCACACACGGAATGAGTGGGTAATTTGAGAGGATAGTGCATCCTCACTCAAGCTCTTCAGAATGGGCCGCCCGTTCCACATCGCCATCGTCCGGCCTCAAGTTGCTGCGCAGGCCGAACGATGGCGACGCGGAATGG
>CALHZT010000360.1 GCA_938040995.1 uncultured Pirellulaceae bacterium | reverse complement strand
CAATGATTCGTGTGAATCTTCCGTGGTGTTCCCATGCCCCGGAAAGTGTTTCGCCATCGCGTACGCGCCGGTCGATTGACAACCTTCGATATAGGCCGCGGCCAGCGTCGCGGCTTGCGCGGTATCCGTCGAAAATGCCCGCGTGGCAATAATCGGATTTCGCGGGTCACTATTCACATCGACAACCGGCCCCAGCACCATGTGGACTCCGGCAGCCAACGACTCGGCGGCTGTTGCATGCCCCAGCGATCGCGCGGCGGCCAGTGACTGCTCCGGAGAGTCCATCGCGGAAAGCGCCATCGCATCGGGAAACACGGACAGACCGCTGATTTGCTGACCGGCGCCTCGCTCCACATCGGCACAAATCAAAAGAGGAATGCTGGACGCTTCCTGCAATCGCGAAATCGTTCGCGGTGCGTGAGGCCAGTGCCCGTTGAAAATACAGAGACCGCCGACAGGTAAAATTTGCAACAGCCCGGCGACTCGATCCGCGTCTGCCGAGACGGTAGAGATTGGCGGCAGGTTGTTTCCAATTCGCGGAAACATCAACTGCGCAAGTTTCTCACGGAGCGGTAGCGAACCTGGATCAATGCTCAAGTCAATCATGTCGAGTCGTGCCTTGCTGAATGTGCGCCGAGAGATTCAGCAGCGTAGCAAAATAGAAAACGGAATGCCCACCCGTGCCGGGGCATTCCGTTTTTCCAATCACCAAGGATTTTCGAATCGCCGAAGATTTTCGAATCGAGGAATTACTTGCGGCGAAGAAGAGCCACGCTAACGCCGGCCAGCATCAACAGGGCTAACGTACCCGGCTCGGGAACCGCTGCTGTCTGGAGAGTAATGCTGTAGTCGACACTCGTTCCATCTGTTTCCTGAAACCAGACGTGATACGAGCCCGCATCAAGTGGCCCGCTAACTCCAGAACCGAACCGGTTGTTCAATGTGCCGTCAAGAATATTCGTCATGACGTCAGTACTGCTGATCAGCGTAGAAACCAGGTTCTCTTCGGGATCGGTCGTGCTGACTGGTCCGTCACTGAAGGCGAAGAACCGATTGATTCCGGTCATGCTGGAAAAGTACAGCCCGGTTAGTTGCTGGCCAGCCATGACGGAAAACGAGAACGCATCCGGATCCATGCCGTTCGGATTGTCGAGCGTTCCAGTAACGCTGTTCGAGCCCAGCCCAAGGACTCCAAGTGCCGTGGGTGTTGCCGGATCACCGAGATCACCATCTGTGGCTTCGTCATAGTTTACCTGAGCGCTGGTGACACCAACGGCGAACAGGAACATCAAAGCTGTAGCAGCAAGTCTGAGCGTCATGAGTTGATATACCTTACCTTGTCCTTCATTATTCAATGCCACAAAAGTGGCCACGTTGGGGTGATGCCCCTTCCACCCCAAGTGGATACGTTTCATTAAAGACGTAAGCCGCACGGGCGTAAAGGAGAAATGCGCACCGCTACCGAAGATAATGAGAACTGCACCATTGGAGTAACGCAGTGATGAACTAACGCAGCGATGGACTAACGCAGCGACCGCGCCAGAATTACGCGGGAGGTTGAATCAGCGCAGCAACGGCTCCGGCGGGATCCTGGATGACACACATGACTCCATAGCCGCCCATGTCCCGCTTGGGAACGAGAACTTTGCCACCCGACGACTCACAAGCCACCATGCTCTTTTCGAGATCCGCGACCGCAATGTAAATCAACCACTGAGCCGGCATATCCTTGTTGGCTCCTCGAGCATGGCAGATGCCAGCCATCGCTTCGCCGCCGCTCTTGATGACAAAGTCGTGATAATCATCGACGGCAACGGCCTCGTCCTCCCAGCCTACAACTTTCTTGTAGAACTCATTGACGCCCGTCGCGTCAGAAACTGTCAGGTCGTTCCACCCAATGCTTCCGACTGGAGGTTGGTTTGACATGATTGATTTCTCAAGCGTAAATGTTGTTGATCGGGTCGGTCGTAGTGGACAAGGCCACGAGTCCCATGCGTATTGAACGAGGCCACGAGTCCCATGCGTAATGAACGAGGCAACGAGTCCCTTGCGTAGTGGACAAGCCAACGAGTCCCATGCGTGTGCAGGCTCGAAAGGACTCGTTGCCTCGCCCACTACCCTAAAATTCAAACCTAAAAGTCCGCTAGGCCGTTTGCAGCTCGAACCGTTGCGAAGCACGCTCGACCGATTGCTGATTGTGATCGCAGGTGTAGCAGTTTCCGAGTACCAGCACGTCCATGTCCGTTCGCAAGAAGCAGGAAATGGCTTCGGCGGGCGAAGCCACAATGGGCTCTTGCCGGTTGAAGCTTGTATTCAAAACGATCGGCACACCGGTAAGCTTTTCAAACTCTTCGATGACGGCATAATACCGCGGGTTGGCGGTGCGATCGACCGTCTGAATTCGCGCTGTGCCATCCTCGTGGACTCCGGACGGAATTTGCGACTTGGCGTGTGGTTTCGCCATCGGGGCGATCGTCATGAACGGATCCGGCTGATCAATCTCAAACCACTCGCTGACTCGCTCACGCAGTACCGCCGGAGCAAACGGGCGGAACGCCTCGCGGAATTTGACTCGGCGATTCAACGTGTCTTTCATTTTGGGATTTCGCGGGTCGGCAAGGATCGAACGATTCCCAAGGGCTCGAGGCCCCATCTCAAAACGTCCCTGATGCCATCCAACAATTTTGCCGTTCGCGATATCCTGGGCAACGGTCCGGCAAAGCTCGGCATCACCGAGTTCCTTGAACTCCATGCCAAAGTCTTCGAGCGCTGACCGGATGGCGTCGTCCGAATACTCTTTTCCGTAAAACGGATGCTTGAGTTCGAAGGTTCGCGGATTGCCCATCACCTGGTGATAATGCCACAGCGCGCTTCCCATGGTGGCTCCCGTATCCGATGCGTTCGGCGGGATCCAGACGCGATCGTAATCCGTCTCGTTAATAATCTTCGCGTTCGCGACGCAGTTTAACGCGACTCCTCCAACCAGCACGAGGTTGCGCGATGGGTACTGTTTCGACAAGCCGCGTACGACATGCAGGATGGCTTCTTCCACAATCGCCTGAAGAGCGAATGCGATGTCCATATGATGCTCCGTCAGCTCTTCATCATGACGCCTTGCCGGCCCGAAGCGTTCCATGAACAGCTGTTTCATCGGGCGAGCAAGCCCGTAACAGTCAAAATCAAAATAGTTCATGTTGATTTCGTAGCGGCCGTTTTTTGTCAGTCGAATGACATCGCGGAAGGCGTCGACATAAGTCGAATCTCCATAGGCCGCGAGCCCCATGACTTTGCCTTCGTCCCGGTTGGCCTGGAATCCCAAATGCTGAGTCACCACGGTGTAGAGGATGCCCAGCGAGTTGAAGATGTTCGTCCGCCACTTGCGTTCCAGCCGATTTCCGGATCCCGTATAGGCGCTCGTCGAAGCGTCATCGCCATAGCCGTCCATGACGAGGACCGTCGCATCTTCAAACGGCGAAATGAAAAACGCAGCCGCGTGCGAGTGGTGGTGGCCGGTTCCACGGATGGGCGGAATCTTGTCCGTCTGAAAGTGTTCCTTCAGGAGCTTGCGTAGATAACGCGTGCCGCGGAACAATTGATTCTGCTGTGGTGGATGAGCCCGCATGTGAACGATGTTCGAACTAGCGGGGAACTTTCGGGCGATGGCCCATGTGAGCGTGCGCAAAAAAGTTGGGATGTGCCACGGCATGGTGATCAAGTCGACATCCTCGATCGACAAGCCGCGTTCTGTGATTGCAGCATCCAGACTCATCGCCGGGAAACGCTTGGTCTTCTTGTCCCGGTTCAGGCGCTCTTCTTCGAGCACCATTTCCAGTCGACCATCGTTTACCAACGCTACGCCTGTGTCGTGCGTATGAGACACCATTCCCAGGATGCGCATTGTGGATTCCTTTCGCAAGCAACGCATTCAAAGCAGGCGGAAATGGTAAGGTTCCAGCCGATTTTGATCAATCCAGAAGTGGGCTAGCACTCGCGCCTGAATGGGGAATTCGCATCAGAATCACCATTATCTGCGGATCAAATGAAAAACTGATGGCATCCGCGAGGAGAACGGCAATAGCCGCCGGTGGGGCCTCATTCGATCCATCGAACAAGCTGCCCGAAAAACATCTTCTTAACGTGAAGACCGATAAATCGACTGACTTTCCTGGATCTACCTGGACGCCGCTCGATTCAACCGGACGGCGAAGAACGAAAAGGCGAGCAGAAACATCAGCGTTCCCGATGGCTCGGGTACAGAAACGGGAGCATCGGATGCAAGAAACTTGTTATCGTTCCAAAAGTTAAAGTCAGAAGTGTCGTTGACTCCGTCGCCATTGAAATCTCCCTGACTCCACCGGAGCGTCGAGCTCAGCTTTGATTCATTCCATACGTTGAAGTCGCTTACATCGACGGATCCGTCCAGGTTTGCGTCGCCGAACCGGTACGGTGACCCAAATCCATTTTCTGATGCCGCATTTGCCAGCCAGGCATCAACGTCATCCAGATCGATTGTCCCGTCATCTGTGAGATCAAACTGATCGTTGGCACCATCCGTCGTACCGACTCCGTTGGCAATGGGTCCCTCCGCGAGCATTAAGTCGAGATCTGCGACATCACAGTCGCCATCGCTATCGAAATCGCAAACTTCGTAAAGTCCACCAAGAAGAGATAGCCCGCTGCTGCCCAGCACCCACGCCTGTCCTGCACGATCGCTGATGCCGATCCCGGCAAGTCCTGAGACACCGGTCGGCAATGGATGCTCACGAACAGGACTGCCCGTTGGCAAGAACTCAGCGATTGAAGATTGCGTGCTACTAACGATGAACAGATTTCCCGTCACGCTACTCACATCGATATCGCCAAAAAAGACCGTAAATCCATTCACATCAACGTCGAACAGGTTGAGTATACCGCCCGTTTGCGCATCGACTTCGGCAATCAGGTTATCGTTCACTGTATCGGGAACCGAATCCTGCACGAGGAAGAAGCTGTCACGCTGCTGACTGTAAGCGCCGCCAACGACATGACTGGATCCGAACGATGTTTGCAGGGTCGCGAGGATGTCGCCGTTGGTTTTGTCGACGGCATAGATCTCAGCGTTGTCGATTTCGCCGTTAACGAACAGCATTGTCCCTCTTGGAATCGGCGTCGATCCAAGCGTCATGTCCACGGTGGCAAAGTCGATATCGACATCGTTCGCACTCTCTCCCGGCCGCGGTATCTGCCCCAGAAAATCTCCGTCACGTGAGTAGCGGTCAATCGTTGAAGCACTGCAGCCGAATCTCCACAAGTCGCCGGTAACAGGGTCAATCGAAGCCCCGCAACCACTTCCGACATCAGCGAATCGAGCAGTTGTAGATTTTGAGCCGATATGGACGTGTACAGGATTGCAGCGACCAATAGCAGCGAGGCTCTGATTGATCTGTGGAGCATTTTCGTTCTCAATTCGGGTCTTTCGGACAGTACGCCTCCCATTCTACGTAGCGAATCGCCACGCACAACAGTTTGCAGAGAGAGCGGCCCAGATTCACCTATTTGATTGATGAGCCATCGCCACGGAACTGGCAAAACAAGCCAGCCCGGGGCACAGCAAAAACGAGCCTGCGAGTTTGAGCGACGCCCCAGGAATGGAGATACCAAGACGAGTGGCGAAACTGTCAAAGCTGCGATCCCACCGGCGCGTAGCGGCAGGGTGGCACTGGTTAAAGCTTGCTTAGCCAGTGTAATTGGTGACATGCCCTTGCTCTTCAGACTGCCAAGTCAGTCAAGCCGAGACCATTCGCTACTACCAAAAATTCAGCGTATTGATGGCGATTCTGTTCTGCAAGCTAATTTTTCCGAACACTGGCTGGAGCAAGCTCCGCCAGTGCCACCCCAAATTGGCGATCCAGTGCGGATGCCAAAATCCCCTCAGTGGGACACACCGAGGGATTTCATGCCACCGGCCGATGAAGCCGACGTGGCCTGAGCCGTCGTCGTTCATGCTGCTCGTGTCGGCTCTTGTTCACAAAGCGAAATGACCGGGCATTCTTGGCTGCTACTTTCGAAGCATCACCCCCGGTTCGATGAACACTTCATGGCGGCAATGCCGGAAGGCCGAGGAGCATGGCGCCTTGGCTGATTCTGCGAGAACTGGTGCACTGGATTTGAGCCCGCTATCGCAAACCGAATCGGGTTGAAAATGGCGAGACTGTCAACGCTACGATCCCAGCGGCGGCTAGCGCCGAAACCGCTCACCATTTTTCATCAGAGCGTAGAAGCTATTTCAAAACTGTTCGTAGTACCGGCTTTAGCCGGAATTGGGTATGGAATTTCCGCCTAAAGGCGGTACTACAAACTTCCGGATTCAGATTTTGAAATGGCTTCTATTCTGGAGGGCCGAAGGCCCGGGCCGCCCTCACCTCCGATACCGTCTACTTCGACTGTGCTGCCCGCGGATGAGCTTTTTCATAAACCTTGCGGAGGCCGGCGGTGCTGACGTGAGTGTAGATTTGAGTCGTCGCGAGACTCTTGTGCCCGAGAAGTTCCTGAACGCTACGAATGTCGGCTCCGTGATCCAGCAGATGTGTTGCGAAACTGTGCCGTAAGGTATGCGGTGACGAGCGTAGGTCGAGTCCGGTGAGCTTCAGATACTTGTCGAGCATGCGACGAACGCTGCGGTCAGTAATGCGGCGGCCAAACTTGTTCGTAAACGTCGGCGCCGCCGGCCCGTCGGCTTCGTCCTTGGCCAGTTCGCGTTTGCGGTGCCACCTCTTGATGGCCTTCAGGGCGTGCGATCCCATGGGTGCCATCCGCTCACGGCGACCTTTCCCACGAATGCGCGCTATGCCTTCGGCAAAGTCGATATCTCCGTCATTCATTCCAACGAGTTCGCTAACACGCAGGCCGGCGGAGTAAATAGTCTCCAGAATCGCACGATCACGAAGTCCGAAAGCTTCATCCGCGGGTGGCGCCAACAGAAGTTTGTCGAGATCTTCCGTCGACATGAAGTGCGGCAATTTTCGCGACTTACGAGGATTCCTTAGTGGCTTGGCCGGATTGTTTTCGACAAGCCCTTCCCGTTGGCAAAACTTGAAAAAGCTTCGCAGCGATGCCAGCCGCCGGGCGATTGAAGTCTTCGCATAGCCTGCTTCGCTGACTGCAGAGACATACCCACGAAGATCGAGCGTTGTAAGCTGCCCGGGTCGGGGCAAGTCGCCGAAGCTGTCGGCAAGATATTCAATAAGAGCCTCGAGATCTTCCCGATAGCTCTTGATGGTCAACTCGGAAGCGTTCCGCTCGACTTGGAGATAGCGAAGAAAGCGTTCGGCTGCAGATTGCATGGCTTCCTTTCGCTAGTTTGTCACGCGTTGTGTCGAGTGAGTCGTTCGCTCCCTTGCGAAGATTCGATTTTAGAGTGGCCGCTAGTTCTGTGGCAATTCGAATCGTTGCTTTGGCTGCTGCTCGGCTTCGATTGCGTTTTGCCGAACTTTCTGGCTGAGCACGGCGGCGTCATACCAGGAAAAACTCAGGTCAGGGTTCGAGGCGAAACGACCAAGCGTTCGTAAAGTTTCGGCTCGACGCGAATCGTCATAGAGAAAGACGTATCGCTCTTCACCCTTTACGAGTGCCAGTACGTTAATATCTTGCGTCACTTCGGCGGACCTCCCTGCGGCAAATTTGATGACGGAGTGTGCCAGCACTGATGGCGTTCCCCCGAGATTCGATACCCGACCCGGACGTTCCTTTTCCGAGCCTTGTACCCAGGGAAAAGTATCGGCAACCCAACCGCGAATCCCTGAATCCTGTTTTGATATATGGTTATCGTTGACGAATGTTTTGGGGCTGCGGAGCATCCAACCCGTTTGACTGACAGATGACGAACGCAAGCAGCACAGTTATGACAGCGATGCGGGTAACAAGCGGTGGCTTTATGTGGAGTTTGACGGGAACGATAGCAACATTCGGCGGCCAAATTTACGCTGCCGATTCGAAATGTAACCGACGCAGTTATCTGCCAAATGTTATGGATCGTACCGTCGTTCCGGTTGTTGCATTGCAAGCGTTGAATGACAGCAGAATCGGACCGACGCGGTGGTGACTTATCAACCATGGCATCATGCCGGTAATCGTTAAGGATCGTTCGATCAATTAGTGTCGAATCTCCGTTCATGACGACTCAATTGACGGCCTATAGCGCCTATGGCCGTCTTCCCCGCGAACGCGGGGACCCACTCGAAGCGTGTTAACGCTCAATATCTTTCCCTGCATCAAAAAGCCAATCCGATTCAATGGATTCCCGCCTGCGCGGGAAAGACGGAGGAAGATCAGGCAGTGATTTCTCGAACGATCCCAAGGTGGAAGGCGAGTGAGAATTTTCCAATAGGACATCGGTGGCCGTAGCGGCTCAAGAACGCAAGTTGGTAAATTTCTCTCCACCGCTCGCCTAACAGCATCTGTTCGCCAAGCCGGCTTTGGCATAACCTGACTTGATGGCTTGGCTGCAAGCATGATTGCGATTAGAGATTCGGAGAATGGAAGATATGTCGAACGAATACCCGGAAAAGACCTGCTCGATTGAACGGCTGGTAACCCATGACAAACTGGTAGCCGCAGCGCTTGGTGGATCGAAAACGCAGCAGCGTCGTGCTGGTGTTTATGGATACCCTGGTGAAAAGTTCACCCTGAATGAAACCGAGTTTGAGATTACCGGGTTGCGGTCGGAGCGCTGGGGTGACATCACGGAAGAAGATGCGCAACGGGAAGGTTACCCAAACCTGAAGATGTATCAGGCACTAATTGAACGCATGCACCAGGGAATGGAGTGGGATCAGAACCAGCCGGTCTGGGTGCATGAGTTTGCGAAGGTCGAAGCGTAGCGATTGGCAGACAAGTCCGGTGAAATATAGGCCCGAAGCTCGCCGGGAAATTGCATGTTCTAGAGTGTTCGTAGTACCGGCTTCAGCCGGAAGCCTGTCATTCCGCCTAAAGGCCAACACTGCTCAACCGGTTTGAATTCACGGGTAGTGGATCTTGTTAAAGATCCCTCAGTCGTCCGCGATAAGCGCCATTGCTGCAAGGATCTTTAACAAGATCCACTACGGACTATTCAGGACCATGCAATTTCGTGGCGAGCGAGTGGTTTTTGGAACGCGCATGGGCGACGGACGAGGACGTCCATCGTACGTGTTGTCTGATTACTTCAAGCGTTCAAGCGAGCTCATCCCAATCGGCTCGCGACAAGTAAACGGCTCGCCATACTCGGCGCCGATGAGTTGCCCAAAATAGGCCGCGTGATCGCGGACTTTTTCGAGCAGCGTCGGAGTCAGATGTTCGCGGCCTTTCACCAGCTGGCTGTGATACGCCTCGAGCGATGCGAGCTTTTTGGGCCACTCTGCAGAGATATCGAGAATGAATGCTGGCTGGATCGCCAGCCGCAAGTGGATGCTGAAATAGTTATATATCCGCTCGGGATGAAACGGATCGCCCTCAAGTTCCGACTTTGTCAGCTTGGCCCAGAAGCGGGCGTCATCTACCAGCTGAGTCGCCGCGACATGATCCGGATGCGCATCCGTCCAGTACGGAGCGAACAGCCAACGAGGCTTCGTGCGTCGAATCACATTCGCCAGCGCCGCGCGAGCTTCCAACGTCGGCTGCAACTTCCGATTGGTGAGCCCCAGATTCTCACGCCACGTGACCCCGAGGACTTTTGAAGCGGCCGCCGTTTCCGCCGCGCGGATCTCGCGACTGCCATGAGGAGTCGGCTCGCCATCGGTCAAATCGAGAATGCCCACCGATTTTCCTTCGGCAAGCATTTTGACAATGGCCCCAGCCATTCCAAGTTCCGCGTCGTCTGGATGAGGCGCAATTACAAGAGCATCGAGCATGGTGGTAAGCGGCTGAGCCGCTGGTTCCGGGGTGCAGGTTTCGGGTGTCCGGTCGGCCCGTCAACAACCGACGATATTTCATTACACTATCACGTTCAATCCGGTTCATCGAGAACAGCAAACTGATTCATCGCACGGAGGCACCATGTCCGGCAACCATTCGACTTACGATTTGCTCTGCAAACATCAAAAGGATACGGCACTCCTCGAAGGCGTGAACGCGCTACTTGGCTGGGACGAGCGAACGATGCTTCCCAGTGCTGCCGGGCCTTATCGAGCCGACCAGATCGGCTTGCTCGCTGGAATTCTTCATCAGCGACGAACCGATTCGCGAGTCGGTGACTGGTTGGGCGAGCTATCCCAGTCGGACGCGGCGAAAGATCCGTTTAGCGATGCCGGATCAACGATCGCTCAGGTAAAAAGATCGTACGACAAGCAGGTCAAGATTCCGCAGGACCTGGTCGAGGCGTTGACCAAAGCCGCCGTGGTCGGGCAGCAGGTGTGGGTCAAGTCGCGAGAAGCCGACGATTTTTCGATGTTCGCGCCGCAGCTGGAAGAGATCGTGCGATTGTCGAAAGAGAAAGCAGATGCCGTCGGTTATGAAGATTGCCGTTACGACGCGCTTCTCGACGATTACGAACCGCAAGCCCGTACTGCGCAAGTCGCCGAAGTACTGCGCAATTTGGGCGAAGAGCTGGGACCGCTCGTTCGTGAAATCGTCGATTGTGGCCGGCAGGCTCCGAAAGAAATCCTTCATCGCGACTATCCCATCGCGGCGCAGCAGGAGTTTGGTCGTCTGGCGGCGTCAAAGATCGGTTTTGATTTTGATGCGGGGCGCATCGATGAAACGCATCATCCGTTTTGCACGACGCTTGGCCCCTCCGATTGCCGAATTACGACCCGGTATCAACCGGACTTCTTTTCCAGCGCGTTCTTTGGAACACTGCACGAAGCTGGTCATGGAATTTACGAGCAAGGCTTGCGTGACGAGTGGTTCGGATTGCCGCCCGGTGAAGCCGCATCGATGGGCATTCACGAATCGCAATCGCGAATGTGGGAAAACATGGTCGGTCGCGGCTTTCCGTTCTGGCAGCACTTCTACCCGCTGGCCGCGAAGCAATTTCCAGAGGCGCTCGGCGACGACGTCGGACTCGAACAGTTCCTCTGGGCGATCAACGACGTTCGCCCGTCGCTGATTCGAGTCGAAGCGGACGAGGTAACTTACAACCTGCACATTATTATCCGGTTCGAACTGGAGCAGCAGCTGTTCGATGATAGCCTCAAGGTGGCAGATCTCCCGGCGGCTTGGAGAGAAAAATACAAACACTATCTCGGGATAGAACCGGAATCAGATGCCAACGGAGTCCTTCAGGATATTCACTGGAGCGCCGCGCTGTTTGGCTACTTCGCGACTTATTCACTCGGCAACATTTACGCGGCCGAACTGTTCGAAAAGGCGAACGCGGATCTTGGTGACCTTGCGCCGCAATTTGCGAAGGGAGAGTTCGACGGACTGTTCCAGTGGCTGAGAACGAATGTGCATCATCGCGGTCGATGCATGCCAGCCGAAAAACTCGTCGAAGAAGTTTGTGGGCATCCGTTCTCAAGTGTTCCGCTGGTTACGTATCTGCAAGAGAAACTACGACCGCTTTACCAGTTGTCGTAGCGGTGCCGTCGCGACAGTGTTCATAAATATGCTTGCGAATGTGCTCGCGTTGAACGATTCACGCCGCAGCCACCCAGCCGAAGAGGGAGATTCGTCGTCGAATTTCAGCCGAATTTTGACGAATTGCGCCCGGTCGCTGGCTGGATGAATTGTCCCCGGCTAAACTCTGTCTATCACAGCGACAAACGAGGAATGCCATGAAACCGACCTGCCCGGACTGCGGAGCCGCGCTCTCCCTGCCAACCCTGACTGACAAGCAACTCGGATCGTTGGATGCCGACTCGTTGCAATTCAATTGCCCCAAGTGTGAAAAGCAGTTGAGCGTCAAGGACTTCATGAAGGATTCTGTCGCCGGGATGGTGACAGGACTTCTTCCGTTTGGCAAAGACGCAGACGGCAACGAAAATCTGCTCGACGAGCTGGATCTGACTGGCGTTGAGTCGACGTCGAATGACGAGAACGGGCTCGACGATCTTGACCTTGGTGAGCTTGACCTCGGTGACTCGGTTGACCTCGGTGACTCGCTTGACGTCGAGCTAGACATCGACGATTCGCTCAGTGAAGCCGCCGACAAGCTTGGCACTCCTGATCTGCAGACGCCGGAACTGGGGATCGCCAACATTGTTGACGATGGCGACGACGCCCCTGAATTGTCTGTTGTTTCGGACACAGTCGACATAGATGACTTTGAAGCGGATGAGCTTCCGTCCCTTGATGACGATGACGAAATTCTTGAATTTGCTTCGGACGAACTCGATCTGGCGGACGAAACTCCGCTTGCCGCCGAAGAAGTGCAATCGAACGAACCGGCCGATTCTGTTTCGGAAGCCGCAGCATCCGATGGTGATGCTGGTGAAGGCGACGACGATATCGATTGGCTTTCGGATGAACTGGTCGACGACGATACCGATCTGGAATTCGATGATACGTTGGTCGATAGTGGCGACATTACGCCTGATATGCAAGTTGCCGATGTCGCTTCATCCGACGTCGATGATGCGGAATTCGACTTTGACCTAAGTGACGCCGAAGATGCGACGGATGACGCTGCCGGTCATCTGGCGGGCGCAACGATGGCTGGCGAAGAAGTCGTTGAAGAATTCAACGTCATGGCGGACGAAACAGTCGCCGCTGTAACAGAAGGTGCAGATGAGTTCGTACCGGCGGACGCCGGCGACCACGTCGAGGCCGCCGGGATTTTTGAAATGCGCGACCCGCCATTGGCGGCTTCGCTCGCCGAACCGGTGGCGCCAGATGGCACCGGGCACGCAACCGACGAACCGACGGCTCCGTTCGGTTTTGAACAGGCGCCGCAACCGGGAAGCTTCACGACCGCACCGTTGCCGCCAAAGCGAGGCGGACTGATCGGCAAAATTGCCAAGCTGGGAATCGTCGGCCTGTTGTTGGCCGCAATCGCGCAGGGCGCGGCGTGGTGGGGACTTGGTTTGGATCCCGCCAACCTCGCTCATAAAGTGCCGAAGTTCCTCGTTCCGAAGCATATGCGAAAACAAGTCGTCTCGTTTCCGGAACGTCGGCCATCGACCGACATGGGATCTGCGGATGAAGGTTCGGGCAGTGCCGACGGCAGTGCAACCGCCAACGCGGATGCAGTCGACGGTAACGCCGGATCAGGAACGACCACCCCTTTCGATGCCGGCAGCGGAACGAACGACCTGGCAGGAGGAACCGACAACGCAGGCAGCGGAACAGCATCCGACGCGGGAAGCGGAACCACCGGGGATGGAAGCGAAACCAACAGCGCTAACAGCGGCGGCATCGCTTCAGCCGAATCGAATGACGGCAGCGACATGAAAACGACTACGACTGCGCCGACTGACGCAGCTCCCTTGTTTGACAATGGGGGGCTCGATGACCTCGCTGGCGATAGGGAAGAAGACCCAGCCGAACCAACGTCCGACGATGACTTGGCCGATATGCTTGGTGCATCCGATCCACCCGTGGTCGATGTCCCGTCGCCATTTGAAGGAGCCAACCCGACTGGATTTGCGACTTATGGAACGCAGGATCTCGCCGGCGCGATTCCGATCGCCCGAAAAGCTCTGCAGCGATTCGAGCAGGCACGGCTTACCGACCCGCCCGACCATGCGTCGCCCGAGACTTTGGCAGCCGCGAAGGAGTTTTACTTCGCGATCAATGATGTCGCGGAGCAGGCGACTCTTGTTCCCCACGCCGAGAGCACCGAGATTCTTTCCACTTCACGCGATCTGCTTCGCAGGCTGAACGATGATCAGCAAGGGCGTTGCTCCGCATGGGCGGACCAGTGGATTTCGAAAGATCTGGGAAAAGGAGTCGTGTTTGCCGCGGATGTTCTGGGAATCAGCAAGAGCGGAGAGTTGTATGAACTGGCTCTTACGATTCCAAACAAGCAACGTACTCAAGTGACTGCCGTCACTCGCATGAACCCAGCCGACAATCCGGTGATGACGTTCGAGAAAGGCACTCGCGTTCTCCTCATGGGGCTTATCGTCAACGATCCGGGAAGTAACTTGCCCGGTTATTCTGGTCTGGAATCGAAGGTCATTTACTTTACGGACCAGATTGTCGAAGGCAAATAGTCGACGATGGCCACGGTAAAACTCGCCGACGTTGGCAAGCGATATGAAAATGGCGCCAACGCGGTGGATGCCGTTCAGCATCTTGATCTCGTCGTCGAAGATGGTGACTTTGTCGTTCTCGTCGGACCTTCCGGTTGTGGCAAGACAACGATCCTGCGATTGATCGCCGGCCTCGAAACCGCGACTGCCGGAACGATTTCCATTGGCGACGTGTGCGTCAACAAGACGCCACCGCGAGATCGCGATGTAGCCATGGTCTTTCAGGACTTTGCGTTGTACCCGCATATGACTGTCGCTAAAAATCTGGCGTTCGCACTGTCTGCCCGACAAGTCGCAAAAACGGAAATCGAACAGCGAGTCGCTTCCGTCGCAGAAATGCTGGGGCTGGGCGCACTTCTCCAGCGCTATCCGCAAGAACTCTCTGGCGGCCAACAGCAGCGAGTCGCCGTGGGACGAGCCATCGTGCGCCAGCCAGGAGTGTATCTGTTTGACGAACCGCTTTCGAACCTGGACACCCAGTTACGCTTCAGCACGCGTTCCGAATTAAAGCGGATTCATTCGCAACTTCGCACCACAAC
>CALHZT010000359.1 GCA_938040995.1 uncultured Pirellulaceae bacterium | reverse complement strand
CCTCCTCACGCGACACGTGGTATGCCCTGCTCATTCTTCGCATGACACCACTGCGTCGGAGGAGGGTTGCTTGGGGCGAGCGGTCGAGGTCAGGCAAACGACTGCAACAAATCTGACGTGAGCACAAATGCCACGCAATATCGAATTTACAACACCCCAGTATCCGGCTACCTTCCTTTATTCGAACGACGCCCGGACAGCGCAGCGTCCAGACAGCCCAACGTCGACGATCCTTGGCATTACCGCTTTACATGTGGCACCCCTATAGACCCAAACGATCGAATTCGGTTCACGTGAAAACGCGACCATCCACAGAACACCAGCCACCGAACAGCAACGCAGCCGGCCTACTGGCAGTCGGTACGACCGTTGTGTCCATTACATTGCAATGAGATCGAAATGACTTCAGCACTCTGTTTGTCGCTGGTAAGCTATAGGCATTTCCCTTTAATCACCTGAAAGTCGGGGCTCCTTGACTGCGGCCTTTCGACTATAATGAAGGTCCCTTTGTTCAACATCATTTGAATTCCTTTCCGCGTGAATGGCATATGCAATTCTGGACCTCTCTTCTGGTAGCGGCTCTACTTCTCTCGGCGACCGCAAGTATGACGAATGCAGATCAACCGGCAGTAAGTTTTGCGGCGGATGTGCAACCAATTTTGGCGAACCATTGCTTTGCCTGCCACGGTGCGGACGCGGATTCCAGACAAGCCGACCTGCGACTGGACATCCGCGAAGAAGCCATCGAGTTCGGAGCCATCGTCGCTGGCGAGCCGGATGAGAGCTCGATCATGGAACGGATCCACGAGAGTGACGACGATCTCGTCATGCCTCCGCCTGCGACAAAAAAGCCGCTCGACGATAAGCAAAAAGAGATTCTTCGCCGTTGGATTGCGGAGGGAGCCGAGTACGAATCCCATTGGTCTTTTGAGGCTCCCCAGCGACCCGAGCTTCCGACGGTCAAGGACAAGTCGTGGCCGCAAAATGAAATCGACCGCTTCGTTCTGGCACGGCTCGAAGCAGCTGACCTGCAACCGGCTCCGCGAGCAAAACCGAACATCCTGTTCCGGCGACTTCATGTAGACATCACAGGGTTACCACCAACGCCGGAAGATCAAGTCGCGTTTTGCGAGGATTACGAACAAGATCGCTTCGCCGCCGTTTCCAACTGGATCGACCGACTGATGAAGCTTCCGGCCTGGGGAGAACATCGGGCGAGATATTGGCTGGACGCCGCCCGATACGCGGATACACACGGTATGCATTTTGACAACTACCGTGAAATGTGGCCCTATCGTGACTGGGTCATTCGAGCGTTCAACAAGAATATGCCGTTCGACGAATTCACGGTTGACCAACTCGCCGGCGACTTGCGGGAAGATCCAAGTCAGGACCAGCTGATCGCAACGGGATTTCAACGCTGCAATATTACGACCAACGAAGGCGGCACGATCAAGGAAGAAAACCTCGCCAACTACGCGGCGGACCGCGTTCAGACTTTCGGCTGGGTCTACCTCGGGCTGACAACCAATTGCTGCCAGTGTCACGATCACAAATTCGACCCGCTTTCGACGCGAGATTACTACTCGCTGGCGGCCTATTTTCGAAATACGACTCAGGGCGCACTGGACGGAAATGCAAAAGACGGCAAAGGCCCCGTCATTCGTATCTATTCTGACGAAGATCGTGAACGAATCTCAAAGCTCAATGAACAGCTTGCCGACGCAAGCAGCAAAATGAAGCAGCGAAAGAAAGAAGGTCGAGCCGATTTTGACAAATGGGTTTCGGAAATGGACGCCGATTCAGTCGCCATTCCAACCGACTCGCTGACGCTGTCGCTTCCGCTGAGCGAAGGGCAGGGCTCTGAACTCAGGGCCACCGTCGGCATCACCGAACCGGTCAAAGGCCCCGCGAAACTCAAGTGGGAGGCCGATGGCGTTGCCGGAGCCGCCCCGCAGCTGAATTCAAAGACGACGATTACGATCGGCGACCACGGCGACTTCGAAATGGACCGCGAGTTCTCCGTCGCCTTTTGGGTTCGCAATAAAACCACAAGAGGAAGTACTGCGATCGTGGCTCGAATGGATGAGGAAAACAAAGATCGTGGCTGGGACGTATATCGCCAGGGCGCCAAAGTCATCGTGCATCTCGTCGATTCATGGCCGAACAACGCGCTCAAGATTGCGACGACCGGCAGAGTCCTGCAAGCCAACAAATGGCAGCACATCGTTGCAACCTACGATGGTTCGGGCAAAGCTGACGGTGTCAAAATTCATATTGATGGTATCGCCAAACCGACCAAAACCGTCACCAAAACGTTGAAGAAAGACTCCACGTTTCACACAGACGTGCCGTTAAGGATCGGTAAACGTAGCAAGACCGGCTCGTTCAAAGGTTCAGTTCAGGACCTGCGAATTTACGAATCGGCACTCAAGGCGCCGGACGTCAAGCAGCTGGCCGAAAACAGCGTAATCGCAGCGCTCATTTCGATTCCTGAGGACCAGCGAAACAAATCCCAACAGGCCGCGCTCTTTGATGGCTACCTTCTTTCGTTCGACAAAGAGTATTCAGGACTGAGCGATCAATTCGCAAAACTCGAAGTCGAACGAAACGAAATCGAGAACCGTACTCCAATCACCCATGTGCAAAAGGAGAATCCCAACTCGCCGGCAATGGCGAACATTCTCATGCGAGGCGCTTATGACAAGCCCGGTGAAGAGCTTCTTGCCGCGCCGCCATCCGCTTTGCACGACTTACCGCGCGGCGCGCCCGCCAACCGAATGGGACTCGCACAATGGGTCGTGGACCCAGCCAACCCGCTTACATCTCGCGTTACCGTCAACCGGTTTTGGCAAGAGCTCTTCGGACAGGGTATCGTCGTTACCTCGGAAGACTTCGGAGTCATGGGTGCGAAACCCTCTCACCCGCAACTTCTCGACTGGCTCGCGACCGAATTTCAGGATAGCGGCTGGAACGTCAAGCGACTGTTCAAGAGCATCCTCATGAGTGCAACGTACCAACAGGCTGCCATAAACTCGAGCGAGAAGGAACTCGCTGACCGGGACAATGCACTCCTGTCGCGTGGGCCTCGCTTTCGAATGGATGCGGAGATTATTCGCGACCTGGCTCTCTCCACGAGTGGACTTTTGTCAGAGCAAATGTACGGCCCGGGCGTCAAACCGTATCAACCAGGCGATCTCTGGAACATCGTCGGCTTGCCGGGTGGTGACACACGAAACTACGTTCAGGACAAGGGTGAAAAACTTTACCGCCGTACCGTTTACAACTTCTGGAAGCGGATGTCACCGCCGCCGAACCTCGAAACGCTCAACGCTCCCAGCCGCGAAGTTTGCACTGTTCGCCGCGAGCGAACCAATACGCCGCTCCAGGCACTCGTCACACTCAACGACCCGCAATATATAGAAGCGGCCAGAGTGCTCGCAGAGAACGCGATCAAGCATGGCGATTCATTCGAAGAACGGGTTGGTTTTGCAACCAACCGTCTGTTGGCGAGATATTTTGACGACCGCGAACTTGCCATCGTCCGTAATTCCCAAGTCGAACTTGCGAAGCACTATGCGGACAACCCGGACAGCGCGAAAAAACTGATCAACGTTGGCGAGCGCCCGGCCGACAAAGAAATTGATCCGGGCGAACTGGCCACATGGACCATGCTCTGCAATCAACTGATGAACCTCGACGAAACGCTCAACAAGTAATCCCATGAACGCAATCGACAAACTACAACAACTCAGCCGTCGCGACTTTTTCACGAGAGGCCGCAACCTGCTTGGCGGTGCGGCACTGACTTCGTTGCTTGGCAATTCCCTCATCGATTCCGCGTCGGCCAATTCCGCCGCTGGTCATGGTGCCGGATTGGGTTACAAGACCCACTTTCCTCCAACCGCCAAACGAGTCATCTATTTGCACATGGTTGGTGGCCCCTCGCAATTGGACCTGTTCGATTACAAACCAGGGATGGCTGACTGGTACGACAAGGACTTGCCGGAGTCGATTCGCAAAGGCCAGCGGCTGACGACGATGACGAGTAAGCAGGCGAGGTTCCCGATCGCCCCGTCGGTTTACAAGTTCAAACAACAGGGCAAGTGCGGCATGTGGCTCAACAGTGAGCTGCTTCCGATGCTTGGCAAAAAGGCCGACGAAATTTGCTGGATGCGCAGCCTCCACACCGAAGCCATCAATCACGAACCAGCGATCGCGGCGATGCAAACGGGCAACCAGATCACTGGCCGCCCATGTCTCGGCGCGTGGGCGTCCTATGGGCTGGGAAGCGATAACAATAACCTGCCGTCGTTCGTGGTGCTGGTGGCAACGCCATCCAACCGCGCACAGGAACAGGCCATTTCCGCTCGGCTCTGGAGTTCCGGCTATCTCTCCGGTGAGCATGCGGGCGTTTCGTTTCGCAGCAAAGGCGACCCGATTCTCTATATCAACAACCCACCCGGCGTATCGAAAGATATCCGCCGCAAAACGATTACGACGCTTAACCAGTTGAATGAGATTCAGTACGAAGCGCTACACGATCGCGAAACGATGACTCGCATCCAGCAGTACGAGATGGCATTCAAGATGCAATCAAGCGTTCCCGAGCTGACGGACCTGTCCCGGGAAAGCGCCCACACCTTCGAGCTTTACGGCGAAGAAGCCAAAAAGCCGGGAACGTTTGCGAATACTGCATTGATGTCGCGGCGACTGATCGAGCGCGGCGTACGCTTCGTCCAGATCTACCACAATAACTGGGACAATCACTCCGACGTAACCGGGCGTCTGCCATCGCAATGCAGAGATGTGGATCGCCCCTGCTATGCGTTGCTCGAGGACCTGAAACAACGAGGCATGCTCGACGATACACTCGTCATCTGGGGCGGCGAGTTTGGTCGTACGATTTATTCGCAAGGTTCGCTTTCGAAAACCAACTATGGAAGAGACCACCATCCCCGTTGCTTTACGATGTGGATGGCTGGCGGTGGCGCAAAAAGCGGAACCATCTACGGCGAAACGGACGACTTTTCCTACAACGTTGTTAAAGATCCACTCCATATCCGCGACTTTCATGCAACCGTGTTGCATTTACTCGGGATGGATCATGAACGCTTTACGTACAAGTTCCAGGGACTGGACCAGCGACTGACTGGTGTCGAACAGGCGCACGTCATCAAAGA
>CALHZT010000358.1 GCA_938040995.1 uncultured Pirellulaceae bacterium | reverse complement strand
CTCGGACGGAGCCTCGCCCTCCCGAGCCGTCATGATTTGTGGCGCATCGCTTTCAAGCGGTTCCGGCAACGGGCAGAGCAGGGGAGCGTTGTCGGTGAGATACAGCGCGATGCGAGCGTCGTGCGTGCCAATCGTACTGATCCCACGCCAGACGACTTCACCGGCTGCGCAAAGTTCATCCAGTTGGCCCGCCTTATAATCGATTATCCGGGCCGGCATGATCGACGAGTCAAGCTCGCTGACTGGCAAAGCCATGCCCTGCAGTTGCTCGACAACATCCAGACACCCATCAAGACCGCGGCGCGGTTTGTCGAGACCTTGCCAGGCAACCATGAATCGGGCCCAGCGATGTGGCTCGACCGGTTCGATCTGTTTTCGCAGCTTTGCCAGCGAACGTTGCTTCAGCCGACGAAGGACTTCGACGTCGGTCCACTCACGACCGCGGCCGCCAGGGAGAAACTCGCCTTCGATAACCCGGTCGGCGGCCTGGAGTTTTTCCAAAGTCGATTTTGCAGAGGCAACGCCGATCGCGAATCGTTTCGCGACATCGTCAACGATGAACGGAATGTGCGTTCTCGCGTACCTGGAAATGATGTCGTCCATGGCATCCGGCACCGATTCGAGAAACGCGTCGGGTAAACCGGGCGGAGGCACCACACCGAACGCATCGCGATATCGTCCCGCATCTTCCGCGGCGATGAATCGGAGTTCGCCGGCGATTGGCAGCTGTACGGCTCGCCGCGTCCCTACGAGCTCGTCGACGGCGGCTTGGGGATCAAGATCTTCGGCGAAGTTACGCGTTTGAATTTCTTCAAGAGTCAGATCGCCGATCCGGCGAAGCAGGTCGTGAATCCCGTCGGCATCGCGAATGGGATACTTGTCATTCAGGCGTTGAAGCTCGAGCGCGAGTTCGTCCACCACGCCCGCGTCCAGCAGCTCGCGAAGCTCCGCATCGCCAAGCAATTCCCGCAGCTGGACATGATCCAGCGCGAGCGTAGCGGCACGTCGCTCCGCCAGCGGCGCGTCGCCGTTGTAAAGAAAGTTGCCGGTATAAGTGAACAACAGCGAAGCCGCGAATGGCGACGCCACACTGGTTTCGGCTTCGTGGACGCGAATCTTTCGCTGGGCCACGTGGCTGAGAATTTCCTTCAGCCCGGCCAGGTCGAACACATCGCGGAGGCACTCGCGATACGTTTCGAGCATGATGGGAAACCGTTCGTAGCGCGAGGCAACGGCCAGCAGATCTGCTGATTTGCGGCGCTGCAACCAGAGTGGCGTGCGCTGCCCTGGACGGCGACGTGGCAACAGTAATGCGCGAGCCGCATTTTCGCGAAACCTCGCTGCAAAAAGTGCCGTCCCGCCGAGTTCGTTGACAATAATCTCTTCGACTTGTTCAGCCGCCGGAAAAAAGACGCTGGTCTCGGGTGGATCATCATCCGTTCGCGGAATGCGAAACACGATGCCGTCGTCGTTCCACATCATGTCCACCTGGCCGATCAGGTCGTCCTCGAGATTTGCCATCACCGCCGTCGCCCAGGGCGAATGCACGCGGGAACCGAACGGAGTCATAATGACGACTCGCCAGTCGCCGATCTCGTCGAGAAACCGCTCGACGACAATGACCTTGTCGCTGGGCACATCGCCGGTGGCTTCGATTTGCTCCTCGAGATAATTCATCAGGTTCCACGCGGCACGCCGGTCCAGCCCGTGGTCCGCGATCAACCTGGCTTCGGCTTCTTCGCGTTTCGCCGATGTTAACTCGCGCGTGATGCGGCCAATCGCCTGGCCAAACTCCAACGGACGGCCCGGCCCGTCGCCTCGCCAAAATGGCATGCGACCGGGTTCGCCGGGTGCCGGTTCGACGAGCACGCGATCCTGCGTGATATCGACGACTCGCCACGAAGACGCGCCCAGCAAAAATACCTCGCCGGGCCGCGTTTCAAAAACCATCTCCTCATCGAGTTCGCCCACGCGACTGGGTTTGCCTTCCTCGGTTCCGGCAAGAAAAACGCCGTACAGTCCCCGATCCGGAATCGTTCCGCCGTTGGCAATCGCGATTCGCTGCGAACCTTTTCGCGGACTGACGACACCGGCAACGCGATCCCAGTTGACTCGCGGACGCAGCTCGGAAAACTCATTCGACGGATAACGTCCGGACAAAAGGTCGAGCACGCTTTCGAACAAGTTGCGGGTCAGCTCGGCGAACGGAGCGGCACTGCGAGCCGTTTTGTAAAGTTCATCAACGGTTTTCGCTTCGAGCGAGACCATCGCCACAATTTGCTGAGCAAGCACGTCGAGTGGGTTGCGTGGATAAAATGTCTGTTCGACTTCGCCCGCAAACATGCGTTCCACCGCGGCGCTACAGGCCAGGAGATCGCCGCGATACTTGGGGAATATTCGTCCGACCGAAGGCGCGCCGACCTGATGACCGGCTCGTCCAATTCGCTGAATCCCCGACGCGATCGACGGCGGCGATTCGATCTGAATCACGAGATCGACCGCGCCCATGTCGATGCCAAGCTCGAGCGAACTCGTCGCCACAATCGCGGGCAGCGTTCCTCGCTTCAGCCGATCTTCAATCGCGGCTCGCTGGTCTTTCGCGATGGAACCATGATGAGCGAGTGCGATTTCTTCCTCAGCGACTTCGTTAATCGACGACGCCATGCGTTCGGCTAACCGGCGGCTGTTCACGAAGATCATCGTCGAGCGATGCTTGCGAATGAGTTCGACCAGTCGCGGGTGAATGGAGGGCCAGATCGACGGGATCGTGGGGCCAGCCGACGCGGGGCCCGTCTGGATGTCGCTCGCCCCAAGGTTGGCCATGTCTTCGACAGGGACCTCGACTGTGATCTCCATCGACTTGGTGCGGCCGGCCTGAATAATCTCCACATGCCGCGGTCTCGCCGGAATGGACTCGTCCGCCGTCGCAGTGCATCCGCCAAGCAAACGTGCGACTTCTTCGAGTGGGCGTTGAGTCGCCGAGAGGCCGATGCGCTGCAGCGGAATGTCGACATTCGCATCGGGAACGTTCACATCGGGAACATTCGCATCGGGAAAAATGCTTTCGGTGTCTGTGGTCGGCGGTTCCATTCTCAATCGCTCAAGTCTTTCAAGCGACAGGAACAGGTGGCTTCCACGTTTCGTACCAACCATCGAGTGAATTTCGTCGATGATCACCGTATCGATAGTTCGCAGAATTTCGCGGGCCTTCGACGTCAGCAACAGATATAGCGACTCGGGAGTCGTAATCAGAATATCGGGCGGCGTCCGCACCATCCGCGTGCGTTCTGATTGCGGCGTATCGCCAGATCGCACGCCCACACTCGGCGGATGAAACGAGAATCCTTCGCGCTGTGCGACTGCCGTCACGCCAGCGAGCGGAGCCCGCAGGTTTCTTTCTACGTCAACACCGAGGGCCTTGAGCGGCGAGATGTACAGCGTCTTTACGCCGGGAGCACTTGCCGTTTCCTTCTTGGGAAACATGATCCGGTCGATCGCGACCAGGAACGCGGCGAGGGTTTTTCCAGAACCAGTCGGAGCCAGTAGGAGCGTATTGTCACCACGCGAGATCGCAGGCCAAGCCTTTTGCTGCGCAGCCGTGGGTTTATCAAACGCCGCGTCGAACCAAAGCTGGGTGGCTTGATGAAAGTCGCCGAGCGCGCGCACTTCTTCCTTGGAGTGCGCAGCGTTTTCGGGAGTTTCCTGTGCAGTCATCGTTCACGCATTGTTGTGGTTGCTTGAACAAAAACCAACCACTGGTGACCAGGAGGGCGCTAAAACGTGCATATTACGACTTTTCGCCATAGTGAACAATAGTATATTAATTGGGTCAAATCTGAAATCTGAAATCTCAAATCACTCCCCCCTGGAATTCGTCATGAAATACAAACGCTTCGAAGATCTTCCGGTGTGGCAAATCGCTGGTCGCATGGCAGCGAAAATGTTTCGTTGGAGCAGCCACTCATCATTTCGCGGCAAAGGCGACCTTGCCAACCAGCTACAACGTGCCACCCTTTCCATCTCGAACAACATCGCCGAAGGATTCGAGCGCGGCACCACGAAAGAACTCATTCACTTTCTCTACATTGCCCGCGGGTCAGCAGGCGAAGTCCGCTCCATGCTTTGCGTCATGAATCAGATGCCAGAGTTTTCGAATCTCAAATCTGAAATTTCAGAATTCAAACAGATGGGCGAGTCGGTATCACGCCAATTGGCCGCATGAACAAAGAGTCTGCAAAACTCGGACATCGAAGGCCATCGCCATCTCACAGAAAACTCAAAAGCCCGCTACGACGGACGAAAACGTCGCGAAGAATTCCAAGACCAGCAATCCGCTTGGCGAGAAGAATTCAACGAACGGCTCAAGGAAAAAGCGAGATCCAGTTCGGGCGAATCAGCCGAGTCGACCAATTCAAACTGATGAACTGATCACAAGGAAGCCAACGCTCCACAAAGACCTGGAGCGATATTCCTGCATCTGAGATTTCAGATCTGAAATTTGAGATTCCTCGAAAATGGCTTCGAGGGACCAAAAGAGAAAAAGCGACGCTGACGGGACTCGAACCCGCAACCTCCGGATCGACAGTCCGGAACTCTAACCAATTGAGCTACAGCGCCTTTTGGTGCGGCAGGTGGTGACCTGCGAATTGCTGATTATATATCGGTTGATGTTGCTCGCAAGGCGAGATGAACCACCAAAGATCCTTATTTGTCTGAGTATGTTGCGGGTGACCGGCTGGATCAGGTCTTCCCGTTAGGGTCGTAGGGATTGAAACGCCTCGGTGGCGGCAGCAGGGATCGTGAGGGCGAATTTCGCTCGACAGCACTGACCCGGAAGTAGCCGCAAGCTACGTTTTCCTGATCCTCGCATCATCGAGGTTTTAGACTGAAACCCGCCCCCGCTTCGGGCGTTTCACCGGGATTAAATCAATGAGACACTTCTTCGCACTACTGAATCGAGCCAACACGTTTGTCCAGAGCCTGGAGATGAGTGAGTGGGCCGTCATCGGCGTGGCCGTCGTCCTGATCAGTACCTTCACCATGAAGGGCTTCGGCTCGCGGAAAAACTACTAGATCCCGTTTCGACTCCATTTCGATCCGCAATCGCATCGAATCCAATCGAATTCAATCCAACCCGCATCGAATCGAATTCAACCGCATCGAATCGAATCCAAGTTTCCCGTTTGTCGCCGTCTACATCTCCTGCACGCAGATCGTAGGGCGCCGTTCTCAGATTTCTTGATGGCGATTGCCGCCCCAGGCTACCAGACACCATTCTCCGGCGAATAGCCGAGCTCTTTGGATTTCTCAAAGTCTTCCTTTGCTTCTTCGGCTCGTCCAGCTGCCTCATAGGCAAGGCCGCGATGGTGTAGCAGCACGGCGTGGGTTTCGTTCAGCTGCTTTTCGACATACTCAAGAGGCGTCTTGTCTACGAAAAGCTGGGCCTCCTGTCGGACGCTCGTTTTTTGTCTTCGCAACTCCGCCTCAAAACCAGCGACTGCAAGTTCGGTGTCTTTGACCGCCTGGTCTTTGTTGCCCAGCAGGTGATGGAGATATCCGCGTGTGTCAATGGAACCAGAAGGCAATCCGCCCTGCAGCCGAATAGAGCGTTCCACATTTTTCAGCGCCTGCTCCAGGTCGGTGTTCGCGAGCGCGTGGGAGTAGGCACTCAGATTGAGCGCGTTCGCAAGTTCAAACTTGTTCAGTTCCGTGGGCATCATCGCGTATCGTTGATCGGAACTTTTAAGAAAGCGGTCGCTCACAGACGCGGCTTTGTCGGCTTGCCCCACTCGAAGGTAAGCTCCGGCCTCCTCGATTGAAAGGTTGGGATCACCGGGGTTCCACTCTCGCGCCTTGATGAGCTTCTGCAGTGATGTGGCATGGTCATCGTTGTATGTCGCATCCTTCGCTGCAGCGTGATACCACTTCGATATTTCATGTCGAGCCGCGGTGTACAGCATCGGGACGATGGCGAGCAACAAAGCGGCAGCGATTGTCCAGCGCCTGCCTCGCTTCAACATTTTTTCGGAGTTGCCCGATTGGTTGGGGGCGCCGGTGGTCGAATCAATTGCTTCTTTCATTTGTCCTATTGTTTCCATTGGATCGGATTCGTCCATGGCGGGCAGAGTTTGTTGCGGTAACAGGCTGCCACGTTCGGGTTGTCCCCGCGATGACGGATGTCAAAAACGAGTACCTGCTACTTGAGACAATTGACGATTCTTTGGAAATTGCCGCGGAATTCGCGGCTGGTTTTCGCTGTTGGCGTTGATTTCCGCGGCCACAATCATTGACGCGGATCGTTCGGATTCGATACCATTGGATAGCACCATTCAACAGGCTCCGTGCCTTTCGCTGGCGAGCCCATTAAAAAAGGGGATCTTCATGCCGCTTTTCGAAGTCGAGACAGACGCGCATATCATCATTACCTGGGCCGCGGACGATGCGGCTGCGGAAGGAGTCGTTGCGGAGGCCTATCCTAGCGACTCAATCAAGCGATTGACCAAACGGCCTCGTGACACATGGGTGATTTCCAAGGCAGCCCTCGGACTTACGGATACGGATGCGGACCCTTGCATCCAGGCCCGTAACTGTTTGTCAAAAGCCGCTGGCGACAAGGTTCATGCGATCCGCCTGTACATGCAGGAAACCGGAACGGATCTGAATGATGCCAAGAAAGCCATCGAGTCGAACATGGTGATGGGCTGGTAACGGCAGGTCGCCCGTTTTCATCGCGTCAAAGGCGCTCATGGTGTGCGCCTTGTCGTTTGTTGGTGACTTGCTTGCGCGCGTCGCGGTTGGTCTTCTACAGCGGAACTCTATTTCAGCCGGGAAGTGCTACCCGGTCTCCATGCTGTCGAAGTCGACTTCGCAGTTGCCGCTGCTTCGTAGGCGCTCGGAGCGATTGTTGCACTCTGGACGTCTTGATCAATCGCAGCCCCAGACCCTGCCGGTGCGTATACCGGTTCAGTCGCGATGGCTTGCGCGACGGGATACTGTGCTACGGGGCCGGTTCCTGATTGTACGTTGATTGCAGTTACTGGCTGAGTCGATGATGGCACCGATCCATAGATTGAGTCGCCGGGTGAAGATGCGATTTCCTGAGCCGGTTGGGGTTGCGATTGGGGGACCGGTTGGGCAACGGAGAACGAGCTGTTTCTCGTCATGGTCGCCGCTGGCGAAGGCGAATTCAAAGGTGTATCAGGAACCGTGTAGGGCGCGGTGGAGTGACCCATTTGCGGAGCGCTGACAATTCCGTTTGAAACTTCGGTAGGGGGAGGCGGCGGGTTCAATTCAGTCGGCGAAGTGGTTTGGTTGGATAAGTTTTGGTTGGATAAGTTTTGGTTGGATACAACTTGTGGTGCGGGATCGGAATAGAATCCCTGCTGTGCGTATTCGTAGTTGCTCTCTCCGGAATCCACATTCGAGGTGCCATAAGCCGCCGGCTGATTGGCCGTTGGGATGGAAGGTATCTGCACACTACCGATGGGCGTCGTATTCGCAGTTCCAGTATTTCCGGCAATTCCGTTGCCGACTGGCGGCGTAACGGAGGCATAGGCGGGCGGCGTTGCCGGGATGCCATTTCCAATTGTCGAATTGTTGATCTGTCCGGGAACGCCGGGCGCTTGAGAGCCTATCGCGACGGGAGTTTGAACGGACGAAGGCGGTGGGTAGTTGTCGAGATTTACCGGCGACTCTTTGCCGAAGATTCCTTTGCTGAGCAGGCCGGTTCCAGTCGTCTGGCATCCGATGTTCGCGCAAAAGGTGAAGGCAACAGTCAGGAAGAATATTGTTGGCTTTGCGACTGGAAACCTGTCATTCCGGCAATGGAATTGTTGGGTCATCCGAATCTCCGTGAGTTCAGTTTAAGCGGTGCAGGCAAACCGGACGGAGTTCGTCCGGCGAGTTGCTTTGTTGCGGGTGGGACCGTTCGTCAGTCGGGTGGGATGGTAGTCGAGTGGCTCCTGGCGAGTCAATGTTCTCTTGCGACGTGACCAGGAATGCCGCATGCCGTTCATTGACGTTCGAGCTGAGCTTGAATGCAGTGCTATCATTTGGCGCTCGATTGATTTCCGTCAATCACCAGCTGTGCTGGTGCCCACTCACTGGGCTCGGCCGTTCGACTCGTGAGCGAGTTCTCTTCGTGAATTCTGAACGCGCAAGAAAAAGCGTACCCGATCACATGGCAAGGTACGCTTGAAGGTTCGTTCCGCGACCGCTTTGATTACTTCGCGGCGGCGTATCGCTTGGCGACTTCTTCCCAGTTGACCACGTTGAAGAAAGCCTGGACATAGTCGGGACGACGATTCTGGTAGTGCAGGTAGTAGGCGTGCTCCCAGACGTCGATGCCGAGGATTGGAGTGCGTCCTTCCATCCACGGGTTGTCCTGATTGGGCGTCGACTCGATCTTGAGTTTGCCACCATCCACCGACAGCCATGCCCAACCGCTTCCGAATCGGGTCCCAGCGGCCGCGGCAAAGTCGGCTTTGAATTTTTCGAATCCGCCCAGCTCTGATTCGATCGCGGCGGCGAGATCGCCCTCGGGTGCACCGCCACCGCCTGGCTTCATAACGGACCAGAACAGGGAATGGTTTGCGTGACCACCGCCATTGTTTCGTACGGCACCACGAATATCCTCTGGCACAGCGTCCAGGTTCGCGACAAGTTCTTCGACTGGTTTATCGTCCAGTCCCTTGCCTTCGATGGCCGCGTTCAGTTTCGTGACATATCCGTTGTGGTGTTTACCGTGGTGAATTTCCATCGTCTGCTTGTCGATATGCGGCTGGAGCGCATCGTGGGCATAGGGAAGTTCGGGTAGTGAGTAAGGCATTTCGACCTCTTTTATATATGCGTCTTTGTTACGTTTTCTCAAAAGACGGGATTCAAACTCGACTGCGTGAAGCAAGCCAGAAGGGCGTGTCCCGTGAATGGTCGAAGATAGCGAATAGGCGTTTTGCCCGCAATCGGCTGCACATGGTGGCCGGGGATGAAGGACGACGTGGAAATGAGGGCGGTTCCGCGACTTTTGAAAAAAAGTCGCTGGCAGGAAGAAACTATTCGTCTCCTGCCTTTGAGCCAAATACAATCGGAGGCTCAGTCGTAAGATCCTGGAATTTTCCGAAAGCAACCGTAGAGCCACAACATGCGATTCACCCGAGTACCTGCTTCCATCTCCATTCTGCTGGTTTTGTGCGCTGGCGTTTCCGCCAACTTTACGTTGACCGAGCTGAACCTGGACACTGGTGAATTCGAAGTCACCAATACCAGTGACGTCGCGATCAGTGGAGCGCTTCTCGAGTGGTGCATTCCTTTTGTGTACGGTGCAGCGGAGCAGGGCGCCTTTGAGTTTGCGCCCGGTGAGGTTCGAACCTATAGCGCCAATCGTGCTCTCTCAGGTGCTGATGATTTTTGGCTGTACCTTGACCGCACTAGTGGCGGTTTTGGAAACACCAGTTTAGTTACGTCAGGCGTTGTCTGGGGTTCAAGCCAGGCGGGGCAGGGACGTGTTGACTCGGTAGTTAACAACACTGGTGGTGCGGCGTGGGCGTCGAATACCGATTTCGTCGATATCAGCGGGTTGCAACCAGGTCAGACTCTTCAGGCCATCTTTCCTGGCGACAGCGCCAACGGGTCCGCGGGATGGACCATTGGTCCCGCGAATTTCGGCTCCTTTGGGCCGGCGACACCTTCCGGCGACTTTGACGATAACGGTTTGTTTGATTGCCTGGACATTGATGCGTTAAGCAGTGTCATCAGCGAGGGAACCGACGACTTGAGCTTTGACATGAACGGCGACGGGATCGTTGACTCGACCGATGGCGATGAGTGGCTTGCCGTTGCCGGCGCCGAGAATCTGGCGTCTGGCAATTCCTACATTCGTGGCGATGGAAATCTGGACGGCGTTGTGGATGCGTCGGACTTCAATATCTGGAACCAGGGCAAGTTTACGACTTCATCCAGTTACTGCTCCGGGGACTTTAGTTTCGACGGAGTCATCGACGCATCTGATTTTAATATCTGGAACGCGGCGAAGTTCACTTCTTCGGACACTCACGCTGTTCCTGAGCCAGACGGGTTCATGATGATGCTGATTGCAGGTGGCGCGATGGCGGCCCGTCGATCCCGGTCCCGTCGAAGCCGGGCCTAAGCTTCCAGCTTTTCGTCGACTTCAAAAGCCATCAGATAAGCTCGCAGGCTTCTCAGGATTCGGCGTGCGATATCTTCGCCGCCAGCTGCCCGTCGTTCTCGCGAATTGACAATCAGCAGGCGGACATTCATTTCCGTTTGCTTGTTGTTGTCTTCGGCGACTGTTTCTTCAAAGTCGATTTGCAAGCGAAAAGGGATCGGTCGGTCGGAGCGGCGTCGGCAATCGCTGAGATCCGCAGAAGTGATCCGGATGGTGACTGAATCGTCAGTGGTCTTTTCGATTTCGCCTTGATGGTCAGAAACGAATCCCTGGAGCTTCTGTATAGCGATCGACATTGGCACTTTCGTACCCAGCTTGGTTTGCACCAGGAGTTTCGGGTCCTTCTTCGTGCCGCCCCATGAGAACCAGCTTCTGCGTTCCGGGCATGCCTCGACAGCGGCACCGGTCAAACCAGTTCCGAGTTGTACGACGCGGTTTCGGCCAGTTTCTTTGGCTTGCATCAAGCCGCGATCTGCTCGTCGGAGCATTGTCTCTGCACTGTCTCCGTCCTGAACTTCGGTAACTCCGAAGCTTGCGGTGATGCATCGACCGTCAAGTTCTCGATGGCCCGTTTCGCTGACCGTCTTGCGGATTGTCTCGGCAATTTTCGTAGCATCAGTAGCGTTGCAGCTGTCGCAGACCATCACGAATTCTTCGCCGCCATAGCGTGCGACAAGGTCACCTTCCCGACAGGTTCTCTGCAGTATGCTGGCGAAACTGATGAGCGCATCGTCTCCAGCCTGGTGCCCAAACTGGTCATTGATGGATTTGAAATGATCGATGTCGCAGATAATCAGACTGCATGTCGAGTCGGAATCACTGTGTCGTTCAACCGCCTCTTTATGGAATCTGTCAAACTCCGCCCGGTTCGGGATCCCGGTGAGCGGGTCTAGCGTGGCTTTTTTGTGTAGATGCTCGACCCGGTTTTCCAGGTTTTCTTTTGATGTTGCGTCACGAAGGGCTGCACTGATTCCAAGGACTTCACCATTCCCGGAGATCACCGGTTCGACATTCAAGTCGATTTTTCGTGCTGTTCCACTGGTTCCACGGATGCTGACAGATCGCTGGACCTTGCGACCCGTTTCAATAGCGATGCGAAACGGGCAGTTTTGGTCGCTTATAAAACGTCCCTCTTCGTCACGCATCTTGACGAGCTTGGGTCGCCAGAGTTGATCGAGCATCACTGCGTTTTTGAGGCCAGTGATCTCTTCCGCACTTCTATTCCATGCAGTTACGTTGAGGTTCATGTCGGTGTAGATGACACCGTCCTGAACCGTTTCAAGCAATTGGTCGTGAAACAGCTCGCCGATAACGCTTGCCATGTCGACTTGTGGAACGATGACTTCGCGGATTTCTGTTTTTGGGACGACTTCGACGACTGGTTTGGAGATTTGCCAACGGCGTCGTGAGTCACTGGCGGTGAGTTCGTCCAGCCAGTTCTTGGCGACCTGGTTGTTCAGGTCCAGTTTTCCCCGCTCATGGAAGGCTGAGAATTCCGCCACGAGCTTCGGATCAAACTGTGTTCCGGCGTATGCGAATAGCTCATTGATTGCTCGCTCCCGAGTCACCGCTCTCCGATAGACGCCGTCATGCGTCATCGAGTCAAAAGCATCCGCAATGCTGATCATGCGGGTAGCGAGGGGCAGGTTGCTGCCTTTCTTCGCAAACTCTTTGCGGCTGCCGTCGTACCAGGCACCGACCATTGCAATGGTCTCAAGGATTTCCGGCGAGTCGCAACAGGGAGAAAGAATCTGGAGCCCGTTGATACGGCACTGGAGCATCATTGCCTGTTGCTCATCGCTCAGGCTGCCGGGCTGTTTGAGAATGCTGTCCGGAGCACCGATTTTTCCGATGTCGTGAAGAAGCGCCGAGACTTCGATGGCGTCCTGAAGGCTTTCATCATCTTCTCGAGCCTCGCACCACGCAGCGCAGTACATGGCGACTCGAAGCGAATGATCTGCTGTGATTCGGTCACGCAAGCGAAGCGTCTGGAAAAGGCTGCTGGCGAGCCCCAGTCGTGTGTCAATCAGCCGGCCCTGTAGCAATCCCATATCCAGATTCGCATCAAGCGCACTCAACTCCCCTTCAACGGATTGAAGTTGAGCATCGACGTCCGGCTCGACAGGCGGACCTGCAGTTTTTTCGATTGAAGGAGATTCCACTGGTTTTCCGATGGCTTGATGCGAACGGTTACGTAAAAAGGTAGGTTGAGTTCCTCGCCGTGGTGCGTCGGTTGGATGGATTCGCGGTTAAGCGTCCATAGAGGGGGGCGGTTGGAATGGGCTGTAGGGATCGTTGGGATTATGGATCAACAAAGACCAGAGGCAGGCATAGGTGAGACAGTGAAATTAGGGATCTGCATTACCCCGGATGGGCCGACGTTGGTATCCGAAAAGTTTGGCGCGTTACACAAAGTTCTGCTCAGAGTCGGTTCCGGTTCCTTATCTGAAAAGGACGCAATTCAGACCGTTGTTTCAGATGCTGAATCCGCCAGTTTGCTGAAGGAAGCTGAGCTGGCTGGCGAAATCAGAGCAGCGGATATCGTGAAGTGGCTTCCGCCAATTCCCCGCCCCGGCAAGGTACTGTGCGTCGGACTCAACTACGCAAATCATGCTATCGAAACCGGTAAGACGCCTCCGGCAGAACCGCTTATCTTCAGCAAGCTGGGGACATGCCTGCGTGGCTGCGGAGATGACATTGTCTTACCGAACGTCACGGACATGGTCGACTTTGAGGCGGAGTTGGTCGTCATCATCGGGAAAGAAGGCCGCGATATTCCGCAAGCGAAGGCACTCGAATATGTGGCCGGTTACACATGCGGCAACGACGTGTCGGCTCGTGACTGGCAAAAAGGAAAACCAGGCGGTCAGTGGTTACTTGGTAAGTCGTTTGACAGTTTTGCGCCAACGGGGCCCTGGTTCATACCCGCAAAGGGAATTGATCCCCAGGATCTGAAGGTGCAGTTGCGGTTGAACGGCGAGACGATGCAAGATGGGCACACGTCGAAAATGCTCTTTCCTGTCGAAAAATTGATCGCCTACATATCTCAGGTTTGCACACTGGAACCCGGCGACTTGATTTTTACTGGCACGCCTCAGGGAGTCGGTGTGGCCCGTGATCCCCAGGTTTTTCTTCAACCTGGCGACTGTGTCGAAGTCGAGATTTCAGAATTGGGTGTGCTTCGTAATTCGGTCGTCGCCGCAAAACCATCGGCGTAGCAGCTTCGGCAGACGCATCTTGTCAAAGTGCCCGGCGACTGGTTCGCTTCGCCCGACTCGCTAGCGACGCATGCATTTTCGTGCTTCTATATACGGGTGAATTCATTTGCCGATTATGCCGAAATTAAGGAGTACAGTGTGCCGCGCAAGCATTGCGCGACGAATGACCCTGCTGCTACCCCGGAAACTCTGATGGCAAGCCCACGCGAAGATCGTCGCCGCCGCATTCGCAGCGAAGACGCCAAGCCTGCGCCAGCCAAAAAGCCGGCCAGGACGACGCGTGCGTCATCAAAGCTCTATTCCGCGGGTGCCCTTACGACTGCGCAACCGCGTATTTCAGAACTGGTCCCACGCAGAAAGCGGTGGATGGCGGCGTGGTTCTTTGCTGCGATAGTTCCCGTGCTTCTCGTGCAGCAGCTTTATCTGTTTCGAGTCGGCAGGATTCAATCCGTAGCGGAACAGGCGGCGGCCCAGAACCTTTCCGTCATGCAGCAACAGCAGTCGGTGAAAGTCGCCGCATCGAAGTTCTATACATTGCATCTGTTCGGAGTCGGAACGATCGGAAACTGGGTCGCGTCGACCTTTTTGATCATCTCGGCGGCAGGTTGTCTGATTGTCTATTCGATCCGCCGCCACAAAGTCGACGATTATGGCGGTCGCTATCGGGTCTGGCTTTGGGTGGCCGGCTTTTTGGCGATCTGTAGTCTGGACGCGTCGACAGGAATCCACCGCCTGTTCATGTTTGGCATGATGCATGTGACGCGGCGTGAACTGTGGGCTGGCGGCACGGGTTGGTGGTTGTTCTCTGGAGCCACCGTTGGCGGGATTCTTGCCATTCTGGTGCTTCGGGACATCTGGCGCAGTCGCGGAGCGTCTCTTGCTTTCATTGTCGCCATTGCCTGTTACGTTGGCGCCACGCTCTTCTACCTTCGCAAGTATTCGATCGGCAGCAACGATCAGGACATGATGGCCTGGTCGACTCAGTTGCTATGCGGGCACGCGTTGCTTTTCTATTCCGTTCTGCTTTACCTTCGCTTTATCAAGTTCGAAGCCGCCGGTGAGATCGCTGCCAAGGCGGCCAAGTCGAGGAAAGAAAACCCGAACGCAAAACCGCGACTCAGCCGCTCGCTCAGCCAACAACCCAAAGACCGCCCCAAGCGTGTGCGGAAGGTGACCACTAAAAAGAAAGTCGCCAAAACCACCGCCTCCGACGAGGCTGTCTCTGAATCTGTCGCGACCGATTCGGACGACGCCGCAGCCCCTAAAAGCCGGAAGCTCCTTCGCAAACAGAAGCAGCAGCAACGTCGGGCCGCCTAGTGCCGCATAACAACTCAGAGCCAGGGTTAGCTGTAGTGGACGAGGCCACGAGTCCCGCAGGATATACGCAAAAAACGGACTCGTTGCCTCTTCCACTACCCTGAAATTAAGACAATGCTCTAGTGCCGCGTCAGCTCTAAATCTTGGGGTTCGACTTGTCGACTCGAATTGCCATGCAAGTTTAAAGAGCGTGTGCCTACCCAGACGTTTAAGCTGGACGAGTTTGGGCCGCCGGCATGCACAGCATGCCCTGCGACTACTACAATGCAGGCCAGCCATTTCTCGGCGCCCGAATCTCTGTTTCACCGAAGACCTGATACATGACCGACCGTCCCGTTCGTACCCGATTCGCTCCCAGTCCGACTGGATACCTTCACATCGGAGGCGTCAGGACCGCGCTATTTAACTGGCTGTTCGCCCGTAAGCATGGCGGTCAATTCATTTTACGCATTGACGATACTGATCAGCAGCGAAACGTCGCCGAAGCGCTGCAGCCGATTCTCGACGGATTCCGCTGGCTGGGACTCGACTGGGACGAAGGTCCCGAAGTCGGCGGTCCATGTGAACCTTATTACCAGTCGCAAAGGAGCGAACGCTACGCCAGTGCGGTCCAGACGCTGCTGGAGAATGGGGCCGCCTATCGCGACTATGCAAAAAGTGAAGAAGTTCAGGCAGAACGCGAAGCCGCCGAAAAAGAAAAACGATCATTCGTTTACAGCCGCAAGTGGATGGCGGAATCTGCAGAAGATTGCGCCCGATTCGAAGCCGAAGGTCGAACGGCCATCGTGCGACTGAAGATGCCGCGAGAAGGCAAGCTCATCGTTAAGGATCTTGTCCGTGGTGATGTTGAGTTTGCGTGGGAGCGTGAGCAGGATCATGTGATTCAGCGAGCCGACGGGTCATGTCTTTATCACTTGGCGACCGTTGTTGACGAGCATGATTTCAAAATCTCGCATGTGATTCGTGCTGAAGAGCATCTCTCGAATACGCCTCGCCAGATTTATATTGCACAGCAGCTGGGCTACGAGCTGCCGGAGTTTGCGCACATTCCGTTCGTTGCCGAACCGGGCAGCAAGACCAAGCTGAGCAAGCGGAAGCTCGAAAAGTATATGAAGAATCGGGACTTCAAGGCGCTCAACGATCTGGGGCAAACGGTTGCCAGTCGGATTGGACTGGAAACTTCAGCCGAAACATTCAACCCGGTCATTGTTAATTTTTACGAAGAGGTTGGTTTCCTGGCAGATGCCGTCGTCAACTACCTTGTGCTGCTCGGTTGGTCGCTGGATGACAAGACAGAAGATTTTTCCCGCGAGGAGATGATCGAAAATTTTTCGCTCGAACGAGTCAACAAGGCGGCTGCCAGTTTCGATCCGCCCAAGTTGCTTTCGTTTCAGGATCGCTACATGCAGAAGCTGGAGATGAAGAAGAAAGTCGCGAAGTGCGTTCCGTTCCTGCAAAAGGCGGGGCTGATCGCTGACCCACCGGATTGCAACACCGCCCCGCGACTGACCGAGATACTGACGGCAGCCGACGATCGTATCAAAGTCGCCGGAGACATCCTCGATTTTGGTGCGTTCTTCCAGTCGGATGAGGAATTGCAGTTCGACGAAAAGGCTTTTGAAAAACGAATTCGTAAACCCGAAGAGGCAGCCACGCTGCTCAAGGAGTTTCGGGACCTGCTTGCGGACGCCAGTGAGTTTGATGCGGCGTCGCTTGAAAAATTGCTGAAGGACTGGGTAACATCCAGGGGCATCAAGATCGGGCAGATTATCCACGCGCTCCGGGTCGCCACCACCGGAACCGCCGTCGGGTTTGGCGTATTTGACTCGCTGGCAATTCTTGGCAAAGAAAGTTGTCTGGCTCGAATGGACCGAGCCCTGGCAATGGTTGGTTAGCAGGGTAACCAGTCCGTTGTTCGCTGTGCCGCGGTCCGCCTGACGAGAGGTAAGTGCGTTATGATGCGTTCCATGGACGCGACGCATTTCTGGTAGCCACCGCCAAAATGTAACCGTTCACGCGGGCAAGGGTCTGGCTCAATTTTTCGACGGCAAACTGACTTGTTTCGCTTTGGGGACAAACGCCGAAAATTTGTGCCTGACCCTCTCGAACCTGGGGAAACGTAAATATCCGTGAACGGTTACGCCAAAATGGAAAATGACATGCAACGCCTGAAAACGTACCTGCCGACTCTTCTCTGGATCTCCGTCGCATTTTCATGTGCCGTCGCGAGTGCTCAGGATACCGAATTTGAGTTCGACACGCCCGATTGGCGATCCGAAAAGATGCAGTTGCCATTGCCGTTCGCTCCCACGATGACATTTCGGGGGCTCGATGAATTGCGATTCTCGCCTGGAATGTTCAAGGGTGACCGTGAAGACTTCTTTTCTTACGTCTTTGTGATGTCGCTTGAGCCTGAAACGGAGCTTGATGAAAAAGTGATCCGCAAGGAACTGCTGATCTACTATCGTGGTCTCGCTCAAGCCGTTGGCAAGGCAACCAAATCCGCCGTGGACAAGTTCACGCTGGAAATGAAAACCATGCTACAGGCAACAAGGTTGCCAGAAATGGCAAAGGAACCAGCTGAGTACTATGCGGAATTGATATGGGACGAACCATTTGTAACTCGTCAGTCGCAAAAACTCCGCCTGGAAATTCAGACGTTCCGTTTCGCAGATTCTGATCGGAAGTACCTGTTCGTTTGCGCCTCACCGCAACCGCTCGCACATGATGTCTGGACCAAAATGCGAGGCTTTCGCAAAAGTCTCCGCATTAAAAGCAAAGTCAACGAACAGAAGTAGGAACTCGACCATATGCCGAACACATTTCTGTGCGGTTCGCCCCTTGGGGATTGAACTAACCAGCGACCGTCTGTTCCAATCGTGTGCTCGCGATTCAATCGCGATTGGGCAAAACTCATATCCAACTGACGGCAAGAACCGGGAACACGATGTCTGCAACCCTCGCCAAAACACCACTTCATGAATGGCACGTCGAGCATGGAGGCCGTATGGTCGACTTCGCTGGATGGTCCATGCCAGTCGTTTATGATTCGACCATCAACGAACACAACGCGACTCGGCAGCACGCTTCACTATTCGACGTTTCGCACATGGGCCGCTTTCGGTTCGATGGCGCCGCAGCCGCCGAGTTTCTTCATGGTGTGCTCAGTCGCAAAGTCACCAACCTCAAACCGGACCAGATTCGCTACGGTCTGGTTACCAATGAGGCCGGCGGGATCCTCGACGACATTCTTGTTTATCATCTGATCGATCACGACGGCACGCCGTATCACGCACTGGTCGTGAATGCCGGCAATCGCGAAAAAATCGCCGGCTGGATCAATGACCGGCTGGCCAGCTTGAGCGGCGCGGCTGCCGATGTCACATTCAAAGATGAAACGGTTGATACCGTCATGATTGCGGTGCAGGGTCCGAAAGCGATTGGCATCGCCGATCAGCTCGCAGATATTCCGCTTGGCGACTTGCCCTATTACAACGGCAAGTGTTGTCAATTTAACGGCACGCCTGCCATGGTCAGCCGCACAGGGTACACGGGCGAAGACGGATGCGAAGTCGTCGTGGCAAGCGAACACGCGGTGGCAACCTGGTCGCGACTGATGGAAATTGGCAAATCAGAAGGCATCGTTGCCGCCGGGCTGGGGGCACGCGATACATTGCGGCTTGAGGCCGCCATGCCGCTCTATGGGCACGAGTTGTCCGAGACGATTAACCCGTACCAGGCTGGCCTTGGATTCGCGGTGCACTTGAAGGACCGGTCGTTTCCCGGGCGGGATGCTCTCGCCACGCTGAAGAAAGAGCCACGCAAGTCGATTCGAGTCGGGCTTCAGATGGAAGGCAAGCGAGCCGCGAGGGAAAACTATCCCGTCGTGGCGGGTGGGAATCCAGTCGGTCATGTAACAAGTGGCACGTTTTCGCCGACGTTGCAGCACTCGATCGCAATGGCTCTTGTGGATCCGGCGTTCAGCGAATCCGGTACCGAGGTTGAAATTGATATTCGCGGCCGCCTGCAACCGGCGAAGGTTGTTGACTTGCCGTTCTATAAGCGCCCATCATAGTAGCGACCGGACCCGGCAGAAACGAAGCGGTCGTCGGCCACGCAAACGTAAAGGAACAATCGGTGAAACCTGAAGAACTGAAATACGCAAAGACGCACGAGTGGGTCCACATCGACGATACATCGGGCGACAAGATTGCCACGCTGGGCATTTCCAGTTTTGCGATCGAGCAATTGAACGACCTTGTCTATATGGAACTTGCACCAGTCGGCAAGCAGTTGGGTGCCGGTGACTCGATTGGCGAGATTGAATCGGTCAAGGCAGTCAGCGATGTGTACAGCCCCGTCGCTGGTGAGGTTGTCGAGTCGAATGAGGGACTCGCCGACAATCTGGATACGCTCAAGGACGATGCCTACGGCGCCGGTTGGTTGGTGAAGATCAAAGTCTCCGATGACGCCGGATTGGCGGAACTACTTGATCATGCTGCGTATGAGAAGCAGTGCGCGGAAGAGCACTAGAAGCTATTTCAAAACCTGAATCCGGAAGTTCGTAGTCCCGCCTTTAGGCGGAAGTTCGATACTCAATTCCGGCTAATGCCGGTACTACGAACAGTTTTGAAATAGCTTCCAGGCTCTGTTGAACAATAGTGAGCGGCTAGCGCCGTGCCGCTCACGGATACCATGTTATTTTCCATTTGATCCAATGGACCCACAAGAATGTCGTGCGGCTGAATTCTCATGAACCGCTGCCGGTTGATCGTCGACGAGCCGAACACCGGCGTCTGGAACATGGCGGCGGACGAATTCCTGCTGCAGTCAACGGACTCAGAAAGTTCGCCAACATTGCGGCTGTATGGATGGTCTGAACCGACACTGTCGCTGGGCTATTTTCAGAAACAGGCCGATCGCGAAGAGCACGCGGCCAGCTCGCATTGCCCTCTTGTACGGCGGCACAGTGGTGGCGGGGCAATCGTTCACGACCATGAATTGACTTACAGCTTCGTGGTACCCGGTACGCCGCGGTGGGCTTCTTCCGCGAGTCAACTTTACGATGTGATTCACGTGGCTCTGCGCGATCTTTACAACGCGTGGGCCAACGCTCCAGATGTTGCCCGGTTGTCCGAAGGCATTGAGGATGGACCGTTCCTCTGTTTCCAGCGTCGCGCGATCGGCGACATTCTGATAGGAGAATCCAAAGTCACCGGAAGCGCGCAGCGTAGAAATCGCAACGTGGTTTTGCAGCACGGCAGCATTCTTCTTTCCCGTTCGGAGGCAGCGCCCGCGTTGCCCGGGATTCAGGAGCTGACTCAGAAAACTGTTTCGTTCGAAAAAGCTGTCAAAGATTGCAAGGTTTGCCTTGAACGTGCACTCGGGTGCGAGTTTGATGAATACGGGTTTGATTCCTCGGAAAACAGCCGAATTGAAACATTGGCCAGTGAAAAGTTCAGTCAGGCTAACTGGAACGGCCGACGGTAAGAGATGAGGGTAACCCCGTTCACATGTGGGAACGCCCCATAAAAACCAGTCAGTTTTGACGCGTACTTGGGCACGTGATATTATTGAAGGATGGGGTGGACGCTACTTCAGGCAGCCATGGCAGGCAAAGTAGCATTGTTTTGCGCGTCTCTGATGGAGAGTTTGATGCGGGTCAAATTGAAGGTCGCAAAAGGCGCGAGCGCCGGGAAAGTCTTCGAAGTCAAGGTCCCCCAATTCATCATCGGGCGATCCAGCGGATGTCAACTCCGCCCGCAAAGCGACGCGATCAGTCGCAAGCATTGCGTCATCATGGTTAGCGAAGATTCCGCAACCATTCGTGACCTCAAAAGCCGCAACGGTACGATCGTCAACGGCGACAAGATTCGTGGTGAACACACACTGGTTTGCGGCGACGAAATTCGCGTCGGTCCGCTTCATCTCGAAGTCGTCGTGCTCGACAAAGAGGGCGTTAAGGTTGAGTCGCGTCGAAAAGATGAAGTACACGCTGACAAGCCGAGGATTGTAACAGCCCGTGGCTTGGGAAAAGCAGATGCCGAAAACATCACCGACTGGCTGATGGACGATGAGGACGATGGGAATACGACCAAGGCCGAGTCGCGAATGGAGACACGTCAGTTCAAGATCGACGAAACGGAAATCATCGACGTCAAGAAAACGGTGAAAGAGCAAGCCGGCGAAGAAGGTGACGCCGACAAGAAAAAGAAGAAGGAAAAAAAAGAGTACGGCAAGCTCCCCACCAAGAAAGAAGATCTTGGCAAAGACTCGAAAGAAGCCGCTGAAGCAGCTCTCTTCAAGATGATGCGGCGAGGCCTCTAGTTCTTTTCCGGGTTTCGGAACAGTCTTCTCGTACGATCTACTTCCATCTCCGCCGAAGTAAACTGCCTGCGATCAGTCTCCACTCTTCATTTGATCTATTCGATTCGCCGGTTTCCATCGAGGCAAAGATATCAATCCCACCGCGCTGATTTTCGACTGTGACGGTACCCTTGCCGATACGATGCCCATCCATTTTGTTGCATGGTGCGCCACGATGGAACGATTCGGGATCGAGTTCACCGAAGACAGGTTCTATTCCCTTGGTGGAGTTCCAACCGAAGAGATCATTCGACTGCTCAGCCGTGAACAGGACGTAAATGTCGACGTCGCTCAGGTGGCGGAGCAGAAGGAACTGGCATTCCTTGAACATCTCTCATCAGTGGCCCCCGTCGAGCCAGTTCTTTCAATTGCGCGAGAGTATCGTGGCACATTGCCAATGGCGGTTGCATCGGGTTCCTGCGGAGATGTCTTGCACAAGACTCTGCGACAACTGGAGATATTTGACTGGTTCGATGCGATCGTCTCGTCGGACGATACGGAGCGGCACAAGCCGGAACCGGATGTCTTTTTGCACGCGGCGAAGCTGCTGGGTGTCGAACCTGTCCATTGTCGCGTTTATGAAGACACGGACATTGGTATCCAGGCCGCCACTGCCGCCGGCATGCAGTGTGTCGATGTGCGACCGCTCTATTTGCCTCGCAGCAACGATTGATACCGCTTCGCCCCGAGATTGCTCCAGCATTGCCGAAGGTTTGTACAAACTCTTTGGTGAAATTGCTCTTGTGAGTATCATGCAGGAATGGTCGAGACTTCAGACAGACGTGGTGGCTTCACGCTGGTAGAGTTGCTGGTCGTTATTGCAATCATCGGAATTCTCGTTGCGTTACTTCTGCCGGCTGTTCAGTCAGCAAGAGAGTCAGCGAGGCGGATGAAATGCGTCAACAGCCTGCGTAATCTGGCTCTCGCCGTGTTGAATTATGAGTCCAGTCGCGGAGTCCTCCCGCCGAGTACGACCGTCGATCTGACGGAAGATTCCACAGGCAACAATGGATCGTGGGGAATTCACGGCCGAATTCTGCCTTATCTGGAAGAGCAGGCGGTTGCGGATTTGGTAGACCTCGAGCAGGCATGGGATTCCCAGATGGCGATCGACGGACTCCAGATTTCCGTATTCTCCTGCCCAACGGACCGATCGGCGAATGTGTTGAGGGATACCGGGGATTCACGGCCAGATCTTTACCCGACCAGCTACGGTTTCAATATGGGAACGTGGTTTGTCTTCGACCCGACCGGCAGAGACCGGGGTGGCAATGGGCCGTTCTTTCCAAACAGTCGCTTGCCCGTCGCGGCAATCCGTGACGGAATGAGCAAGACACTAATGGCGGCGGATGTTCTCGCGTGGACGCCGTACAAGCGGAACGGGGGACCGGCTTCGCTGACCATTCCAGATACGATTGCCGATGCAGAGTTCCTGATTGACTCCGGAGCGCAGGAGAAGAACACCGGGCACACCGAATGGCCAGACGGCCGCGTCCACCACACTGGCTTTACGACCGCGATGGCACCCAACGCGGAAACGTACACGACGATTGGTGGTGAACGAGTCGTCGCTGACTACAACAGTTGGCAAGAAGGCAGGGACGGCGGCTCGGGCCAACCGACTTACGCGATCGTAACAGCTCGAAGCGACCATCCCGGCGGCATTAACGTCGTCCGACTGGACGCCTCTGTCGGACAAATTGATGAATCGATTGATCTCGAAACGTGGCGAGCCCTCTCGACTCGCGCCGGCCGCGAAGTCGTAAACTACTGAGCCATCATCGTTATCACCGGCACGACCGTCACTCTTTTCGGCTTTTACCCAATCATAACCGGACTGTTTACGCACGTCGGAATACCCGGTCAATCCGTCAGGATTACTGTGTCCGGAAACTTTTCGTGACCGTTAAAAATTAACACTCAAATCTCCCGATCCTTTCCCTGTCGCGGCAATCGTTAATGTCGCAGGGTAGTGAAGACCAGGTTCAGGAGCATAAGGCAATGGCCAAGAAAGTAGCATCCAAGTCGGCGAAGAAGAGCACTGTAAAAAGCAAGTCTGCCAAGTCGCCAAAAGCAAAGACCGCGAGTCCATCCAAAAAGAAGAAGACGAGCACAAAGAAAAATTCTGCAGCGAAGAGTGACGTGAAGGAAGAGAATGAAGCACTTCCAGAAGGCGTCAGTGGAGACACCGTACCGGTCGAGCGTCGAGGGGAAGATCGACGTAAGGATGACATGCCGGTAGCAGCCGATCGCCGTAAGGTGCAGCGTCGCCGTCAGATTGATCCGACGACTTGTGAGCGGGACTACTCGGGCGACGAAATCGAATTCATGCGTGCACTTGATGAGTACAAGCGAGCCAGCGGTCGCATGTTCCCGACTTGTAGCGAGATCCTCGAAGTCATTCGCGACCTCGGTTACGTTCGACTGGACGAGTATGGAAATCCAGTGGCTCCGATCGCCTCGGCATCAACTGACGATGCTTCGGGATCGGAATCGGAAGAACTCGCTGGCTGTGATAGCTAAGTCGTGATTCTCTTTTATTCAGGCTGCAATTCAGGCAGCGACTCTCTCAGGTAGCGAAAACTCTCATCTGGCATCGACAGGCACGGACGCTTGTCGGGCTACCCTGATTCTCCCGGCGACTGAAATCCAGTCGATCTTGCCCGGCTCTCTCATTCTGGGTACTGTCCGCCCGTAAAACCTCGCGGGGACTCCCTGTAGCGCGTGTCGCTGACAGATGGTTCCGGCGGCTGTTGTTTGTCGGCCTATTCCTTTCCCGTTTCGAAGAGACCTTTTGTGTTGTCAAATTCCCAACAGGTTCGGGCGCACCTCAATCGTTGCCTGATGCGCATGGTGGCTGTGTCGTTATGCTGGTTTTCGATTTTTCTGCTTGGCGGATGTAGTAGCTCGCAGGGATTGAATCTTGCCGGTGCGCGAAGTTACGAGCGTGGCAACTACCAGCGAGCCATCGGGCAGTTTCAGGATGCGCTTGCGAAAGATCCGAAGAACGCCGACGCGTACTACAATCTTGCGTCAACGTATTACAGCGTCGGAAAGACACAAAATGCCCCAGCGTTTATGCAGCAGGCGGAAAGTCTGTTCAATCAGTGTCTCGACTTGAGCCCGGACCATGTTGCCTGCCACCGCGGCCTCGCTGCGTTGCTCGTGGATTCCAACAGGCCAGAGAGTGCCTTTACGCTGTTGAAACGATGGAAGGCTCGCAGCCAACAATTGGCCGAACCCCGGATCGAGCTTGCGCGTCTGTACGAAGAGTTTGGTGACAATGACAATGCGACTCGGCACCTGACGGACGCGCTGAATCTTCAGCCGGGAAATTCCCGTGCGTGGGCGGCGATTGCCCATTTGCGTGAACGGGATGGCAAGTTGGCTCAGGCGCTATCGGACTATCAGCAGGCCTACAATCTGAATCAACGAAACCCGGCCGTAGCCAGTCGAATCGCCAGCTTGCGTCAAAACCTGGCTCTCGGCGGCAGTCAGACTAACGGTGCCAGTCCGGCAACGAAGATGGTCAATTCTGGTGGCGGAACGGCTCGCTAGGGCGTCCCCGCGAAACGCGACCGTTGGTTGGGCCCGATCTGTCGGTCTGGTGTCGGTCTGTCAACGTCACGCTTCGCGGAACGTGGTTTCGACGCTTCTCATTCGTTTTCAGGAAGCCTAGAATCTCTATCTGTCGACTTGGTTTGTTGGTCGGACATTTCGATCATTTTATTTGCAATGGGTCACTATTTTGACAAGTTCCACGATGACTGAACGCGTATTCAATTTTTCAGCAGGCCCGGCGGCTTTTCCTGAAAAAGTTCTGCTGCAAGCCCGCGATGAAATGATGTCCTTGCCTGGTCTTGGAATGTCGGTGATGGAGATCAGTCACCGGAGTGATGAGTTCAAGGCAATTCATGCCGAGGCGCAATCGAACGTGCGAACGTTGCTTTCCGTACCGGACGATTATGAAGTGTTGTTTCTGCAGGGCGGTTCGCGCCTACAGTTTTCCATGATTCCAATGAACCTTGCATCGCCGGGCCAGACCGCTGATTATTTTGTGACGGGGACGTGGTCGAAAAAGTCGGTTGATGAATGTGCGAAAGTTGGTGTACTGCCAAACGTCGTCTGTGATTTTTCAGAATCCGGATACGATCGCATTCCGGCGCCGGGTGATGTTACTGTGAATCCGGATTCTGCCTTCGCGTATTACTGTTCGAATGAAACGGTGCAGGGTGTGCAATTTCCGAGTGAGCCGGATGTTGGTGGCGTGCCGCTAATCTGCGACAGCTCGTCCGATATTTTTTGTCGGCCATTGCCTGTCGAAAAATACGGAATGATTTATGCGTGTGCCCAGAAGAATGCGGGGCCAGCGGGCGTCACGATTGTGATTATGAAAAAGGACCTGCTCGAGCGAAGTTCTGACGACTTGCCCGGTTATCTGAACTACAAATTGCACGCCGAAGCGGATTCGATGTTCAACACGCCGCCGACCTTCGCGATCTATATGGTCAACCTCATTGCAAAGTGGTTGCTGAACGATGTCGGCGGGCTCGACAAAATGTTCGCCCGCAATCAGGAAAAGGCTTCGATGCTGTACGAAGCGATCGACAGCAGCGATGGTTTCTATGTTCCACACGCCCAACCAGAATCGCGTTCGATCATGAATGTGACGTTCAAGCTGGCCAAGGAGGACTTGTTGGCCAGGTTTGTCGAAGAAGCCGCAAAGCGTCGGCTTTGCAATCTCAAGGGGCATCGTAGCGTGGGCGGAATTCGGGCTTCGATATACAATGCGGTTCCGACAGAAGGCGTTGTAGAGCTTCGTGACTTTATGGCTGAATTTCGAGCCAGCCACTAAATTCAGTTCTCGGTGCCTGTCTTTGCGAATTCGCACCTTTCATTCATATATCGGCACCACACTATGCCCAAGGTTATTGTTCTCGACAATCTTGCCCAACAGGGGCTCGACGCGCTCAACGCAGCGGACGACATCGACGTCACCATTCAGATCGGATTGAAAGGCGCGGAACTCAAGCAGGCTCTGCTGGAATTCGACGGCGCGATTTGCCGTAGCGGAGTCAAACTCGATGCCGAAGCATTGACGGATAACCGTCGACTGAAAGCCATCGTTCGCGCCGGGGTTGGAACGGACAACATCGATAAGCAAGTCGCGACCCGGCAGGGCATCATCGTCATGAACACGCCTACCGGGAACACGGTCAGTACGGCAGAGCATGCGTTCGCGCTGATGATGTCGATGTCGCGGAATATTGCCCAGGCCCACCAGAGTCTGAAAGAAGGTCGCTGGGATCGCAAAGCGTATATGGGATCGCAACTTGCCGACAAAACTCTCGGCATCGTCGGGTTGGGCCGTATCGGTCGCGAAATTGCGAAGCGTGCCCAGGCGTTTCAGATGCGCGTCATCGGTTACGACCCGTTCCTCACCGCGGACAAAGCGAAGGAACTCGGCATTGAACCGGTATCGGAAGTGCGGGACATGCTTCCAAAGATCGACTTCTTGACAGTGCACACACCGCTGACTCCGGAAACAAAAGGGCTTATCAATGATGAAGCGCTCGAGGTGATCAAGCCGGGCGCCCGACTTATCAACTGTGCTCGCGGCGGCATCTATGACGAAGCCGCCATTCTTCGGGCGTTGGAATCTGGCAAGCTGGCGGGCGTCGCTCTCGATGTTTACGAAAGCGAACCGTGCACGGACAGCCCGATCTTTGCCCATCCGAACGCCGTCTGCACTCCGCATCTCGGAGCCAGCACGGAAGAAGCCCAGACGCAGGTCGCGATCGAAGCTGCCAATTTGATGATTAACTTCCTGACGTCGGGCGAGATTCGTCACACCGTGAACACGATCGCGATTGATCCGACAACATTGCAGGCCATGCGGGGCCATTTGAACATGGTGCACCGGCTGGGCGTTCTGTTGGCTCAGTGGCACACCGGCAGTATCAGCAAGTGCAAGTTGACCATGCGAGGCGACGTGGCCAGGCAGGACGCCCGGTTGCTCACGTCGGCATTTTGCGCCGGCCTGATTGAAAATGTGATGGACGAAGACGTCAACATCGTCAACGCGGAAGTGCTGCTGAAGGATCGCGGGATCGAAGTCACCACCGTGTCCGAATCGGACAAGGGCGCGTTTAGTTCTTCGATCGTTGCCGAAGTCGTGACGGATAGTGACAAGTCGTTTGTGGCCGCAGGTACGCTGTTTGGGAACGAGATGCCGCGACTGATTACGCTGGGCGAACACCGACTGGAAGCGTATCTCGATGGAACGATGTTGATGTTTACGCACAACGATGTGCCCGGAATCATCGGTAATGTGGGAACCATTTGCGGCAAGCACAACGTCAACATCGGACAGATGTCCGTCGGCCGCGCCGATGCCGGCGGAAACGCTGTGGGCGTTCTGAATCTTGATAGCGCGCCGCCGCAATCCGCACTCGACGAAATCACCGGTGTGTCGGACATCGTGGATGTCGTGGTCACCCAGCTTCCGCCTCGGGACGTGTTGCCAAGCTGGTTGCAAGGTTAGGCGAACGGCAGGGCACCGCTTGTACGCGCCTCAATTGGGTGCCATCGCCTGCTTGCTCTATACTGTGTTTGCGAGATGTCATCCTGCGAGCAACGGTGTGGAACTTCGATGTCCGGTGCGAACCTCTCATCGCTAACCCGATTCGTTCCCAAGCGTGTCAGCTTGCGCTCATTTCTGATGCTCGTCACACTGTTCTCCGTCGCGATTGGTCTCAAAGTCGAACGAGTGCGGACGGAAGAACGCGCCGTCTCCCTGTTTCTCGAGGCTGGTGGCAAAGTGGCTTATCGACATCAAGTGGAAGGTCGCGATCCGCGACCTGGCTGGCTTGGCAAGCTAAGCGGCGACTATGACGTTGTCGATGCAAAAGCCTGGCGGCTGTTTGCGGGCAATCTGGATGCGCTCGATCAGTTGCAGCACTTTGTCGGGCTCGAGCGACTGGTACTCGCTGGGCACGACGAGGTCCTCACGGACGAAACGCTGGCCGTGTTGCGGTCGCTACGCCGTTTAAAGAGCCTGCGATTGGGCAGTTTTGGAATTACTGATGCAGGATTCGCCCACTTGAGTGGACTTCACCAGCTGGAGGTCCTGGAAGTCAGCCCCCGAGTCGTGATGATGTCGTTTGGCGCCGCTGAAGCCGCCGATCCCGGCGCGATTGGTGGCAAAGGGCTCGTGCATCTTAAAGACCTTCGAAGGCTCCGCATTATCCGATTGTCTGGCAACCAGATTACAGATTTAATGCTCAAGCATCTTGGTCATCTTTCGCTCGAAGAACTGGATCTTGGTAGCAACCCGTTGGATGGATCTGGAATCGCTCAGTTGTCGTCGTCTCAAGAAACCTTGCGCTCGCTCAGTTTGTGCCGCGTCCTTTTGTCGCACGAGGGGATCATCGCAGTGCAGCAACTGTCGGGGCTGAAGCGACTTGACCTCACCGCATCGCCCAGCGCATCCCTCCCTACCAAGCCGTTTTCGAAAGCGCTGCCAAATTGCGTGATAACCAGGTCCCCGAAACGGATTACGCGTGCGGCATTCCAGCGAGCTTACAGCCCATAGGGTGGCGCAAGAGTTGACTCACCGCGATCCATCCGAATTTTGTGCGCGAGTCCGCAGTACTTTCCTGACAATCGCTACAGTCGGAACTACCTTACTACGCCTCTGTTGAGTGAAGCAGGTCGCTGAATTACGCTGGAATGCTGACTATCAAATTCTCTGCTGGTCTTCACTTCTCTGACGGCGTTTCAACTTTGCGTACAATCATGCTCATCGCCGTCGTCTGCGCGCTTGCGCTGGGTCACGACGCCGGTGCGCAACCTTTGGATCTCTGCGGGCTGAGAATCCTCCTCGCCTGTAGTGGTATCGCTCTCTCCGGATTCGCAGCAAGACTGATCGTGATCGCGTGCGGCGATAACACGACACCCATTTCTGGCGGCTGGGTTCGTGGGATGCATCAACTGCATCTGGGACTCTGGATCGCACTCGCGGTCTTTTTGGTGTTCATTGTCGACTGGATCACTGTTGTTCGTACGAATTGGGGCCTTGGTCAATCCGTCCTGATCGACGAGCTCCTGATTTT
>CALHZT010000357.1 GCA_938040995.1 uncultured Pirellulaceae bacterium | reverse complement strand
CACTACTGAACCACGAAAACCAAACCAACTTGCAGCATCGAAATTACCGCAACCCAAACGTCGGCCTCCGGCCAAGGCGACACCACTGCGCAAACATCTTCCACCCAAAATCGACCAGATCATTGCTTATTTAAGGTCTAGCCTGCTACAGAGATGGAACCTGAAAATGCGTTGCCGTTTCAGTCCGCCGAACTCGAAGACGGCAGCTGACTGCCGGATGCAACCCACTGGCGATCAGTGCGGAAAATAGCGTCGCGGCGTTGGCACGATGCCCTGTCGAATTCGCCAGGATCTTCCACCGAACAATCGGACAGCGCGATACATGTTCCGGGCCAATCGTCGGCATCTGCATGGATTGACGGAGCATGCACACGCGTCGTAGAGATCCGACCGGAACTGGCGATCACACTCGATGCGTGAGCCACCATCGTCGTAGCGAGAATCGTGTGCGCGGCACGCATCTCGCAAGTCGGTGCCTCTGAATTCCTGTGGGATCAAGAGAGCACGCATCCGCGGCGACATTGTTCCCGCGCCGCATGGACAATCTTGTGCACTACACTCAACGCAGGCACAGAGTGCTGCGAGTACGATCGCGATTCGAATATCGACCAAGCCAATAACTCCTGAAAGTCGCTATGAGATTTTGACTCCAGTATGATTCGCAGGCTACGGAGTTCAAACTGGCGTGATCCACGACGAATTATCCGTCAAGACAACGGCAAAATGCCGTCAACGGCCAAAGAAGTACGCTCTAGCCAGCCTTGCGCTGCTCGCGAGCGGCTTCGAAAATGGCTGGAGTCTGGAGAATCGTTGGACCAGGCATCGCAAACGGTCCAACGGGGCCTGTGGCGGAACCGTTCCACTGATGAGCAGCGATCGCGTCGCAAACCCTCGAAGCGACTGCGACTGCATCACGGCCATGGGCACCGGTAACTTGCGGCAGCTGGCCAGTTCGAACAGCGGTCAGGAAATCTCGCTGCTCATCCTGCAAGGGATTGCATTCTTCCGCCGTCAGCTCTTCGTAGCGCATCAATGAATGGATCGCATTCTTGCAAAAATCGCCGCGATCTTCGTGCGGAACGTCGGCCGCGTTAAACTCGCGATCGACAATTCGGTCATTCGGCGTTACCAGTTCGACGTTTCGCTTGGCAAAATCGATACCTGCGTACGCTGTGGGACAGTAGACGCTCATCGTTCGCTCGGCACGAATGGCGACTCGCGAAGCCATCAGGTTCGCCACGCACCCATTGCGAAACGTCAATCTCGCCTGTGCCATATCTTCATGCTCCGTGAGCACCGAAGTCCCCAGGGCCTGCACGTCCACGACGTCGCTGCGGACTAGCTGCAGGATCAAGTCGATATCGTGAATCATCAAGTCCAGAACGACACCAACGCCGAGAGAGCGAAAAGTAAAACTCCCCATTCGACGCGACTCGACATATTTTGGCTCGACAAGCTTCTCTTCGACGGCAGCGTAAGCCGGATTAAAACGTTCCACATGACCGACTTGCAAAATGCAGTCATGATTTTCCGCAACGTCAACCAGATGGTCCGCCTCAGACTCAGTGATCGCCAGCGGTTTCTCCATCAGAACATGGATACCGCGAGAAAGCAGATCGACTCCCAGCTGATGATGCAGTTCCGTGGGAGCAGCAACGATAGCAGCGTCGATCTCGTCATAAATGGATGCAACGGATGCTTCAGATCGCGTGCCGCATTCTTCGGCGACTGATTCCCGAGCCGATTCGATCGGGTCAACGATCGCCGTGAGCTCCGCGTTAGGCAATTCAGATAGCAGTCGAGCGTGAATCCGCCCAAGATGCCCTGCCCCGATGACTGCAACTTTCGTTTTCAAGCTGCAACTCTCCTGTCGGGTCGATCCAGAGCCCGACCGTGACGACCTTCCTGCTTCTCCTGCTCAAACTCGAGCAAATGAGTCACAGGTGGCACCATCTGATTGTTCGTTCGTAGAATTTCCCGGGCGTGATCCAGCCCTACCTTTGCCCGGTAGAGCAAGCGGTGAGCGTCGGACAACGCCTTGATCGTTTCTTTCGCGAAATTGTTTCGCTTCAGTGCCACCATGTTCACGCAACGTGGGCGAGTCGGTACGCCTTCCACCAGCATGAAAGGTGGAACATCGTGCAAAACGCGACTGACGCCACTGACAAAGCTGAAACTTCCGATGCGTGCAAAGTGATGTACTGCGACTGCACCAGAGATCGAAGCATAATCTTCGACGTGAACGTGTCCGCCAAGCATGGAACCATTGGCAATGATCACATGGTTTCCGACCAGGCAATCGTGAGCCACGTGCGAACATGCCATCAGATAGCAGTGATCACCGATCGTCGTGATGGCCCGGTCTTTTTCTGTACCGCGATTGATCGTTACCGATTCGCGAATCACATTGTGATTGCCAATCTGAACCGAAGTTGGACTTCCCGCGTAGCTGATGTCCTGCGGTTCCCCGCCAATAACGGCTCCCGGATGAATATGATTGAACTCGCCAATCGTCGTCTGTCCTTTGAGCGTTACATTATTTTCGATAATCGTCCCGCGTCCGATCGAGACATCGGGACCGATATAACTGAACGGCCCAATGCGAACATCATCACCAAGCTGGGCACGCGGATCGATGTGGGCGGTATTGGCGATGATACGCGTCATTTTTTGATGGCAACCTTCTTCGACTTTTTAGCTGCTAACACGGTTTAACACAGGACGTCCTGTCCGGCTAAACCGCTTGTCCCTGAATGCAAGTCGTGTCGTAAACTTCACAAAGCTGACGAGCCAGCTCCGTGTTATGCCGGTGCCCACTGCGGTAAGCCACAATGTCGGCGTGAACATCAAACCCGGTGAGTGCAAGGTCACCAATGATGTCCAAAATTTTGTGCCGGGCACATTCGTCAGGAAACCGTAATGAGTTTCCTAGCGGCCCGTCCTCAGCAAATACAAGCAAGTTTTCATAAGTCGCTTTTTCGCCAATGCCAGCCCGGAGCATGGCTTCGGCTTCTGACTCGAGCAAGAACGTTCTCGCCGATGCGATCTCTTCACGAAATCGTTCCGGATTGAATGCGAACTCCACCGACTGGTGACCGATGGGCCCGGGTCCGTAGTTTAACTCGTAGGCAATCGTGCTCATTCGAGTCGCCGGTGGGCGGGCTTCGATCCACGACTGTTCGTCACCAACACGAATGACCTTGTCAACAACAAGCGTTTCCCGCTCGCTATCCTGTTCTGTAACGCCGGCTTCGCAAAGTGCCTGAACCGCGTCGCGACACGACCCGTCCCACGCAGGCATCTCCGATCCACTTACGTGAATGAAACAGTTATCAATTTGCAAGCCTGCAAGCGCTGACAACGCGTGCTCAACCATTTCGACGGAACACCCTTCCGCGGCCAAAGTCGTTCGCCGGGGAGTCTCAATTCGATTCTGTACGGCAGCTGGAATCAGCGTCCGTGAATCGAGATCGACTCGAACAAACGTACATCCGGTATTCTCCGGAGCCGGATGAAATTCGACCGTAACATCCTGCCCCGACCAGTAACTAAAGCCACTGAGCGAGACGGGCTGGTTGATCGTTCGTTGTCGGCGAGCGTTCTTGATCAAGGGAAAAGCAACGTTGACGAGGAGAGGCGAATAAAAAGTCGACAGGACGCGTCTACTGGCGAGCCGGCGCACCCGGCTTTGTAGCAACGGCACTTCGATTGATCGAATCCAGGATCAACGTCGTGATGTTCAGGCGATGCTGAAACACAACGGCACGGTTGATGCCTTCGAGAACCGACTCTCTCTTTTCCTGATTGATGTCTTCGCTGTTGAAGCGAACAACGAGGCCGATTCCATGCTTCAGCGAAAATTCGCGAATGATGCTGACGACTTCGTTGTACGTCGAATAGTAGATCTGCGACTCCTTCTCAAGAAAATCCTTCTTCTTGAGGGCCGCGGCTGCCTGCCCATCTGCCTGAATCTTCAGGATCTGAGCTTCCTTGGCTTTGTATTCAGGGCTGCTCGACTTGAACGCCTTCATTTCTTCGCTGATCGTTTTAATCTGCTCGCCGCGACCGCGAAGCGTTTCTTCAAACGCCTGAACCTCGGTCTTCATTTGCTCCATCTTCGATTTGAACCCGGGGTGGTTCTTGAAGATGTAGCTAATATCGACAACAGCGATTCGCGTACCCGGCTGAGGCGCGTTTTGAGCGAGCAACGCGGTGGGAGCCACGAACAAAAAAGAAACTGCCACTAACAGGGCATGTGAGAATTGCTTCGTCACGGTCAGCACTCCTTGCTGTAATTGGTCATCCATGACCGACAGGGACGTTAAATATTCAAGTAAAAAGTGGCGGCGCAATTCCGCCTCTTTTCCAAGAGCGGACGCATTGTTGCGATAACCCCCGATGGGGTAAAGGCCGATTTTTTGAATACTTCCTCCTGCGGACAGTGATGGTCAAAATCAGCCGGCAAATTTTTCGTAATCGCCGAAGGGTTTACCGCTGGCTTTTGCAGTTTCCGCCGCTTTTGGCGGGATATGTGAGCCGAAAAAGAGAAATGCCCGCGAGGGCAAGTCTGGTAGCGAGATCGGCAAGGAGAAGGGTGGCAGACGTGCTGGCACAGGCTTGGTCTCAATGACGGACACTCGTTGAGATGCCGTTGATCATCCCCGCTTCAATGGCTAACCTTCGCCTCCTCCGCCCCCTACTTTTTGCAAAACGCTGCAGAACGCCATGAAAAACGCATCACCATCACAAGTCCTCATCGTCGATGCCAATGCCGACTCGGCGGAAGTCTTACATGCGGTATTCCAGCGGAAGGGCGTCGAAACCATCAGTGCTCGCCAACCGCAAAAGGGGATTCAACTGGCTCGAAGCTGCGATCCGGACGTTATCGTGCTGGATGTCGAGTCGCTAAGTGGAGAAGATATTAGCACCGACGACTTCCTTGATTCGAACAAGGAACAACCCGCAAGGTTGCTGCTGCTGGGAAATCTTCGCCAACAGGAAAAGGAATCGGGGTCCGACGCCATTCTTGCCAAGCCCTACCACTTCGCAGCGCTGATTCGTAAAATTGAGGGCTTGCTGGTTGATTCCCGCGCCGCGTAGTTGTTGCCACGCGGAATCTTCCATTCATCCAGGATCGCTCTGATCGCGATCTTATCGGGGGACTCGCTGTGGCTTCGCTGTTTGTGATTCAAGGTCCCGACCAGGGAAAACGCTTCAACCTTGCGCAAGTTTGCGTGTCGTTGGGTCGTGACACCACAAACACAATCCGCCTGAACGACACCGAAGTCTCACGACAACATGCCGAAATTCGACAGGACGACGTCGGGGATGGCTACCATGTTGTCGATCTCAACAGCTCGAATGGCACGTTCATCAATGACGCACGGAGAGACCGCCATGAACTGCAGAGTGGTGATCGCCTGAAAATCGGCGCGACGTTGATGATCTTCACCGGCACAGATGTCAACGTATCTCACAACACAGACAATGTGGAACTGATCTCGTCGATGAATCAGGGCGAAAAATCCCGCATCGTCAAGTCGCTGCGGCACGATGGCCAGTTTGATAAAGAAGAGGAAGGCGTGTCCCCGTGGCTGGCTCGAGCCAGAAGCAACTTGCAGGTCATGTATCGCACTTCGCTTGCAGTAAGCCACACGCTTGATATCGACGAACTGCTCCTTCGCATCATGGAACTGATCTTTGAATGGGTCGAAGCCGATCGCGGCTGCATCCTGCTGACTGATCGCGACACGTCCGCACTGGAACCGAAGGTGCGACACAATCGTCCGGGCACGCCCGACGAGGAAAAACTGTCGATCAGCAAGACGATCACCGACTACGTCATGAGCAATTCGGAGGGCGTGCTGACCAGCGACGCCAGTGAGGACGAACGATTCGACGCGGCAAGAAGTATCGTGACAATGGGTGTTCGTGAAGCCATCGCGGTTCCGATGCAGGGTCGCTACGGGATCGTCGGTTTGATCTACATTGATACCTATACGGCTCCCGGAAAGACGCTTCGCGGAATGTCGCCCAAGTTCAATGAAGAACACCTCAAGCTCATGGTGGCCATCGGCCACCAGGCGGCGCTTGCGGTGGAAGACACGTCCTACTACTCCGCGATGGTGCAGGCAGAGCGACTGGCTGCGATTGGCCAAACGATCGCGGGCCTCTCCCACAGCGTGAAGAATATTCTTCAGGGCATTCGCGGCGGCAGCTACCTGATTGAAGAAGGCCTCAAAGCCAGCGAAACGGATTTGATTCAGAAGGGCTGGGGAATCGTCGAGCGGAACCAGGAAAAGATCTCGCGACTGGTCCTCGACATGCTGACGTACAGCAAGGAGCGTGAACCGGAAATGGCGCCGGCGGATCTCTGCCAAGTCGTCGGTGAGGTGATCGAACTGATGAACAGCCGCGCGACGGAATTGAATGTCACGCTAAAATGGGAACCAGTCGCCGAGCTGCCAAGCTTCGTCTTTGATAGTACTTCGATGCATCACGCGATACTGAATGTCGTGACCAACGCGATTGATGCCTGCGATGAAGTGGAGAATGGAATCGTCGAAGTCACCGTCGAATACGATGTCGATGAAAAGCTGATTTCTACCGTCGTCAAAGACAATGGCAAAGGCATTAGCGAACAGGATCTCGCTCGAGTGTTCGTCGTTTTCGAGTCGACGAAGGGGAATCGCGGTACGGGCCTTGGACTACCCGTTACGCAAAAGATTGCTCAGGAGCACGGCGGCGAGATCACCGCCGAGAGCAAGCCCGGAAAAGGCAGCACCTTCCGGCTGACCTGGCCCGCCGTTCTGGCGGAAGAATTCAACGAAGCATTGGTAGGCGAGAAACGAGAGTAACCCAACTCCGCATTCCGCAATTCCGCATTCCGCAACTCCGCAATTCCGCAGCGACGACATCTTGCCGTTGCGGGAATTGCCCGAGCTTTCAATAGCCCGTCCTAGGCCCGCATTCGAGCCAGGCCTAATGGGCCTTGTCCGACGAAGGCTGTGGCTCGGCTTCCTCGGCAGGCTCTTCTGCCTTTGGCTCACGAACGTCAATACCGACCTTTTGCATCCGCTCTTCCCATTTCTGTCGTGCAAGAATGCGCATGTCGTCGATTTGATCGACCTCATCGACGATCTCGATACCAATCAGCGTCTCGACCACATCTTCGAGCGTTACGATGCCTTGCAAGCCACCATGCATGTCGACGACGATCATGATGTGTGCCCGATTGTCGAGCAATTCTTCGAGAACGTCA
>CALHZT010000356.1 GCA_938040995.1 uncultured Pirellulaceae bacterium | reverse complement strand
AACCGTTCATGCGGGCAAGGGTCTGGCTCAATTTTTCGGCGGCAAACTGACTTATTTCGCTTTGCGGACAAACGCCGAAAATTTGTGCCTGACCCTTTCGAACCTGAGGAAACGCCAATATCCGTGAATGGTTACTAAATTCTTTTGTTTCTCTGAGCGAAGCCTTTCAACATCTGTTCCTTGAGACTAAGCGTTCGCGAGGTGGCTTGGCAAGAAAACACGGAATGCCCCGCGTTCTCATCCAGATTTTCAGCTGATTTTTCAGCCAGTTGTGGTGCAAGAAGAGCGCATAGAAAACCCGCTGAGTAAGCCAGAACTACCGAAGCAGCGTCTCTCGCTTACGCAGTGGGCACAGGTATCAATGTTGTATTGATTGACTTACCAGCGCCATCCGTCGGCTGAGCCGGCGGCATCACGCTTCGCGTTGATCGCTGAAACCACTTCGGTGTTGTCGGCGACTTTCCAGGAATCGACTTCGACACCACCGGACGCGGTGATGATGTACTCGCGGCCCTTCTTCACGAAGCTACTTTCAGTCGCTACCGATTTTGGCGTTTGCCATTTTTCGATCGCAACCGTGGAAGCGTCCTGAAGAGTCGACAAATCACATCCCGACTTGCCACAAAGATCTTCTTTCTCGATCAGTGCAGCTACCACGCTGAGATCCATGATATTTCGCAACTGGCCAAAGATGGGAGTCTTCGCCGAAAGCTCATCGTACTTTTCCGTCATCGTGTTGGCCCATGCTTCGGCGAGTGGATTCGCTTTGCCAGAACCTTTCACATTCCCGCTCGCGGAAACGATCTCGTCCTCGGTCATGACTTTGACGCCTTGCCCGCGGATTTGCCACGCAAGTCCATCATCGGTGCGGGCGATCGAATCGTAATCGCAAGCCATCCACCAACGTGGCATCATGTTGTCGAGTCCGCCGCCATTCTTCTTCAGCAAGTCGATAAAACCAGGCATGCCGGCAATCGGTGCATTCTCCAGATTCATCGCGAATCGCTTCATTCGATAATCGCTGGCCACAAGCACGCTCGCGAAGTGGCTATCCTGCGGCACGCCCGTCAAAGTGACTTGCTGCAAACCAAGTGCGTTCTTGACACCCTTGACGACTCGGCGACTGAACACCGTTTGTTTCTTGATAAACGCCTCAAGTGCCTGACGACCTTCTGCCGTCGGGTCGATCGAACACGTGATTCCCTCGGTGGCGGCTCGTTCCACAGTTCGCAATGCTACGAGCAAATCGTCGAGCATGACAACCGGCTTTCCAGTCGTCACACCAACGACAGTGCCATCATTGGCGAGCTTCCAACCTTCGGCTGGACCAGCCAGCACGATGTCGTTACTCTCCGGATAGACAAAGACGTATTCAATTCGCTGAAGGCCTGCGAGGTAGCGAACTTCGTCAGACAGCGCGACGCCCTTCGTATTTGATTGGGCGATTTGTTCGACGAGGCCCTTGATCGAGATCATCCGCATGTCGACAAACGACTCGAGATCTTCAGGAGCCTCACCGATCCTCGATCGCAATTCCTTGATGACGGATTGCTGCTCCACCTTGGAGATCGAACCGATCTGGCCAGCCGCATCGATCGAGACGCCACCGACGGCTCGTTGAAGAATTTGCGCGTTCGAACTGCCGGCCCAGCCGCATGTAATTGCCGCAGCCAGAACGAGACAATGAAAGTACCGAAGCATTGAGGTTGTTCCTTGAAGGATATGCCTGATTCTCTGAATTCTGATCGTCGGCCATTCTGATTGGCTCTTTTCGACGACATGATCAGGAGGATTCTTGGGAAACCGTACATTGACGGCTATTTTTAGCGTAATTGTGCCATCGCCGTTTGGCAAGAAAACACCCGTTTTTAGGTTACTCTTTTCTCTACTGGGGCCCAACTTGCCACCGGAAATCGCAGGAAGCGTGCAACGGTCCACCAGGCTGATCGCCGACGGCTTATAATTCATCATGTCCGCAGCCCTTTTCGGGGCTCAGGGCTACAGAACCCTCCCGACATGCGAGCGGGTACGAATGTGCGGGTTCTCACGATCGTGACAATGGAACCAGAACAGCAAAACGCTCTTTGGCCAGCCCCCGACGAGCGGTAAGCTCAACGCTGAGAAGAACCAAGCGGAGAACTAGTTTTTCATGTTGGCATATCTGGTCGTGCGAGAGGGCCCCAAGTGGTCCGATGTTTTCAGGCTGGTTGAAGGTCGCACCGTCACCATTGGGCGAGCTCCAACCAATCAGATTGTCGTCAAGGATGATCGCTGTTCGCGGCATCACGCTGAAGTCTTCTCGTCGAATGGAGCCTGGACGCTTCGTGATCTTGGCAGTCGCAATGGTACAGAAATGGACGGGAATCGCGTCCGCGGCGACCATCAACTGGCGGCGGGCGAGGTCTTTCGAGTCGCCAATACGCAACTCGCGTTTGTCCACGATCTCTCCGCGGCATTTCCCGACGGTTCGTATCCACCTTCCGATGTTCATCTGACGGATCACGAATCGGGACAGCTGCTGATTCACGAACCGACAACGATTACGCATCGGCGGGACAAGTCGCGTTTTCATGAAAATCCAAAGTTCGAAAGCGGCGGCGACACCGACATCCCCAAGGTTCGCAAGGCTTCTGACCGACTCTGCAAGTTGACGTACGATATCCAGAACCTCGCCGATGAGCAGGCGATTGCGGCTTGTGCTCTCGAGGCACTATTCGACCAGACAAATATCGACGCAGGCGGACTCTATTTGTTGACCGCTGAAGCGAAGGAGGCGAAGGGCGACGAAGAGCTTGTCCTGCTTTCATCGCGATCGGATTTAAAACCGGTTTACAATCGGCTGTCCGAGTTTCTCTCGGCGACTGTTCTACGTGAGGGCGAAGCCGTCCTCGCGCGAAATGTCGAAAACGATTCGGTTCTTGGAGGGCGGGACAGCCAGGGTGAGATCCACGCAACAAGTGTGATTTGCGCACCGATACGGGCCAATGGTCGAGTCGTCGGGTTGATTCATACCTATTCGACGGATGAAACGAAACGCCCCGATCCAGACGATCTCGAGTTCACGCTCGCCGTGGCAGACACGATCGCGTTGACTCTTTCCAATCTCAACCGCACTCAGGAACTGAGCGAGAGCATCGAAGTCTTCCGGGCGGCGATTACCGAGTTGCGTTCCCAGCTGGGAGAAAACAGTCAGCTTGTTGGCTCGAGTAAGGCGATGGAGCAGGTCCACAAGGAGATTCTTCGCGCCGCGCCGAGCAAAGCGACGGTGCTGATCCGTGGTGAGAGTGGAGTCGGCAAAGAACTTGTCGCGCGGGCGGTCCACTTTGCCAGCCCGCGAAAAGAGCAGCCTTTCGTCTGCCTGAATTGTGCCGCGCTGTCAGAAACGCTTCTGGAAAGCGAACTCTTCGGGCACGAGAAGGGTTCGTTTACGGGTGCAACGGAACGAAAGATTGGCAAGTTCGAAGCCGCCGACAAGGGCACGCTGATGCTCGATGAGATCGGCGAAATGAGTGAACAGATCCAGGCCAAGTTCCTGCGCGTTCTGGAAGGGCATGCGTTTGAACGAGTCGGTGGAGCCGAGGCGATCACTTGCGATGTGCGCGTGATCGCGGCGACGAATCGCGATCTGGAAAAGGCCGTGACCGAGGGAACGTTCCGGCGCGATCTCTACTTTCGCCTGAATGTCGTTGAGGTCATCGTGCCACCGCTCCGAAAGCGGGGCGGCGATGATGTGATGGAACTCGCGACTCATTTTCTCAACCGATACAAGCAGGAGACCGGTCGAAAGCTCGACGGGTTTTCGCAGCCGGCGGCGGCTCAACTCAAGTCGTATCGTTGGCCGGGAAACGTCCGCGAGCTTCGCAACGTGATCGAACGGGCTGTGCTGCTTGCGCGGGGCCAGGAAGTCCACAGCGAGGACCTGAATCTCTCGAAGCTCGCCACCGTGGGCGAGTCCGCCATCATCTCCGGTGGTACGGACGACCAGGAATACGAACCAATTACGCTCGCCGAAGCCGAACGACGGCACATCATGTCGGCATTAAACGCCAACAGCTGGAACAAGAGCCGTACTGCGAAAATTCTCGGCATCGAACGCTCGACGCTAGATCGAAAAATCAAGCGATACGAGATCAAGAACAACAAAGCGGACTAAGCGTCGTGGGTCGCTCCGTCGATTCAACGTTCACGGCTCGGGAGCTTCGCGGCGCGGGAGGGCGAGGCTGGCCTGTCAAAAATGTTTTTGTGCGTATTTTATAGTGTTACGTTTGGGTCGCTTGTTTGCATTCATCGTAAGCTTGGTTCTTTTTTGACTGCAGTGTTTTTCCGAGCTGTTTGCTTTCCCATTCCT
>CALHZT010000355.1 GCA_938040995.1 uncultured Pirellulaceae bacterium | reverse complement strand
GCGGCTGATGGGAACACGACGATTTTTTACGCCCATCAGCCGCCACGCGTTAGCGTCCGGTTTTGTAGTGGTGCCGGTTCGGCGTTGTTCGTGCGGTTGAACGGGTTGGCCAGGGTGGCCGTAGTGGCTATTCGGAACCGCGGGAGCACCGTACCGCTCAAAATTGTTCAACAGAGCCTCGTGCCGATGCAATAAATTACACCGCCCTCGCGGCGACGATCGCAAACACCGACTTGGCACCGGCGCGTTTTAGAACGGTGGCGGCTTCGTTGACCGACGCACCACTGGTCATCGTGTCGTCCACGATGGCAACTCGCTTGCCTTTTACCGATCTTGCATCGCGGACATCGTAAGCGCCTTTTACGTTCTTTTGTCGCCCGGTCACGCTCAGCGTACTTTGCTTCTTTGTGCGTCGAGTGCAGAAGAGAGCGTGGCGGTTGAGTGGGATGCCGCTTGCTCTACAAGTCGCCTTTGCGAGGATCATGCTGGCACCGTCGCCTCGAAGCAGCCGACGTTTCCAGTGCATTGGCAGCGGCAGCAAAAACTCCGGGATTTGGCCTGCTAGCTGTTTCGCCATTTGTTCTGCGATCAGACTGCCTAGAGCGTCAGTTAGAGATTGTTGTCCAGCGTGCTTCATCCGTACAATTGCTTCGCGGAGAAAGCCACGATGCGGCCCAAGACAAATGACGCCATCGAACCGGTTCTTTTCTCTCGCACAAGCGACGCACCCGGTGCCCGAGGCGTGCATGCCGCTACGTCCACACGATGTGCAGTAACCGGCCTGGTTCTGCACAATGGAGATGCGGCAACCAGTGCAAAGGTTGTTCAGCGTGGATTCGTTTTCGAATTCCGAGCGACATAACGGGCAATGCTTCGGATACACGAGGCTTGCAAGCAGCCGGTTTTTACGAGGCGAATTTCCGGTAGCGACTGTGCGATGGCCGGTTTGTAATGCCCGGGCGACCGTGGCGGATTCTATTGTGGTGGATTTCGTTGCGGCGGATTTCGTTGCGGCGGGATCCATCGGCACGGACGGCCGTGCTCCTGGCGATTGATCGGGCTTCGGTGCCTGAGAATTCGCGGACAAGGAAATCGTTTCCTTCAGGGCGGCTACTGGAATTTGACGACTGACAAAAGTCACTCAACAAAATACAACAGAACTCAACGCAAAACGCAATTCCCCCGGATGGCAGCTGTCGTATGAACAGGATGGACCGATACCTGCTGGCTCAGTACTTTCGCGTGTTTTTGATGATATTTCTGAGTTTGCTGGGGATCTTTGTCGTTGCCGATTTTGTGGGCAACCTGACGGAGTTTGTCGATTCGGTAAAGTCGTCGGAATCGCTGGCAGTCATCCTTGGCAGGTACTACGGGGCGCGGATTCCCTGGTTCTTTGATCTCGCGGGCCGCAACGTGGCGTTACTTTCCGCGGCACTCACGCTGGCTTGGATGCAGCGCGATCGTGAGCTGACAGCGCTCATGGCGGCTGGCGTTTCACGATGGCGAGTCGCCAAGCCACTGGTTCTTGCTTCGCTCCTGGTTGCGATTCTGGCTGTGGTCAATCGCGAAGTCTGGGTTCCCATGTTCCGCACCGAGTTGTGTCGCAATGCCCAGGATCTTGTCAGTCGAAAGCCGGAGAAGATTCAACCAAAGTACGATCCGCAAACGGACATTTTGCTGAATGGCCAGTCGATACGACTTGCCGAGCTGGAAATCACGGCGCCAAGGTTTCAGTTGCCGCAGAACTGGGGTACGGTCGGGCGCAAGCTCGTCGCGGATGTCGCGAGGTTCTTGCCGGCCGATGATTCGCACCCGGACGGATTTCTGCTGGAGAACGTTCGGACGGATGGCGATCTGACAAAGGCCGAGCCGTTCAAAGTCCGAGGCCACGTCGCCGCCGTTACTTCGGCGACGATGCCGGGGCTGTTGCCGAACCAGGTGTTTGTGGCGAGCAATGTGTCGATTGACCAGCTGCGGCGTGGCCGGCAATGGCATCAGTGTACGGCGACGATGCCGCTTGTTGATGGCTTGCGAACCGGGCGTATCGATCACGCGCCGGGAGTCAGAGTGATGGTTCACTCGCGATTTGTTCAGCCGTTTCTCGATATGACTCTGATCTTTTTGGGGCTGCCGTTCGTGTTTGATAACGGTCGCTCCAAAGCCGTCATTTTGCAATCCGCGCGAAGCGTGTTGGCAATTATTGGATTTGCGATTGTCGTGCTGGTGTGCAACGGCATGGGCGTGCAGGGCATGATACCGCCGGCTCTGGCCGCCTGGGTGCCGCTGTTCGTTTTGGTCCCGCTGGCGATTCTGGTGAGTGAGCCACTAAAGCGGTAAGGATCGTTCGAGAAATTACTGCCTGATCTTCCTCCGTCTTTCCCGCGCAGGCGGGAATCCATTGAATCGGTTTGGCTTTTTGATGCAGGGAAAGACATTGAGCGTTAATACGCTTCGCGTGGGTCCCCGCGTTCGCGGGGAAGACGGCCATAGGCCGTAATCGAGTCGTCATGAACGGAGATTCGACACGAATGGATCGAACGATCCTAAGCTGGTGAGCTGCTAAAGCGCCAAGCCAACGAGCAATTGGCGGAATGTAGTTGGCGCCTTAACTCTTCTTCATTGCCAGCGCCAGTCGACGGTTGGCTTCTTTCTTGCCGAGCTTACGCACCGCCGCCAACGTGGCCAATTGCGACTTGCGCGGACGGGACTTACCCTGTTCCCAGTGGTAAACCGTCTGCATCGATACGCCGAGAAGCATCGCGTACTGTTCAGCCGACATGTCGACTCGTTTACGGTGAGCCCGCACCGACTTGGGCGAGAACCGGAAACTGATCTCGTCACCGGCGGCTTCCTGAATAGAGATTGCCGAGTCGTTCGCCTGGTGCTTCAGTATCAAGTCGATCTTTTTGTTCAGTGCCCGAACCTCGCTTCGTAGTTCAGCCACCTGTTTTCGCGACTTGGCCAATTGTTCCTTAAGCGTACCAACGGCGGCTCGCGCTTCCTTTTTGGCAAGCCGAGTGACTTCCTTTTTAAAGACTGAGGCAAAATTCGTCATAAAACACTGAACGGATTAACGAGATACTCGGCCTTGCCTGCGTTGCGTGGCGATGAACAACCGCACCGCTTCTGTCTACCAATATATTACAAGCATAACTTTACGAATCCCTCCCCCTTTATGGCTGTGAGGAAAGCTACATAGTTTGGGTGCAGCACTCCTTGGGGGGAACGTCGGTGCACGTCGGAGGGCATGCAGCCCATTCGAGTCAATTTCGACTCCGTTAATCCTGGCATTCTGTCGAATCTGCACCGGAACGCTGCAACCAAGGCGTTTGTGCTGCCGGTTGACCACGGAATTCCGCGAAATTTATAATCCGCGATTCCAATCCACGTAATATTAAGCGAGCCCGTTCGGCATGAAGATCCACGAATTTCAGGCAAAACAATTATTCCGTAATGCGGGTATCACGGTCCCCCGCGGAATTGTGGCTAAGTCAGCAGAAGAAGCCGAAAAAGCTTACGCCGAACTTGGCGGCTCGATCGCAGTCGTCAAAGCCCAGATCCATGCGGGTGGGCGCGGCAAAGGTACCTTCATTGAAAAGCCCGAACAACGTGGCGTCGAGCTGGTAAAGTCCGCCGACGCTGCTGCCACAGCCGCCGGGAACATGCTCGGAAATACGCTCGTCACCATTCAGACTGGTGAAGAAGGCCAGAAAGTTCGACAGGTCTTTGTCGAAGAAGGATGCGACATCGCTCGCGAATTGTACCTCGGCGTCGTTCTTGATCGTGCCGTTGCCAAGCCGGTCCTGATGGCATCCTGTGAGGGTGGCGTGGAGATCGAAAAGGTCGCTCACGAAAC
>CALHZT010000354.1 GCA_938040995.1 uncultured Pirellulaceae bacterium | reverse complement strand
CATGCTGCTCAACCAACTGTCCACTTTGGCGATGTTTTTCGTGTCACCAAACCGGCAGCTTCCCTGCGAAATTCGTATTCCATCCGGATTTTTGTTCCCCATAGATGGCACCCAAATAATATTGCCCTCAATGCAATTTGGCCGGTTCAAGGGAACGTCCCGCCGGCATTTCAATTCTGGTTCGCGAGGGTTCTCGATGAGTACGGTCGAAGTGCAGCGTCAACAAAAACTGCCAGGTACATGGGAAGTTCCGCAGGAGCTTCGGGAACGGTTTGGAAACAAATCGGGACGGCAGAGGTCGCATGAATTTCACGAACATCTGGTCATCATGCTGCACCTGCCACCGCGCATCGACGAATCTACATCGACTCTGTCGGCTCGCCCCCAAAAACGCCACGCTGTTTATTTCTGGCGTCATAACCTTGGTGAGTGGAGTTGCAGTGAAGGGCGGCATGGAGTCGAAACGCTCCTGGAGCATATCATCAAATACGAAGACGCCGTTGAGTCGCTGGAGGGCAGGGCAGTGGCGGCGACCAGCACCAGCGACTGGTTTGAAATTCTGGCCGTGGTGGCTCCCTTGCGCCGCAACGCCTGCAATATGGCAGATGCGCTCCAGTCGGCACAGCAACACGTTCCGCAACATGTTCAGGCCGAGTTGCAGGATGCAACGGATGCAGCGATCGAAGTCGCCAGGGATGCGGAGTTGCTTCAGGAGCAGGCTCAGCATTCGATCGACTTTCTGCTCGCCCAACAGCAGGAAACGCAGGCGCTCGCCAGCGAGGCGCAAGTCGAAACGGCTTATCGACTGAACGTGATCGCCGCGGTGTTCTTGCCTTTGGCGACGATCACGAGTGTGTTTGGCATGAACTTGCCGAACGGTCTCGAGAATTCATCGCGACTGTTCTTCTGGCTGGTCATTTTTCTGGGACTTGGGTTAGGGCTCGGCATTGGCGCAAAACTCGTGCGGCTTCGCAGTTGGAAACCAGCCGAGTGGTAGCCACACCCACGCAACGGAATCGCAGCAACAGGAGGCGTTCGCGGCGCTTCAGCCGCGTGCTCAGGGTCGTCACCTTTCGCCAGGATCTGTCGGATGGTGGCGGCACTCTTGCCGAAAACTCGCGTCTGTTACAATACGGAGACTGGCCAGCCACTTCTCAGACGACTTATCAAACGACTTCCATTCTTCAGCTGAGGAATCACGATGAAAACTGTGATCGCATGCGTTCTTGCGATTGTGCTCGGTGTGTCCGCTGGTGTCGGAACCGGGTTTCTCTCGTATGCCGATCCGGGCCCCGATTTCGAGTGGATGAACAAGCCGCTTGTTTATGAGACTCCCAGTGCGGATCTCGAAACCGGGAAAGTGCAATCGATTGACGTCGTTGACGGTGAAGAATTTGATTTCGGGATCATGGACCGCGGCGAGACGCGCGAACACACGTTTGTGATCCGCAATAATACGCAGACTCCGATGTACCCCAAAGTTACCGGTACCACTTGCAAATGCACCGTGGGCGATCTTGAAGACAGTCGAATTGGGCCAGGCGAAGAAGGCAAAGTCAAACTGGAGTGGGTAGCGAAAAGTCTCGATACCGAGTTTCGGCAGACCGCTACGATCGATTCAGGTAACGAGATTCGCCCGGACATCGCGTTGTCGGTTTTCGGTCGCGTGATCCAGATGGTTGATGCTCGCCCTCGACGGCTTGTCTTCGGTGATGTTTCGGTCCAGGACGAGCATGATGGCCAGTTTGTCGTCTATGCATTCAAGGATGAGCGACTGACGATTGTTGAAGAAACGTGGTCCGATCCGGAAACGCAAGAGTTCTTCGATTTCGAATGGCAAACGGCTCCGGATGATGTGCTGGAAGATATGGCAGACGCGACGTCAGCCGTCATTTGCAAAGTCACGATGAAGCCCGGCTTGCCGATGGGAAGGGTCTATCAGGAGTTGCAGCTCAAGACGAGTTCGTCCAAGGCGGGCATGATCGAGATTCCGGTGATAGCAAACATTGTGGGCGACATCTCGATTACGGGTAGTCGCTTCAACAAGCGAACGCAGCTGGTTCAATTGGGGCCGGTGCAGTCTTCCAGCGGAATGGAAACGAAAATTTCGCTGATCGTGAAAGGGAAGTTCGCGCCAGAATTCAAAATTGAGGATGTCGAAGTCGATCCGGACGACGAGAAGGTTCTGTTGGTGGAAGTCGATGAAACTCGCAATTTCAGCAATGGGAAAGTCACAATGGTGCCTGTCCGGATTTCCGTGCCTCCAGGTGCCCAGTCCGTGAACTACTCGGGCGGCGAGCGGTATCCGCCGGCAACGATCAAGTTGAAAACGAACCACCCGGATGCCGAAGAGCTGACGCTTTCCGTCGTCTTTTCCGTTGTGAAATAGTCGGCATTTCCTGAAATTCTTCCGCCGTCGCTAGCGGTTGCGGAGGGCGGCGTCGCGTCAATCTGTCGCCGGAATCACGGGTTCTGCTACAATTTCCGGTTGTTGAGCGACGTAGTCACTACCGCGACGGCGGACCGGCACGAGCAGCCTCTGGAAGTCGCTGCTACTGACCCTCACACGCAAGATGCACAAGCGAGTTATTCAGGATGGCAAGTTTGACGGACGCGAAACCACACAAAAGTTATGCCTCAATCGGCATTTGGATTCTGGGCTTTGCTCTCGTGCAAGTCTGGTTAGGTTGCGCAAAAGTCGGCGAAGAGCAGGCTAGACGGTTCGACGATTCTTTGTCTCGCGATACCATTCGGTTGGTGAGTCACGCTCCGCAAGAGCAGCAAGAATCGTCCGGTTCCAGTCAGTCGCCGGTCCAGCCTGCTGTTTACATCGAAGATGATTCTGACTCGCCTTCGCAGTTGAATGGCAAAATTGCGACGGACATCAATGAGCGAGTCAAAGGTTCCGCGACTGCGACCGTTTCGTACCTTGGCGACTGGGAAGATCCCAAAGTCGTTCTTTTTGCCACCGGTCGGCAGCACGGTTATATCGAGCCTTGCGGCTGCACCGGCCTGGAAAATGCCAAGGGTGGGCTCAGTCGCCGGCATACGTTAATGAAGGAGCTCGAAGCTCGTGGTTGGCCGTTGGTGAAGGTTGACGTTGGGAACCAGGTGCGACGGTTCGGAAAACAGGCGGATATCAAGTTTCAAAGAACGGTCGATGTGCTGACGCTCATGAATTACGACGCGGTTTGCTTCGGTCCCGACGACTTGCGCCTTTCGCTGAACGGCATTCTTCAACCCGTCAGCACGTTCGAGAAGTTTGTTTGCTGCAATGCGGATCTGCTGGAACTGAACAAGCCTTATCGAGTTGTGGAGGCTGGCGGCAAGAAGATTGCGATCACCGGCCTGCTCGGGCTCGAAGCTAAAAAGATCGTCAAGTCGGGTCGGTCGGAAGATCAGGTGAGTGAAACGCTTACGCTTTCGAAGATTGGCGAAGCTCTCAGTCGGACCGTGCCGAAGATGCGAGCCGAAAAGCCGGACTACATGGTGCTGCTTTGCCACGCGACGCTGAAAGAGACTCGTAAGGTCGTCGAGCTGTTCCCTCACGATTTTGATGTCGTGGTGACGGCTGGCGGTGCGGGAGAGCCGACTCTGGAACCCGATGTGGTCAAAGGATCCAAGGCGCAAATTATTCAGGTGGGCACCAAAGGGATGTACGTTGGTGCGGTCGGATTCTTTGACGACAAGGAAAGGCCCGTTCGCTATGGGCGGCTGACGCTCGACAAGGAGTTTGATGACTCGAGCGAAGTCATGGAGATCTTCGCTGATTACCAGAAGATTCTTGAGATTCAGGGGATGGACGGACTCGATGTAAAACCGCAGCCTCATCCTCGCGGTACCCAGTTCGTTGGTCATGAAAAGTGCGGCGAGTGTCATACCGAAGCGTACGAAGTGTTCGAAAGTTCTCCGCATTTTCACGCGACGGAATCACTGGTAAAGCCGCCGAACAGTCGCGGCGCGATCGCCCGACATTTTGATCCCGAATGCCTGAGTTGCCACGTAACCGGTTGGAATCCTCAGGATTACTTCCCGTACAAAACGGGATATCTGAGTATTTCGGAAACGCATTTGCACACGAACGGTTGCGAAAACTGTCACGGTCCGGGTTCGGAGCATGTGGCCATTGAAGAAGGCGACATCAACGTAACGGACAAACGCCGTGATGAAGTTCGTGCTTCGATGCGGCAAACGCTCGAGCAAGCCAAAAATGGCGGCTGCTACAAGTGTCACGATATCGACAACAGTCCCGAATTTGACTTTGACGAGTACTGGCCGCAGATCGAGCACAAAGGCGTCGATTAGGTTGGTTCAGGTTAGCCCGTTGAGCGCGACAGCGCGACTTGTTCTGAGTGCCGGCTGCTGGAACAGGGTATGGCTACTCTTCAGAGCGTATTGAGTTTCCTGTTTCAATGAAAAATGACAAGTACTAAATGACAAATGAAAATTTGGAATGAGGTGCTGGTCGGCAATCTCTGGTCCGCATTCTTGAACAGGCTTTTCGCCAGCGCCGCGCACCGATCCTGATTGTTGTATCTGTCTCTAAACGGCAACGGTTGCAACCGGACGCGGGCCGGGCCGCGAGACATTTACCGACTGGCCAGTCATGGCCAGGTAAGCCGTGGTCCAGATCAGGCTGACGACGGGAATGGCGACCAGCAATCCAACCAGGAAGCAGGCCATGCCCAGGAGGGTTACGATGACTGAAAGCAGGGCAACGCGGATCGTTCCGAACCGGTTGCCGACGGAATACGTTCGAGCGCGAAGGAACGATTCCATGATCTCGCAATTCTGGTCGATGATGAAATGACTGAACGACCAGTAAGTCGTGAGTACATACAGGCCCGGCAAGATAAAGCAGATCAGGCCCAGAATCGTAGCGAACCAGAACAGGATACTTCCAACGACGACTCGAAAGAAATAGGGAGCACCGGAAAACAGCATGTCAGTATCGGCCTGGCCACCACGGGCTACGTGTAATGCCGCGCGAGTCATGCCAATCGAAATGAATATTCCAATGAGCGTGAGTATCAATGAACCTGCGTGAAAGTTCATTTCAAATTCGTCACCGCCCGCCGTCACGACACTCGGGATTCCGTCGAGGGCCGCCAAACCGATAAAACCGATGCCAAACAACAGGAAGTTGGACCCGAAGATTCGAAACGCATTCTCCAGACTGGAAATGGCGCTGACTCGAAAACGAGGGGGAGCCGGCTCTGCGGCCGGAGCGAATTTTTCTTGCTGAGTCGTGCCCGGCCCGAGGATGGCTGTATGTGGTAGGCGACCGGTCCAGTCGCAATAAGGGCATTGGACGCTCTTGTGCGCTGCAGTCGCGCCCGGAACACGCAGATGTTCTCCACAGCTGCCACAGAAGAATTCGAGATAATCCGACATGAGATTTACTCCGGGAAACGTCACCAAATTGCGTTGTAGATGGGTATTCGCCGGGAGGCAGTGAATATTGGGGACAATTCTGGCATTCCACAGTGAAAGGGAGGGCGAGGCTGGCCTGTCAAAAATGTGGCTATTTGATCGCTAAATTAGAGATTGATATTTGAGAACTGTTGCGCAACTTCGTATTAGATATTTTGACAACACGTCCAATAGCGAAGGAGCGCAACAGTGTCGT
>CALHZT010000353.1 GCA_938040995.1 uncultured Pirellulaceae bacterium | reverse complement strand
CTTCTTTTAGGCTGGCGCTTCTGGGTGTTCGTGGCAGGTTGGAGTGCTGCGGCGCCGGCGGCTGCCGTGTCACTTACCATATCGCGAACGGTGCGACCGATATTCTGCCCAAGGGTCTGGGCGACTGGTTGGCTGCCGGGCTGAGTCGCACGTGGCCGCTGAGGTGCGGCGTGTTCGGTCCGCGTCGTCGTTCGAGTGCGGCTGTCGGCAGTCGCGCCGCCAATCTCTGGAAGCTCGGCTCTTCCAGCCCATGCTGTAAAGTCTGGCAGTCGGAATCGCCCGGGCCCCGTGAGCAAGAGGCCGATCATGACGACTCCCAATGTGAGTGGGTACTCCATCCCGCCCTTGTGCATCGAAAAAGTGTGAGCATGAGCCGTGTAGCACGCGACTCCCATCGTGACGATCATTGGCACGACCATGAATCGCATGCCCAGTCCGGTGATCAGTGCGAGCCCGCCGAGCAATTCCGCGGCGGCCGCCAACACGGCTGCGTAAGCCGGATACGGAATCTCCATCGACTCGAGACCCTTGGCGAATTCCACCAGGCCGGGGCCTTCGAACCACCCGAACAGCTTCTGTGATCCGTGGAATATAAACACGGCTCCGATCATTAATCGAATAATGAGACAGCCCAAGTCGCCGGTGAGGTTATTTCGCTTCATGGTTTTCGGTTCCTGGAATGACAGGGAGTATTTTGGAATGGTGGCTCTGACCGTGGTGGTCATCGATGCGTTCTGGCGAAAGTCGCGAACGGATCAGCCGCAAGAACGTACGAAACAGGGGATTGTGGCGTCAAATTTCTGGCGGGCTGGCACTGCGAGAACGGAAATGCAACATGGAATGACGACTTGGCCAATCCAGCCGATGATTGGCAGCTTGATAGCACTTTGCGGTTGTCGGACGGCCAGACTATGGAAAGAATGTCCGATCCACCGAAGTTCGAACCGTAAGGGTAAATCACGGCTCGGACGGACCACGCCCTCCCGCCTGCCTCCAACTGACAACAAGAACCAGGAATCGCTCGTTGATTGAAACGCACGAACTGACGAAGCAGTATCGCGACGTAACGGCGCTCGATCATTGCAGCCTCACGGTCAACGCTGGCGAAGTCTTCGGACTGCTCGGACCGAACGGAGCCGGCAAATCGACTCTGCTGCGTTTGCTGATGGGCTTTCTGCGCCCGACCAGCGGCACGGCGAAGATTGACGGGCTGGGCTGTTATCGAAATTCTGTCGAAGTCCATCGCCGCACCGCGTACCTGCCCGGCGATGTGCGACTGTTTCGAAGTATGCACGCGAAGCAACTGCTCAAGTTCTTCTGCAATGTTCGCGGCGAAACAGACATCTCACGCGCCGTCGCGATGGCGGAGCGGCTGGAGCTTCGTATGACCGCGCGAGTCAGCGGCATGTCCACCGGCATGCGTCAAAAGCTTGCTCTCGCCGCGACTCTTTCTGCCGAAACGCCGCTCATTATTTTGGACGAACCAACGGCGAATCTCGACCCTAACATCCGCAGCCGCGTGGGCGCGATCGTCCGCGAAGCCCGCGAGGCCGGTCGCACCGTGGTGTTTTCGTCGCACGTTTTGTCAGAAGTCGAAGAGTCATGCGATCGAGTCTGCATACTCCGCAACGGCAAACTGGTGCATTCGCAGGTGATTGCCGATTTGAAGCGGCAGCACCGAATTATTGCCCGGCTGGACGGTTCGCTGCCCGAAGTGCCGCCTGAGTTTCGCGAAGAGCTCACGGTGACCTCTGGCGAAGGCGGTCTGGTCACGATGGAATCACCGGGCGAGTTAACGCGGCTTCTTGGATGGCTTTCAGAGTTGCCGATTCGCGAAGTCAAAATTGAACCGGTCGGTCTTCGCGCCGTCTATGACCGCTTTCACCCGCCCGAAGGAATGGAGATGCTGGCTTCCGCGCAGTAAAAACTGCCCGATGCACACCAAGAATAATGCTCAATCTCGCCATTCTTAAAAAGACGATTTACGAATCCCGTTGGCTGTTCCTGTGCTGCGCGGCGATCCTCTTCGTGTTCTGCCTCGTCCACGTTACCGTGACTAGCCAGATCTCGATGGGACAGTTCGAAACGTTGCTCGACAACGTCCCGAGCTACTTTGAAGACCTTTTCCCGGTCGAATTCAAGAAGCTCATGACATATCAGGCGCGAATCGCGCTCACCTACGAAGAGCCTCTTCTGTACCTGATCATGACGCTCTGGTGCGTGACCCGATCGTCGGATGTAGTGAGCGGCGAACTCGGTCGCGGCACCATGGAAATGACGTTGTCGCAACCGGTGACTCGGCTGCAAGTCCTCATGACGCCCGTTTTCGTTACGGTCTGCGGAGTCATCCTGCTGAGCCTGATCGCGTGGGCCGGCACAAGCACCGGAATCGCCATCAACGAAATTGATCGACCGCCGCCCAATTCGAGTTTTCAGATTCCCTTTACGAGTATCAAGATTCCCAAGGGTGTCAAACCGGAAGACATGGAAACGATTCCGCTTCGACAGCTGGTGGATTTGACCGCGTTTTTGCCAGCCGTAGCCAACTTTTGTGCGTTGGGGATTTTTCTGACGGGCGTTTGCACTTTGCTGTCGTCCCTGGATCGTTACCGCTGGCGAACCATCGGGATCTTCATGGGTTTTTATGTCCTGCAAATGCTTGCCGAGATTCTTGGCAACGCGTTTCCATCGTTCCGCTGGTCTCATTACCTGACATTCTTCCGCGCGTACGAACCGATCAAGTTTGTCAGCGAGGCGGTACAGGACAAGTCGCTGGCTTGGGCATGGTTTATGCGCGACGCTTCCGGCAACATTCTCGATATTGGCCCGATGGGTGGCGATTTCATCCTGATCGGTCTGGGCGTGCTGGGCATTGTTTCCGCCGCCGTGATCTTTTCTCAACGCGACTTGCCCGCGCCGATTTAGGCCACAGAAACCTCACTCGTAGCCGGGCTGGCAACAGCTCGGGCGAGTCATCTTTCGGTTTACGAGTTTCAGGTTTCAGGACCGCAATCAGCTACCCCCGAAGTGTTGCCACATCGGCTACGGGCTTCGCGACCGGACACGCCGCCCCAATCGTTCAGGTCTCCCAATACGTGACACTCGACACCTGGTTTGTGAAAGACAGCTTCGCAAGCCGCATGTTTTCCACGTTTTGACTTGTTGGCCCATTTTGCACGGGTAAAATGCACGGCCTTGAATAGCAATTGAAATGGAGCGACGTGATGGGTGCGAGTGAATGGTTTAGCGGGAAAGTTTTCAACTTTGTGCATGGAAACAACCTCGTCTACAACACGTGCTGGGAAGACCCGCGACTGGATCACGTGGCGATGAACCTGACGCCCGATGACAACGTGCTTGTCATTACCTCGGCCGGCTGCAACACACTCGACTACGCACTCGCCTCACCGAACTCGGTACACGCCGTGGACATGAATCCGCGCCAGAACGCTCTCCTGGAGCTGAAGCTTGCGGGAATCAAGCGACTGGAGTTCGACGACTTCTTTCGACTGTTTGGTCAGGGCCACTTGCCCGAGGCCAGAAAGATCTACGAAGGCACATTGCGAAGCGATCTTTCGCCATGGTCGCAGACTTACTGGGACAAGTGGATCAAGTTTTTCGAGAACCCAAACCGTCCGTTCTACTTCCGTGGAACATCCGGCTACTTCGCGCGGTTGATCAACATGTACATCGACAAAGTCGTACGTGTGCGTCCGATTATCGACCGGATTCTGAACGCACCCAATGTCGAAGCACAACGGGAAATTTACGACGGCGAACTGCACGACCGGTTTTGGACGAAGGGAATGCGATTCGCAATGGACCGCGATACGACGTTGTCGATGCTAGGCGTCCCGAGGGCTCAGCGAGTTCAAGTCGAAAAGGACTACGAGGGCGGTGTCGTCAAATTTGTGCAGGACTGTGTCGAGTCCGTATTCGCCCGCCTGCCGATCTCTGATAACTACTTCTGGCGAGTTTATGTAACCGGCCGCTACACACGTGAGTGTTGTCCCGAGTATTTGAGGGAAGATAATTTCGCCAAGCTACGGAACGGTCTGGCCGAAAAAGTCCACGTGCACACGAACAGTGTGGAAGGCTTCCTTCGCGAGACAGATGTAAAGTTCTCGCGATTTGTGCTGCTGGATCATATGGACTGGTTGTCGACACATCGGTTTTCGCTGCTGGAGTCCGAGTGGCAGTCGATTATTGACCGGGCGACTCCCAATGCGCGTGTCCTTTGGCGAAGTGGTGGATTGCGAACCGATTTCGTCAACCAGGTTCGCGTGAACGTGAATGGCCAGCAACGCGAACTACCCGAGTTGTTGACTTATCATCACGATCTTGCGGCTGAGCTGCATGAGAAAGATCGCGTTCATACGTACGGCAGTTTTTACATTGCTGACCTGGCGGCGTAAGTGCTTGTTGCGACTTCTGGAATTCACATTATGGATGTCTTTTCCTACGCGGGTGGAAGTGCTCGTGGTTGGCTCCAGGTAGCAGTGTTCGTGGCGATTGTCCTCGTACGGATTCTGAAGCCGGAGATGATCCGGTCGCTGACGCTTTTTCGCTGGGCAAGCACGACGATTACTCTTTCCGTATTGGTGCCAGTCGTAATGACTGTCGTTTTGTCGTTTCTCAGTCCCGAAGCACTCGGGATAGGATATCGAGGGCGCAATACAGTGATGAATCCGGCTTATATGATGCTTGCGACTCAGAGCGGCGTTATTGCTCTTTCCATTTCCATGTTCTGCTTCTTTGCTTCGCTTGCACCACCCATTCAGCATGAGATCGAAGCCAAAAGCAAAAGTAAAACAACTACGCCGTCGCCCCCAGCCAAACATCCACTTGATTAGGCTGAACGGTATTCACTAACGAGTCACTTTATGAGCTTTGCTTCCGACCTCAAAGTCATCTACCACCTCGCCTTTAAGCCAGTTGGCGGTGACAACCATGCGCAGCGCATGGAGAGCTTTTATTCGGGTCAGGCGGACGCTTACGACTCGTTCCGCAAACGATTGTTGCAGGGGCGCGAAGACCTCTACGAAAAGGTTGGGATTCCGGACGATGGTGTGTGGGTCGATCTTGGCGGCGGGACGGGATCGAACCTGGAATACCTTGGCGACGGGATCAAACGACTGAAGAAAGTTTATGTCGTCGATCTTGCTGGCTCGCTTCTCAAGGTTGCTACGGAACGAGCCAAAGCTCGCGGGTGGGACAATGTCGAGGCCGTCGAGGCGGATGCGACGACATTCGTGCCGGCTGAAGGAGCCGCCGATGTGGTGACTTGCTCGTATTCGCTGACGATGATTCCCGACTGGTTCGCCGCGGTTGACCAGGCAAGAACCATGCTGCGGCCCGGCGGCAAACTTGGCGTCGTGGATTTTTATGTGTCGCGAAAGCACCCCGGTGGCGACTTGCGAAAACACGGCTGGCCCACGCGACTGGGTTGGCCCGCGTGGTTCGGGATGGACAACGTGTTCCCGTCGGCTGATCATATCCCGTACCTGCAAAGGCGGTTCGAGACGGAGCATTTGCTCGAAGACCGAGCCAAGGTGCCCTATATGCCGCTGGTCCGTACGCCGTATTACTCGTTCATCGGTCGCAAAGCAGAGTGAACGGGGAATCGGGGCGGCCCGTCGGCTGGAACAAGCGGCGATTGATGCCACCAATTCAATCCGACCAACGCCGCGCCGTTCCGGCAATTCAGGATTGATAAAACAGGCGGCCTTTCGTGGCTGCGATTGCCGGAACGGCGCGGCGTCCGCCAACGACGATAATCAAAATCACTCGCCGCTTGTTGTCGGCCTACAATCCAGCCAGAAAACACATCGACACCAAAGGTCTTTATAGATTTAAATTATGACTGACAGCCAAATCACCGCCGCCGATGCAAAACGACCGATCTACGCCGGAATCGATGTCGGTGGTACCAACATCAAGTTCGGACTGGTTGATGACAACGGAAAGGTCATCATCGAGGACAAGATTCCCACGGAAAGCGAAAACGGACTTCCTGATGCGATTATCCGCATGGCGGCTCAGCTGGTAAAAATCGCGGCCGACGCGGGCGTTCCCATGGACGACATTGCCGCCGTTGGCCTCGCAACGCCGGGCACGATGGACATTGCTGCCGGCATGATTCTGGAGCCCTACAACTTGCCGGCGTGGCGGAACTTTCCAATCCGTGACGAACTGAGTAAGGCAACGGGTAAGCCGGTGACGTATGCGAACGACGCGGGAGCCGCCGGGTTTGGCGAGTACTGGGTTGGTTGCGGCGCGGAATTCGGCAGTACAGTCCTCATTACGTTGGGGACGGGTGTTGGAGCCGGCATCATTGTTGGCGACATGTCGATCGACGGCGAGCACAGTCACGGAGCCGAATGTGGCCACATCATTATTGATATTGGCGAAGATGCCCGCGCGTGTACGTGTGGACAGAACGGACATCTTGAAGCGTACTGCAGTGCGACTGCCATGGTGAAGCGAGCCACCGAATCGTTGGCTGCGGGTCAGGAAAGCTCGATGAAGGCTCGTGTCGATGGCGGCGAAGAGCTGACAACATTGATGATGGCGGAAGAAGCTGACAAAGGCGACAAACTCGCACTCCAGCTTATCGAAGAGGCCGCGACCTATCTGGGAATTGGGCTCGTAACGATCGCCCACACGATTGACCCGAGTGCGATCGTGCTTGGCGGAGCCGTCAATTTTGGTGGCCCCGACTCGGAGCTCGGCAGGAAGTTTCTCGGCTGGGTCCGCGCCGAATTCAAAAAGCGGTCAATGCCCATCCTTGCAGAGAAGACTGTGATCGACTTTGCCCGACTGGGTGGCGATGCCGGATACATCGGCACCGCAGGTCTGGCTCGCATTTCGCATAGAAAAAGTTCTGGTTCGGCCTAGAATAAAGTCGTACAGGTAAAGTACGCTCTTTGATTGAATTCGGGGTCGCACTCAACTTGTAGCCAATGTCGCAAGACTTCGGGCTCTGCTGGCGGTGCCCCGAACTGTTGCCAGCTGTTGCAGTCCGGCTACAGCCGAATCAACTCGTCGCGATTGAATTCTGCTCACAATCGCCAACTGCCAAACCAACTGCCAGACCAACTGCCAGACCAACTGCGGAACTCTCTCACGATACATATGGCCAAAAAGATTCCACAAAAGAATATTCGCAACTTTTGCATCGTGGCTCATATTGACCACGGCAAGAGCACGCTGGCGGATCGCATGCTCGAAGTCACCGGGACGGTGCAAAAGCGCGAAATGAAGGCGCAGTTGCTCGACGACATGGAGCTGGAACGATCCCGCGGGATCACGATCAAGGCCCGCTCCGTTGCGATGCGATACAAGCTCAAGGGGCAAGAGTACGAGCTGAACCTGATTGACACGCCGGGCCACGTCGATTTTCACTACGAAGTTTCGCGAGCCCTCATCTGTTGCGAAGGCGCGTTACTCCTCGCCGACGCGTTTCAGGGAGTCGAAGCCCAGACCGTTGCCAACGGCTACGCTGCGATGGAGCACGACCTGAAAATCGTGCCGGTGATTAACAAAGTCGATTTGGTAAACGCACGCGTCGATCAGGTTAAAGAGGAACTGGAGCAGACGCTGGCTGTCGATCCCGACGAAGTCATGCCAGTCAGCGCGAAAACGGGAGTCGGCGTAGAGGATCTTCTGCAGTCGATTGTCGCGAACATTCCGCCCCCCGAAGGCGACCCCGAGGCGACCCTGCAGGCCATGGTTTTTGATTCGCTCTACGACGCGTATCGTGGTGCCATCATTTACGTCCGGATTATGAACGGGACCGTGAAGAAGGGGCAGAAAATCAAACTGCTTCGCAAGGGCACCACGCACGAAGTCGTCGAACTTGGCCAGTTCGCCCCGAAGCGCGAAGCGCGAGAGGAATTGTGCGCTGGACAGGTCGGCTACCTTATCTGCAATATCAAGTCTCTTGATGACGTCCACATTGGTGACACGGTGAGCGTCATTGGCAATGACGCCGCCGAACCGCTCGAAGGTTATCAGGAACCGAAGCGGATGGTCTACTGCGGCCTCTATCCGTCAGACGGTCAGGACTTTGAAGAGCTACGCGACGCGCTCACGAAACTGGCGATCAACGATCCGAGCTTTGAATTCGAACCGGAAACAAGCGACGCCCTCGGATTCGGATTTCGCTGCGGATTCCTTGGCCTGCTACACATGGAGATCGTACAACAGCGTCTGGAGCAGGAAGCCGACGTGGATCTCGTCCAGACGGCTCCGAATGTGACGTACGAAATTGTGGACCAGAACGGCAACGTCAATGAAATCCACAAACCGCAGGACGTTCCCGACAGTGGCAAAATCTCTGAGTTTCGCCAGCCGATTGTGCGAGTCAACATGGTCCAGCCCGAAGAGTACATCGGTTCGGTGATGAAGCTTTGCGGCGAACGCCGTGGCATTCACGTGCGAACCGAATATCTGTCTCCAACGCGGATGATGCTGACGTATGACATTCCGCTCGCCGAAGTCATCTACGACTTGCACGACAAACTCAAAAGTGCGACTCGCGGGTACGGCACGATGGACTACGAGCTGCGGGGCTACGAGCAAGCCGACCTTGTCCGCATGGACATTCTGGTCAACGGCAAGAAAGTCGACGCCCTTGCCATCATCTGCAATCGGGCCGACGCCGACCGTCGCGGTCGTTCCGTCGTGAAAAAGCTGAAGAACGAAATCGACCGTCATATGTTCGAAGTCGCCGTTCAAGCCGCCATCGGCACCCGCGTGATCGCTCGCGAGACCGTCAAGGCGATGCGGAAAAACGTCACTGCCAAATGTTATGGTGGTGACATTTCCCGAAAGCGAAAGCTCTGGCAAAAACAGAAAGAAGGCAAGAAGCGGATGAAGTCGATTGGTCGTGTCGACATACCGCAGAAAGCGTTCATGGCCGTTCTCGATACTGGCGACGACAAAGGGAAGTAAGGCGCCGATCGATAGTAGCTCGGCTGTCCCCAGCCGTGACCGCGCGGGCGAGATGACTCGTCCAGATCTCGCGGATCGCAACTGGTTGCTCCTCACACGGCTTGAACCGCGCGAGGAAATGGTGGCCAGCACCCGCTTAGAAGTCGATTCCAACCGCGACGTTGAATCCAAAGAAGCCAAGATTATGATCTTCGCTACTGGCGTTTCCGGCTCCGCTCCAAACCTGTCCTTCCATCGCGATATGAAGGTATGGAATCCAGACACCGTAGGCTGGCGGTGTCCACTGGAGCCCCAGCTGTAACTCACCAATCGGCAGCAAGTCATCACGCGATAACGTCTCTGTCGTCGTCAGGCTGTCGTCGATATCCACGTCCTCGACTGCCGTCAATTGCGACTCGCCATCTCCAAAAATCAGTGAGCCGCGTGCGACACCAAAGATGCTCAACTGGTTGGTCCACGGTCGAGATGTCCGAATGGAGATGGTTGGGCCAAAGCCTTCGATCCGGTGCAGGTAGTCGATCGTGCCCGTCGTGACACCATTCTCATCCTGCGTGACTGCATTGTACGATTGCTCCAGGTCCGCGAAGCGAAAGCCGAACCCGGTCAACCAGCCAGCACAACCGACTTGTAAGGCCTTGGTGGCTTCGATATCCACCGTCGTCGCGTTGATCTCGTGATCGGCGGTAAGCTGCGAATTGGGGATTGTCGTGGAAATGTCGACGGTGCCAAACGGAGGATGGCTGATCTCACCAAAACCGTTTGCGTCCGGGATGCCAGTCTCCGTCTCTGCCGAGTGATTGAAATTCCACCACGTCGCCCGCACACCGAATCTTTCATGGCTGAGCGCTTCGACCCAGACTCGAGGCGAAAGTTCGCGATCGAACTGAAACTCTGTTTGCGTAAAGTCGTTGGTCGTGTCGCCATCACTCACGAGCGTGGTAAACGCCGGATTGCTTTCGAAGTGTGGTCGTAGCAACGTAAACTCAACACCGGCCGACCATCGTGGAACAGCCAGTAGATTGGATGTCATGACGCCAAGGTCGCTTGGGCCACACCCTGCTCCACCACAATCTGAATCGCAAAACGTGTCACCGGCTTGCCAGGTATCGGCTGCCGACGGGTTACCATAATCAGCAATCGGCTCGTTGTACTCGGCAGCAGGCTGGCTGTATTCGGCGATTGGCTCGCTGTGGACTGCAGCAGGATCGCCATATTCGGCGAACGCTTCGGCCGCGAAATCATCTACATACTGAGCTTTGCTGACATGGGATGCCTGTTTCACCTGTTTCACTGGTCGCCGGCTTTGCGTACCAGCCACAATGGTTCGCCACGCGTTGGCTCTTCTGGTTGCCGATCCGCGACCGGCGCGCTGAGCCTGTGCACGCGATCCGAATGCCACGATGGCAAGAAGCAAACAGATAGTAAGTCGTTTGACAGACATGCTTTGAAACCTCGACGAGTCGATTGCGGCGCAAATTCAGCGAGAAATTGCCCGTAGGGTCTCTATCGGCAAGCTGGGGGGAGAAGTCCAATAATTAGGGTCGCGTTGACTTTGCGTTCGCTGTCACTGACGGCACCGGGCGACTTCAGGCGTAATGCTGGTTGGTGATATCGGGAAGCGGCGAGCAGAGAGAACCCGGGGAAACTTCGAAGGTCAGCCAAGATTCAGCAAGATGGCTGTTTGCCACGAAATTCGACGTCCGTTGAAATAACCCGGGTTAGTGGCGCATCCTCTACAAAGTCGCCCGATTCTGTAGAATAACGGGCTGAACACTTGGCTGAATTGAACAAGTCACGGCCACATTATTAAGAAAAAGGCAACACATTATGCGTAGGTTCATGGGAAGTCTGATGGCGGTCGTCCTGCTGATGATGGCAGTCGGCGAAGTGAATGCTCAACAGCGTGGTGAACGTGGTGAGCGTGGCGAACGAGGCGGAGAACGAAGTGAACGCGGCGGTCGTGGTGGTGAACGCGGCGGTCGCGGTGGCGAACGCGGCGGTCGTGGTGGAGAACGAGGCGGCCCTGGTGGTGAACGCGGTGGCCCTGGCGGTGAAGGTCGCGGTGGACGCGGAGGCAGACGCCCGATTTCTCCTTTGATGGCTGCGCTCGACGTCGATGGTGATGGTGAAATTTCCAAAATGGAAATCAAGCAGGCCATCAAAAACTTGCGTGCCATGGATGAGAACGGCGATGGGAAGCTAAGCGGCGAAGAAATCGAACCTGCACGCCCAGAGGGCGGTCGCGGCGGTCGCGGTGGTGGATTTGAGCAGATGATCGAACGTTACGACGAGAATGGTGACGGCAAGTTGCAAGTCAGCGAGATGCCCGAGCGAATGGCTGAGCGAATGGGCGATGCCGACAAGGATGGAGACGGAGTGATCTCCGAGGAAGAAATCGGCGAAGCCTTTGCTGGTGCCCGGGGCGGTCGCGGCGGTGGTCGCGGTTTCGATGTCGGCTCCATGGTTCAGCAGTACGACCAGAATGGCGATGGCCTGCTTTCCGCAGACGAAGTGCCGGAGAGGATGGGGCGCCTGTTGCAAGGTGCCGACGACGATGGTGACGGCCTTATCTCGGCTGACGAGCTGACAGCGCGTTTTGAGTCGATGAGAGGCGGTCGTGGTGGCCGCGGTGGTGAAGGTCGCGGCGGTCGTGGTGGCGAAGGCGGCGGTCGCAATTCTGGTCGCCCGCAGCGTCCGCAAGTCGAATAGAGATTCCTCTCAATCGACTGGCGTATCAAATCCAATTAGAATCAAACCCGAATCAGCTTCATGGCTGGTTCGGGTTTTTCGTGCGCCACGCCACCCGCGCCGTTCTGTTTTTCGCCCTTTGACAAGATGAATTTCGCTTGAACGACTTACCCGTTATCGACTCGAACGAATCTGAACTAACCTGCGATGACTGTGGGGCCTGTTGCATGGCCATTGGTCATCCGCAGTTCTACCGAAACAGCAATGATCCACTCTGGGAGAAAGTGCCTGAGGATCTCAAGCAGCAGGTGAACGAGCATATCGACGGCCTGACCGATATCGACATGGGCGAACCGTGTATCTGGCTGGATCAGGCAACGATGCAATGTAAGCACTACGAGTATCGTCCCCAGATGTGTCGTGATTTTGAGATCGGCAATCCGCATTGCCTACGGATGCGGGATGAGCGCGGAATCAAGTAGTGAGGCTTATGCATATTGTGCACCATTGGATCATCTTCTGCCTGGCCTGCTGATCCGCACCGCGTGCCTGTCAAAATCTGGAATCCATCAGGATCGCCACGGTATTGAATGCCGCGTGCAAGGCGATTGCGATCGTGATCATGCGGGCTGCGTCAGCGACTCGCGGCATGCGTTTTTCTGACTGGAAATTCCGCCACACCATCGCGCAGCCAATCCCGGCGAGTGTTGAACAAGTCGCGTGAAGTGTCGTGCAGGCGATCCAGCGCCACTGCGTGATCGCAGCGGTCGGGTTGGGAATGTAGACA
>CALHZT010000352.1 GCA_938040995.1 uncultured Pirellulaceae bacterium | reverse complement strand
TCATGACGACTCAATTGACGGCCTATGGCCGTCTTCCCCGCGAACGCGGGGACCCACTCGAAGCGTATTAACGCTCAATGTCTTTCCCTGTACCAAAAAGCCAATCCGATTCAATGGATTCCCGCCTGCGCGGGAAAGACGGAGCAAGATCTGTTCATGACGACTCAATTGACGGCCTATGGCCGTCTTCCCCGCGAACGCGGGGCCCGACTCGAAGCGTATTCACGCTCAACGTCTTTCCCTGCAGCAAGAAGCCAATCCGATTCAATGGATTCTCGCCTGCGCGGGAAAGACGGAGGAAGATCAGGCAGTAATTTCTCGAACGATCCTAACCAATGAAAAACTGGATTGAGCAGTATTGGCCTAACGGCGGGTACAACAAACCTGAATCGGTTGTCTTATCCGGCGAGCCATTCGTTGATTTGCGGATACTTCTGATCCGTGTCGCCGACTTGGGCTCGTAGCCCACGCAGTTGCGCTTTTAGTTCGAGGAGTATGTTCGAATAGGCAGGATCCCCGATGACGTTGTTCATCTCGTGTGGATCTTTGGCCAGATTGTAAAGTTCCCAATACGGTTCGGTGGGTGTCTGGACGGCACCCGCAGCGTCCAGAGGCAAGCCGTAGAAAAAGATCAGCTTGTGAGTTTTTGTCCGAACGCCAAGATGAGCCGGGTTATCGTGATGTGCCATGTGCATCCAGTAGCGATAGTAAGTCGCTGTCGGCCAGTCGTCGGGTGCAGCGGCTCCCTCCAGTTGTGATGCGAAGCTGCGGCCTTGCATTACGTCGGGACGTTCGGCACCGGCGAGCTCAATCAGTGTCGGTGCAAAATCTACGTTGTTGATCATTGAATCAAGTTTACTGGATCGCTTCATTGTCTTTGGATAGCGGACGATAAACGGGACTTTAAGCGACTCTTCATACATCCATCGTTTGTCAATGTAGTCGTGCTCGCCAAGCATAAAGCCCTGATCGGCTGTGTAGACGATGATTGTGTTCTCAAGCTCTCCTGTCGATTCGAGGTGAGCTACCAGTCGGGCGATGTTATCGTCGACTCCACGAACACAGCGAAGGAATTTTTTCAGATAACGTTGGTACGATTCGCCAGTGTACTCATCAGCCGGCAGGTTTTTATCCACGAACATGTGGTGTCCCATATTCCGCCGCACGTTTCTTGGTCCTACCGAAGTCCCGTATGTGTCGCGACCTGCAGGACCGTGGTTTCCACGAATTCGCAGGCTGGAAGGCTCGGGGATCTGGACGTCCCGATACATCCAGTCGTACCGTTCGGCATTCTCAAAATTGTCATGCGGAGCCTTGAAGTGATGCATGAGAAAGAACGGTTTGTCTTTGGCTTTCCGTTTCTTCAGCCAGTCGAGCGAGAGGTCCGTAATGACATCGGAGGAGTGCTTGCTGTTATAGGCGAGTGGGCGTCTCTCATTTTTCGGCCACGGTTTCGGTCCACGAACGCGGAAGAATGGATTGAAGTACTGCCCCTGCCCCGCGAGTACGGAGTAGTAATCGAAGGCGGACGGTTCGACAGAAAGATGCCATTTGCCAATCATTGCCGTTTCGTAGCCGGCGGCTTTTAAGGATTTTGCAAGATACTGGCGTTCGCCTTCGATTTGCCCCCGCAACGTCGTCACGCCGTTCACGTGAGAGTACTGACCGGTCAGTAGGGTTGCGCGGCTGGGCGTACAGATCGAATTCGTGCAATAGGCGTTGGTCAGCATGACGCCTTCGGATGCGAGTTTGTCCAGTGTCGGCGTAGGATTGAGCGACGCCAGTCGGCCGCCGTATGCGCCAATCGCGTGAGCCGCATGATCATCCGACATGATGAACAGGATGTTCGGTTGGTCGGCATGCGCGATGGAAGAAAGAAAGCATGTGGCTGCCACAAGAAATTTCGTGAATCTCGATATTGGCCTGAACTTTCTTCGCATATTTTGTTTCCCCGTTGGATGGCACGATCTTCAACGCAGCATTGCGTTACAGAATTGTCTTATAAAAGTTGTTCAAGCCCAAGCCCTTTCCGTGCTTTTGCCAAGTCGGATAAGAAGTCTTGAACGCAATAACAGAGCGATCAAGATCGAGTCTGGCTCAGGTGCGCTGGCAAAATCTGATGACGTGAATCTATTCTGGTTCCAGGCATTGAAGTCAGATTTCAAACTGGCGTGGCATTACGCGACGCTCCCGGATAAAGACCAGCGAGACGGAAGGGAAGTCGTTCGTTTGTCGTTGATGATGGTAGTTCGTCGCGGGGAAAGCGGCTGCAGTTTTCCGATATGCTGGCGGCGACTTAGGCGGGAAATGGGGAGTTCGACGAGGCAATCGATGCGTTTGAAAATGTCGTCGACTAAGAGGCTGGGGTGTTGTAAAGTTGGCCTGTTGCGGATTTTGCGTTTGCGAAACGGATACGAACTGTTGCAGCGTAATTCGAATACATTGACGCGTATGGCCGCTCCTCCCCGTCGCTTAGGCTCCGACCCTCCTCACGCGACGCGTGGTATGCCCTGCTCGTCCCTCGCATGCCACCACTGCGTCGGAGGAGGGTTGCTTGGGTCGAGTAGCGAGCGGCCGAGGGAATGCGAGC
>CALHZT010000351.1 GCA_938040995.1 uncultured Pirellulaceae bacterium | reverse complement strand
CCCTGGGGTGTTGTGAAGTTGGCCTTGCAGCGAGTTCGACGTTGCTCCAGAACGGACATGAACTGTTGCGGCGCAATTCGAATTCATCGACTCGTTTGGCCGCTCCTCCCCGTCGCTGAGGCTCCGACCCTCCTCACGCGACGCGTGGTATGCCCTGCTCATTCTTCGCATGACACCACTGCGTCGGAGGAGGGTTGCTTGGGGCGAGCAACCGAGGTCAGGCAAACGGCTGCGATAAACCTGGAGTGAGCACAAATGCCACCCAATATCGAACTTACAACACCCCAGCCAGCCCCTTACCCGCGTGAACGGCTACGTTTGATCTATAGTCCACTTGTTTGATCTATAGTCCACTTTGTAGTGCGGCCAGGTGGCGTCCGAAGTGATCTTCGAGGACTTCGGCATAAGTCTCTGGATGACTCGTCAGACAATCTTTCACGATCGGGCCAAACTTGTCGTCGGTCAGGACACTTCCGAACGTGCAGTGCAAAATCTGCCGCCCCGGCTTGGTGAAGCCCTTCCCTTGTGGCACTTCCGACCAGAACTCCAGGTACTCGCGCTCGAGTTCCTCGATGCTTGCATCTGCCGCCGCCGGCGCGTCCGCAAGTGTCGCGGAAACATGGTATGTCGCCTTGTCAGTCTCGTAGCGACCGCGTGAAAAATCAACGATCTCACGAAACGCTTCTGCGTCGTGCCGCGCGACGACCCGGAGGGCTTCGAGATAGCTGGTGCCTGCGGTTTTGACGTGGAACATTCCCCCGGTGGCTTTTGCGAGAGCACCGTACATCGAGACTTTGTCCGAGCCGGAATGCAGGCTGATCTTGTAGGGGCCGAGTAGCTTTGCAATGGCAGCGTGGTCTTCCAGCGACTTGGTCAATAGAGCAAGGTCGCCCTTAAAATCGACTCCTTTCTCAAAGTCACCGATGAACCTCGGTGCCAGGCTGACGAGTTTCATGTCCGCCGCGAGGCATTCGCTGGCGATGATATAGTGTTCCGCCAAAGTCGTCGGTTGGTCCGTCTCGTCCACCGACAACTCAATCTCGTACTCGCGTCCAGCGTCGGTCTGGACTTTCTTGATATAGTCGCCGAGCGAGACTGCACTGGTGATGGCTTTGCCATACTTGATGGCGGCTCGCATGCAAGCCTCTTCCGTCAGCTCGATCTTTGAGCCCGTTGGAAGATCCACCGACTGGCCAAGATACTTGTCGAACCACAGTGCGTCGGCTCTCACCGCGTCGAACCTGGTGCGAACGGTGGCTTCGTCATAGTCGTCGGTCTGTTGATCGACGTCGCCTGATGGGTCGATCGTAAAGAACGTAAATCCGACGGAGGCGGTCACATCGACGTCGTTTGGGATCTTGAGGTGATCGGCATCGGCGCCGATATCACCGGTCCACCCGGCAGAGTCTGCCGCGCGGAGTGCATCATCCATGACTTGTTGAGGAGTCCGCTGCGTACGAGTCATCTCGCGAATGGACTGCTGCGGGAAAATCGGCGCGATTCCACTACCGTGCGCATTCATCGCGGCGATATGGCCCGGCGTCGCCGTGCCGATACGATCGCCGAATCCAAAACTGGGAGTCATTCCCAACGTCTTACATTTCATCGCTTTGTCGTTTCCGATTTTTCAATTCTTGTTTGATCACAACCGCAACAGGCTACAGGCTCGTTAATATATCACAACGAGTATTCGAGATTTACTCATCCACCAGACGCTTTAGCCAATGCCCAGCAGGTGGTTTATCTTACAACCCGCGCCACCAGTTTGCTGCGCGCAACCATCCCTGACAGACGAGATTTTCCGCTACTGTTGAGTGAGTTGAGTGAGCTGAGTGGCGAACGGTAAGAGCCGATTAAGGGACGAGCCGGACAAGTTTTCAGGTTCTAAGGTAACTGGGGGCAGCCATCCAGAACTGTCGGGTGGATCCCGGGAATCCACGCATCCGACCCCTTGATGTGTTTCGCACGAACAAGACGTGTCCGGGCGATCCGGTAGATGGCCCAGCCGTAAAGAACAGGAACGGAACACGCCAAGCCGAACACCGGCCACGTCGGTGGTCGCTCCAGTCCAGAGAGCATAATCAGCGGCCCCACAAAAAGTGCGATTGCCGCCGTCAGCAGGGCTCGGCCAAGCCATCGGGCTCGCAACTCCGTGCGGCGATGGACCCGGCAAACATACGGATTGGCTTTGACGTAAGGTGTAAAAGCGGCTGCTGCTGGCAAGAAAAGGAGCATCGCACCCGGCGGCTTGCGGACAGTGCACGGCAGTTGGGAGCAATGATTCTCTTGCCCACAGATGATGCACTGCGGCGGGAACTCGGCGTAGATGTTGCGTGCGATCAGCATTTCGCCGTCGCGCCAAATGTATTTTCGCGTCGCTGCTTCGGAACGATCTGCCGATGGGCTTTGCACTTGAGATGCAGCGAACGCGTTACCTGAAGTGTTCATGATGATCCATTTCCCCTGAAGGCCAACCTGATTCCTGACTAACAAATTAAGGTGAGAATGTCAGACAATCAAGTTGGCCCGGTAGAAGAACTGCAAAGTCGATATTTCGTCAGAATCAAGGGATCTGTTTTGGCCGCAAGATCCCTCGCACACGCGCTCACGCGTCGAGGCTGTGATTTTCAACAGCCGTTTCATTAAGATGCTCGCGCCGTTTGTAGTACCGGTTTTAGAGTCCGTCCGGCTTTGGGTATCTATATTTCAGCATTTCTCTTGTGATTGTAGATCGTGAGTGAGTTTTGCGCAACTACGAGTAGGCCAACTTCGGCTCGGACGCGTCGTAGGCCACGACCGTTTTGCTGGCCTTGG
>CALHZT010000350.1 GCA_938040995.1 uncultured Pirellulaceae bacterium | reverse complement strand
GCGGTGGTATCTCTGCCGATACAAACGCCCAGATAATCGTACAGAACGGCAGCATGCTCGGAGGCGCCACGGCAGCCGACGGGAATACAGCGCAGGGCGGCAACGGCGGAGCGATTCTCGCAGAAACGGGCGCGGTCGTCTTGCTTGCCGGAAGTACGGTTCGCAACAACAAAGCCATAAACGGTGGCGGAATCTACTCGTCGAGTACGTCCGTTTTGACGATCACCAACAACAGCTTGATTTCTGACAACGTGGCCGAGGGGATCGAGACTGACCGTGATGCGGCGGGCGGGGGAATCTACTCGGCGGCTGGTGCCGTTCTGTTGACCGACTCGACCGTGTCCGGCAATCGGGCAAGCGGCTACAACGACGAATACCAAAATGGCGGCGACGGAGGCAACGCAAGCGGCGGAGGCATCTATGCTAATGGCAACATCACGTTGGTAGATTCTCACGTTAACGCGAATACAGCGTCCGGCGGCTATAGCTACTTCGACAACGGGGGAAGTTGTACTGGCGGGGGAATCCACGGAAACGGCGACATTACGCTGACGGGCTCTACCGTCATGGCCAATTCGGTAGTTGGAGGTGGAAGCTATTACCAAAACGGCAATGCTTGTAGTGGCGGCGGGATTCGTGGAGATTCCGGCAGCACAATCACGCTCACTAGCTCGACCGTCGCTAACAATCAGGTAACCGGCGCGTCAGGAGACAACTATTTGGAAGACGGGAGCGGCGGCGCTGCTTTCGGAGGCGGCATATTTACCAACGATGACGCCATTGTCATCACCGGATCTACCATTTCGGGGAACACCGCGCGAGGTGGTAGGGCCTCATATTACGGCAGAGGCGGCGACGCTGAGGGCGGAGGTTTGTTTGGGCGTGGTTCGTTTGCAATCCTCAACTCAACGATCTCGGGAAACCAGGCCGTCGGAGGACGCGGAGGTAACAATTACATTTACGAATTCGGAGGTGGCCGCGGCGGCAATGCCAATGGCGGTGGCGTCGACGCGTCAGGGGACGTGACATTTCGCAACTCAACCATGACCGAAAACTCGGTCACTGCTGGGACTGGTTACGACGACGGATTCTCAGCCGGTGCTGGCCTTCACGGTTCAGGCAGTTCAACCGTTATCGTGGAGAGCTCTATTGTTGCTGGTAACGAAGGTGGTAGCGATTTCCGTTCTGCAACCGTCACGGCAGCGCATAGCCTGATCGGAGACACCAGCGGCACCACCATCACCGGCACGGGCAACGTCATCGGCGTCGACCCGCAGCTCGGCCCGCTCGCGGATAACGGTGGTCCCACCGAAACGCACGCGATCCTGGCAGGCAGCCCTGCAATCAACGCGGGCGATCCAGCCGCCATGGCTGGTGTTGGCGATACGCCGCAGTTCGATCAACGTGGCAGTGGTTTCAGTCGCGTGAAGCAGGGGCGAATGGATATCGGCGCCTTTGAGTCGAATTTCGACAACGCCGAAACGCCCAGCCTGATCGTTACGATCGCCACCGATACCGTGGACAACACCGACAACGAAACGTCGCTCCGCGAAGCCGTCGACTTTGCCAACAGTGATGCAGATGCCAGCACGATCACGTTCGCTGCGGGCTTGAGTAGCGTCAACGTGACGGGCAGCCAACTCAACATTAACGAGTCGCTGACGATCGACGGTCCGGGAGCCGATCAACTGACGATCAACGGCAATTCGGGTGCCCGCTTGTTCGAGACCTTCCTTGGAACCGGCGACTCGTTCACCGTTCAGGACATCACGCTCGACGGAGCTGGAAACAGTTCCGTCCTCGGCGGAGCAATTGCCTCCCTGAATGATATGAGCGTCAACATTGTGAGAAGTGTGTTAAGTGGAAACACTGGTGACCAGGGTGGTGCGATTAACAGTTTTGGGAGTCTCACCATCGAAAATAGCATGATTAGCGGAAATACGGCGACCGCCGGTGGCGGCATTGGAATGGCTAACGGCGACCTCACGGTCACCAATTCGACGTTCAACGGAAATACCGCGACCTCATTTGGCGGTGGTTTGGCATTCACTGACATGCCAGCCACAATCACCAACTCGACGTTCAGCGGCAATACCGCGGGTATTGATGGCGGGGCCATTGATGCAACCTACCACAACAACACGCTGACCATCCGCAACAGCACGATCGTGGGCAACACCGCCACCAACGGCGACGGTGGTGGCCTTTATGGCGATCCCGATGGCGGCAACATCCTCGAAAACACGACCATCGCCAACAACAGTGCCGGAGCCGCAGGCAACGATGTTTTCCATCCGGTGACCGCCAACTTCAGCCTGATCGAAGACACCAGCGGCACCACCATCACCGGCATGGGCAACGTCATCGGCGTGGACCCGCAGCTTGGCCCGCTCGCCAACAACGGCGGCCCCACGCTGACGCACAAACCGCAACCGGGCAGCCCGGCCATCAACGCAGGTGATCCAGCTGCCATGGACGGAGTCGGCAATACGCCGCAGTTCGACCAACGCGCCGACGGTACCTTCCGTCGCGTAAGTCTTGGGCGGCTGGATATTGGCAGTATTGAGGTCCTCGATCCCGTGGTCGCCGTTGATGATTCTTTTACGGCCTCGGTCGGGAGTCCATTCTCGATGGACGTGACAGATAACGATATCGCGCGTGTTTTGCTTGGTGTTTCTTTTGAATCGGGAACATTGCCACCCGGCTTGTCCCTGGAGTTAGATGGGACGCTATCCGGGACTCCAACGACTGCCGGTACATTCACTTTCACTTACGAAATTTTGGATTTGCTTAACACAACCGACACCGCCGAAGTCACGGTTATTGTGAGTGGCGACTCGCTGGTATGCGATTTCGATAACGACGGTGACTGCGATGGAGCCGACATCAATGCTCTCCAGGCCAATATCGTTGCTGGACCGTCTGATCCGGGTACGTTCGACTTGACGGGTGACGGAGAGGTGACGGTGGCGGATCGGGATCAGTGGTTGGCTGTCGCCGGAGCAGAGAATCTGGCGAGTGGTAACGCGTATCTGCCAGGTGATGCGAATCTGGATGGTGTTGTGGATGCGTCCGATTTCAATATCTGGAATGGCGGGAAGTTCACGGCGAATTCGAATTGGACAAATGGTGATTTTAATTCGGATGGTTTCGTGGATGGATCGGATTTCAATATCTGGAACGGGAACAAGTTCACGTCGGCCGATAGCCTGAGCCGGTCGATTGACAGTGGGGATGAAGATCGGGAAGAGAAGCGTGAAGCGATTTTGATAAGCGTGTTGGACCGGATGTTCGCAGAGTTGGAGTAGTCCGAAAAGTAGATAGCTGCACCAGGCACACTATGGTGATGCGGACTGCACAGTCGTCGGTTTGGTCTCCCCATCATCCGGCGGCTGTGTTTTCTTGGCGAGCCGGCTGCGTGAGCTGCCGGGTGTGTGGCTGGGTGATCGCTGCGTCGCGGCCATGGTTAGAAGGCCTTGGCCTGATACGTGAACGCTGCCTGACTGTACTCGCCAAGAATCCGGCAGTGAGATGTGTGCCGCCCTGAGCACCCGGCAGCTCACGCAGCCGGCTCGCCTCCGGGTGCCGTCAGTGACTGCCATGGTGCCTTAAGGTCCTGTTTTCAGCGGTTTTCGCTTATTTGGAATTTTCCAGTAACGCGGTCTGGTTCTAGGTGGTAGCGGACATGAAGTTCGGCTCCGACCAAACTCGCACGCCGCCACACGAAACCAGACGCACTCAATGCTGCACCTTCTCACCCAAGACATTGAAACCAAGGGTAAACCATGCTTCGCCGCAATCGCCAGTCCAGTCAAAAGTCAGCCACCAAACGCAGTCGCCGAGCCGGTTCTCGCCGCAATCGCACCAACCGCCGACTGACAGGCTTCCAACCTTTGGAAGAGCGACGTTTGCTTACCTGTGTCGCGGGCGGAGCAGACAACAACGACCAGACCTGCGAAGCGCGTTTGATGGACGTCGGCGAAACCACCGGCATCTTTAACATCGACCCGAACGACGACGTGGACATGTTTCAGGTCACGTTGGCTGAGGGGCAATTCGTTGGATTCGACGTGGACAACACTGCAGGCAGCAGCCTCGATTCCTACCTGCGGCTGTTTGACGCCACCGGTACGCAGATTACCTTTAGCGATGACAGCGTGGGACCAGCGCCGGAAAACTCGAGTCTTGAATCGTATCTCGAATTTCTCGCTCCAACATCTGGCGACTACTTCGTCGGCATTTCTTCGTTTCAAAACCAGACCTATGACGCCATGGATGGAACGGGAGACAGCGCCGGCAGCTCGACTGGTGGATTCACTTTGGAAGTCCTCGATCTTGACGACGACGACCAGATTGGCGAAGCCACGCCGATCTCTGTGGGAGCCAGCTCGGGAATATTCACGATCAACTCGACTCGCGACGTCGATCTGTTCGAGATTGACGTGACGGGTGGAGACACCATTGGGTTTGACATCGACAACCTCGCCGGAGGCCAGCTGGACGCTGAGATTCGGTTGTTCAACTCGTCGGGAATCGAGATTGCGAGGGATGACGATACCAATGGTCCGGCCCCGGAAGTGAGTGACCTGGAATCCTATCTGGAATTCGAGTTTCCCTCCAGCGGCACGTTTTATCTGGGAGTCACCCACTACACGAACGACAGTTATGACATCAACACGGGCGTTGGCGACGATGGCTCTTTGAATTCGGCAAATATTGGTAGCTTCGTCCTCTCGGTGAACCGGGTGGAAGAAACGCCCAGTCTCAACGTCACGATCGCCACCGATACCGTGGACAGCAGCGACAACGAAACGTCGCTCCGCGAAGCCATCGACTTTGCCAACAGCAATCCAGGAACCGACACGATCACGTTTGACGCGGGTTTAACCGCAGTCAACGTTACGGGCGACGAAATCGCCATCAACGAGTCGTTAACTATCGACGGTCCGGGAGTCGATCAACTGACGATCAATGGCAATGCCAGTTCGCGGCTGTTTAATACGAACCTCAGTGCAGGCGACTCGTTCACCGTTGAGGACATCACAATCTCTGGTGCTGGCAATAGTTCCGTCGATGGCGGAGCCATCCTCCATAACGACAGCTCGACCCTGAACGTGGTCCGTAGCAGGCTGACGGGGAATACGGCACAGGACGGCGGTGCAATTTATAGCTTTGGCACGGTGGTCGTTCGTGAGTCGGAGATTTCTGGCAACTCGGCAACAGTCGACGGTGGTGGAATTTTTATGTTTGAGGGTGACCTTACCGTGACGAACTCAACGATGAGTGGCAATGCGGCACAAGACGACGCCGGTGGAGTTTACGCCGGGAGATCACCGACGACGATCACCAACTCGACCTTCAGCGGTAACACAGCTGTCTCCGATGGCGGTGCGATTTTTGCAGCCACTCACAACAACACGCTAACGATTAACAATAGCACGATCGTCGATAACATCGCCACGGATCGCGCTGGTGGCGTCCGTACGGACGCGAGCGACCCAAACATCATCAACAACACGATCATCGCCAACAATTCGTCCGGCAACGGTCGAGACGATATCGACGGCCCAGTGACCGCCAACTTCAGCCTGATCGGCAATTCGACCACCGGAGCCACCATCAGCGGCGGCAACAACCTGTTGGACGTGGACCCGCAGCTCGGCCCGCTCGCCGATAACGGCGGCCCGACGCTAACGCACGCGATCCTGGCAGGCAGCCCGGCAATCAGCGCGGGCGATCCAGCCGCCATGGCCGGTGTCGGCGATACGCCGCAGTTCGACCAACGCGGCAGTGGCAACAGTCGCGTAAAGCAAGGACGATTGGATATTGGCGCCTTTGAGTCCGATTTCGTAGCAGAAACGCCGAGCCTGCACGTCACGATCGCCACCGATACCGTGGACAACACCGACAATGAAACGTCGCTCCGCGAAGCCATCGACTTTGCCAACAGCAACCCTGACGCCAGCACGATCACGTTTGACGCGGGTTTGACCGAGGTCAACGTCAGCGGCGGCCAAATCGACATAAACGAGTCGCTGACGATCGACGGCCTGGGAGCCGATCAACTGACGATCAACGGCAACGCCAGTTCGCGGCTGTTTAATACCAACCTCAGTGCAGGCGACTCGTTCACCATCGAGGACATCACAATCTCAGGAGCCGGCGTGAATTCCCAGAACGGCGGAGCCATCCACCACAACGACAACTCCACTCTGAATGTGGTCCGTAGCAGGCTGACCGGGAATACGGCTCATAGGGGCGGTGCGATTCTTAGCTATGGCACGGTGATCGTTCGTGAGTCTGAAATTTCTGATAACTCGGCAGCATTGGATGGCGGTGGACTTTTTGTCCGTTACGGTGACCTTTCCCTGACGGACTCGACAATTAGCGGCAATTCGACGTCACGCGACGGAGGTGGTGTGTACGTTGGGAGATTATCGACGACGACCAACTCGATTACCAATTCAACGGTCAGCGGCAATACAGCTGGCGACGACGGCGGTGCGATTTTCGCATTCTTCCACTACAACAGGTTAACAATTAACAACAGCACGATCGTCGACAATATGTCCACGGATCGCGGCGGTGGAGTCCTTACCGACCCGAGCGACCCAACCATCATCAACAACACCATCGTCGCCAACAACTCGTCCGGCAACGGTCGAGACGATATCGACGGCCCAGTAACCGCCAACTTCAGCCTGATCGGCAATTCGACCACCGGAGCCATCATCAGCGGCGGCAACAATCTGCTGGACGTGGACCCGCAGCTCGGCCCGCTCGCTGATAACGGCGGGCCCACACTAACGCATCTACCTCAACAGGGTAGCCTCGCCATCAACGGTGGCGATCCAGGCTTCACGAATCCTCCAGGAACCGACCAGACCGGTGCGACTCGTGTGCGCGGTGGACGATTGGATATCGGTAGTGTCGAAGTGCAAGGTGACGCTCCCACGTTCACTTCATCGACCACGGCGACCGCTGCCGAGAACCAAGCGTTGGCTCAGTCGTTGTCGGCCACCGGCGGCAATACATTCTCCCTCACGGGAGGCGGTGCCGATGCAAGCCAATTCCAGATTGTGAGCGGAAACCAATTACGGTTCCTCACGGCACCCGACTTCGAGAACCCTACCGATGTCGGCGGCAACAATGTCTACGAAGTCGAGATCCAGGTTGCTTCCAACCTGGGCATTCCGGCGACTCAAACGGTGGCGGTAACGGTGACGGATGTTAACGACTTGGCGCCCGTATTTACCTCCGATTCGTTCGTCGGGATTCTCGAAAACTCGACCGTGGTGCAGACGCTCACCGCAAACGCTGGTGGACCCGTTTCGTTCTCGATCGTGGGAGGAGCCGATCAATCACGATTCAACCTCTCCGGCAGCGATCAACTGCGATTCAACACGGCTCCCGATTTTGAGAATCCAACGGACGCGGGCGGCGACAACATCTACAACGTCACGGTCCGGGCGACTTCTGGCGGCCTGACCACCGATCAAAATGTCACGGTCGAAGTCTTTGGAGAAAATGAGTTCACACCCGTCATCACCTCCAGTCCAAATGCATCGCTGCCAGAAAACACGACGTTCGTAACCACGGTGACGGCAACCGACGGTGATGCAGGCGGGGACGGGGAAGTCATTTACATGATCGCACCCGGGTTGGATGCCAATCTGTTCGACCTTGACGCGTTTTCGGGCGAGTTGAGATTCCAGACGGCACCCGATTTTGAAAACCCGAACAGTGTCAGCGGAACTAATACGTATCAGGTCAATCTTCAAGTTGAGGACCAGGGCTCTCGCGACACGTTCCAGTTGCTCACGATCAACGTCAATCCGGTAAACGACAACGCTCCTGTTTTCACGACGGGCAATCAGCCAACCGTCGATGAGAATACGACGTTTGTCCAGACGGTGGCCGCGACCGACGCAGATTCGCCGGGGGACAACGTCACGTTCTCCATTACTTCCGCGCCTGATTCTTCACGATTCTCGCTGGTGAACGGCAATCAGCTGGTATTCAATTCGGCTCCCGATTTTGAGAACCCACAGGATCAGGATGGCGACAACATTTATGTCGTGGACGTCACGGCCGATGACAATGCTGGCCTGACAACGACGCAACGCCACTTTGTATCCGTCAATAATTTGACTGAGAACTCTCTTCTCTGCGACTTCGACGGAGATATGGATTGCGACGGAGCCGACATCAACATGCTTCAGGCCAACATCGTAAGCGGACCTGCTGATCCAGGGACCTTCGACTTGACGGCCGATGGGCAGGTGAATGTGGCGGATCGCGACGAGTGGTTGGTGCTGGCTGGTGCCGAGAATCTGGCGAGTGGTAACGCGTATCTGCCTGGTGATGCGAATCTGGATGGTGTTGTCGATGCGTCTGATTTCAATGTGTGGAATGGCTCGAAGTTCACGAGCACTTCGAACTGGAC
>CALHZT010000349.1 GCA_938040995.1 uncultured Pirellulaceae bacterium | reverse complement strand
TAAATGAGATGATAACGACACTGTTGCGCTCCTTCGCTATTGGACGTGTTGTCAAAATATCTAATACGAAGTTGCGCAACAGTTCTCAAATATCAATCTCTAATTTAGCGATCAAATAGCCACATTTTTGACAGGCCAGCCTCACCCTCCCGTGCCGCGAACAACCAGTAACCGCTACCAGACTCAGCGGCTCGGACGGAGCCTCGCCCTCCCGTGCCACGAACAACCAGTAACCGTTTCCAGATTCAGAGCGGCCCGTGCCGCAAACAATCTAAACGATTCACCCGCATCGACGATACTACGACGATGCGCTTGATCGCCTCGCATCGCGACACTGTAGCAGCTCAGCCACAATGCTGATCGCAATTTCAGCCGGTTGGCTGGAGCCAATCTTCATCCCAATCGGGCAAATCAGACTATCGGAAACTTCGCTGGGAATGCCCTGCTCTGCCAGCTCGCGTTGTAAAACCTTTCGCTTGGCGGAACTTCCGATAACTCCGAGATACGGCGGCTTCAGGTTGTCGTTCATTTGGCGATTGTAGATGGCAGCGAGGATTGGCAGGTCTGTGCCATGCCCCATCGTCATGCACACCACAAAATCATTGTCTGTGAGACTCGCGACTTGTTCGGACGGATCCTGGCAGCAGACAACCTTCAGCCGGTCCGAAGCCGGCAATTTTGCAAGCCATTCGGTGCGTGGATCGATACACGTCACCTGACATTCCAGCTGAGCCAGACATCGCAGCAATGCCTGAGCAACGTGACCGGCGCCGAACACAACGACTCGCCAATCGTCGCGGTTGTAAACTTCGAAGTACATCTTCACGACTCCGCCGCAAGTCATCCCGACGTCGGTTTGAAGATTCCACTCGACGAGGCAATCCCGAATCGACGATTCGGACGCAAGCATCTGCCGCGATTCCTGAATCGCCTTGTGTTCGACCTTGCCGCCGCCGATGGTTCCATAGACCAGCCCGTCGCCGGTTACGAGCATCTTGTTGCGGGACTTTTGCGGTACGCTGCCGACCGTTTCAATCACGTTCACGGATACGAACGGTTGCCCGGTCGCGGAGAGCCTGGCGAGTTCTTCGATGTAGGAATGTTTCATTGGTTGTTGATCCTACGTTCGTAGCCGATGTCGCAAGACTTCGGGCGTAGCTGGTAGTGCCCCCGAGCTGTTGCCAGCCCGGCTACGAGTCGGCTTGTCCGTTTTGAGTGAGCGACGTGATACAGCGAAGGATTTCCTCGCCCGTGGCCGGTAGCGTCAGATCCAGCTCGCTGGAGTCGTCGGTAAGGTGCGAGAGGGCGTGACGAACGGCGGCCCAAGCTGAAACGCCGAGAAGCAGCGGCGGTTCCCCGACGGCTTTGCTGCGGCGGATGTTGTGAATGTTGTCCTCGTTGGGGAACATCGCACAATTGAATTCGAGCGGCGTATCGGTGATCGCGGGAATCTTGTAAGTCGTCGGTGAGTGCGACAACAGTTTGCCCGCTTCGTCGTAGATGAGACATTCCATTGTGGCCCAGCCCATGCCCTGAATGAACCCGCCGGCAATCTGCCCCATGTCCACGCCGGGATTGATTGACTTGCCAATGTCCATCAAAAGATCGACTCTCGGGACCGACATCTCGCCCGTGAAACGGTCAATGAGGACTTCGGAAACGGCGGCACCCTGGGTGTAGTAGAGGAACGGGTTGCCGCGACCTGTTTCGCGGTTGTAATCAACGCCTGGTGTTTTGTAAAAACCGCGGGCTCCGAGGTCGACTCGTTCTCGCCGCGCGCGATCGGCCAAATTGCCAAACTCAAGCTTCGCGGCCGGTTTGCGTTGATCGAAAACGATTCCGTTTTCAAAAACGATGTGATCCGGTGACGGAACGAGGCCGTCCTCTACCGACGCCAGCAGACTGGCGGCGAATTCTGCCAGTCGCGTCTTGATCTTCCGGCAGGCATCGACGGCGGCAGCTCCATTGAGATCCGTGCCGGCAGAGGCAGCAGTCGGCGAGGTATTGTTACTCTTTTCTGTGGAGGTCGGCATGACGAGGACATCTTCGTAAGGCACACCCAATTCATCGGCCGTCAATTGCCGGATCTTGGTGTTGAGCCCTTGCCCCATTTCCGTGCCGCCGGTGGAGACCTGAACCGTGCCGTCGGTGTAAACGTTGACGAGTGCATTCGCCTGGTTCAGAAATTTCGAAGTGAAGGAGATTCCAAACTTCACCGGCGTCATCGCGATGCCTCGCAACTGCATCGGATCGACGGCATTGAACGCAGCGATTTCTTCGCGACGTCTCTTGTAATCGGAACTCTCGGCGAGCGATTCGAAGATCTCGGGCAGATGATTGCGGGTGAAGAGTTGGCCGTAAGGCGTCACGTTTCGATCATCGACACCGTAGACGTTTCTCGTTCGAATGTCGTAGGCATCCTCGCCAAGATGGCCGGCAATCCGCTCGACGACATTCTCCATCGCGGCGACCGCTTGCGGGCCACCAAAGCCGCGAAACGCCGTGTTCGGCGGATAGTTTGTAAAACAAACCTGCCCCTGAATTTCAATATCCGAAATGTAATACGCATTCTCGGCGTGAAGCATTGTCCGCTCCATGACCGCCGTGGAAAGGTCAGCCGCTGCGCCTCCGTCGGAATAAAATTCATAACGCAAACCCTGAATGAGGCCCGCGTCGTCAAAACCGACTTGCCATCGCACAAGATACGGGTGACGCCCACCGGTCACGCACATATCCTCATCTTTGGTATAGATCACCCTGGCGGCGCGACCGGTTTTGCTGGCCACGATCGCTGCCATCAGCGCCGGAATGGCGGCTTGCGATTCCTTGCCGCCGAACGCGCCGCCCATCCGTTTACAAATGCAAACAACCTGATGCTGCCCAAGCTCAAGGACCTCGGCGACGACGACCTGAATCTCGGTCGTATTCTGAGTCGACGAGTGAACAATCAGCTGCCCTTCTTCGCCTGGGAAGGCAATGGCGGCTTGTGATTCGAGATAAAACTGCTCCTGACCGCCGATGCGGAACTCGCCCGACAACTGATGAGTCGCCGATTTAATCGCCGATGTAGCGTCGCCGCGCTGGATCTTTCGTAGTGGACCGATGAAACGCTTTGCTGTCAACGATTCGTCGATCGAGAGAATCGGTTTGGTTTCTTCGTAGTCGATTTTGACGAGCTTGCGTGCGGTCGCGAGAGCTTCGGGCGTTTCGGCGGCGATAATGGCGACAGGTTGCCCAACGTAGAGCAGCTCATTTTCGGCAAGCACCGGCTCGTCGTGAAACAGCGCACCAAACTTGTTATGTGGCACGTCATGGCTGGTGTAGATCGCGACGATCCCGGGGATTGCGGTGGCGGCTGAGCAGTCGATGTTTTTCAGCTTTCCACTGGCGACCGGGCTGCCAACAAATCCGACGAGAAGTTCGTCGTTTCGCAACGGCATGTCGTCGAGATACGGTGCCGCACCGGTGACGTGACCGGTGGCTGAATCGTGCGGTATTGTTTTTCCGACTGAGGGCATTATGACTCCCGTTTGTAGCACCGGCTTATGACCAATACTTCTCAAACGACTTGAACTCACAGGTAGCGGATCTTGTCAAAGATCCTTTAGGCGTCCGCAAAAAAAGGTGTTGCTGCAAGGATCTTTAACAAGATCCACTACGAACTTGCTAAGCGACTGACTGAGATTCTTCCTGTTCGATTTGGTAGTAATATTTTTTCAACACGTTGCGAGCCAACTGGAACCGATAGTCGGATCGGCCGCGGACATCGGTAATCGGCGTAATCTCCTTTACGGCAACGTCGCCGGCCGCCGTCATGGTCTCGATCGTAAACGACTTGCCTCGTAGAAACTCTTCGGTCTGTTTCAGTCGTAGGACTGTGGGACCGACGGCTCCGTAAGCGATACCGACGTTGGCAATCTGTTCGCCGTCGAGTTCCATCCAGACCGCACCGGTAAATGTTGAGATATCCATGTCGTGTCGCCGTGACACTTTGTACAACCGCAAGTTGCGATTCGCTGGCGGCAGCGGAACGCGGATCGAAGTCAGCAACTCACCCTTTGTCAGATCCATCTGCTTATAGCCCGAGTAAAACTCGTTGATGTTCACCGTGCGTTCCCCGGAGGCACTGGTGATCGTCAGCTCGGCATCGCAAACGAACAGAAACGGCAAACTGTCAGCGATTGGCGACGCATTGATGATGTTGCCGCCGATGGTCCCTACGTGGCGAATCTGCGGTGAACCGAACACCTTCATCACCTGATAAAGTTCGGGGACGGTCGATTCGGCGAGCAAGAGAACATCGGTCCATGTAGCTCTCGCGCCGAACACCATGCATCCATCTTCGATTTCACATTTTTCCAACTCGGCGACTCGATTGAGATCCAACCAGTCGCTGGGAGCGATGTGCCCCTTGTTGAACTGCACCCCAAGGTCTGTCGCCCCTGCGACAATTTTCACTTCTGCTTCGGAATGGCGACTGAGAAAATCGACGGCTTCTGCCACCGTCGTCGGGCTGTAAACGCGATGCTTTGCGTCGCCACATGTCGCAGTCACTTCGATGGGAACGCGACGCGCATCGGGTGACAACTCGAATGCTGGAACCAGCGAAGCGGAGTCCGATTGTTCCGCGGCGACCGCCCCGGCCTCCAGAATGGAGGAGTAGCCTGTGCAGCGACACAGGTTTCCAGTGAGCCCCTCACGCAACTCGCTTTCACTGGCCGGCTGGTTTGCGGGACGATTCTGCTGAAGCGCAGTCATGGCAACGACAAAACCTGGCGTGCAAAATCCGCATTGGGATCCGTGGCAGTCGACCATTGCCTGTTGCACGCAGCTCAATTCGCCATTTTGCTTCAGGCCTTCGACGGTCACGATGTGAACGCCATCAAGTTGAAACATGAAGCGAATGCATGAGTCGATAGGTTGGTATTGCATACCGGAATCGCCGACGACGCCGCAAAGCACGGAGCAGGATCCACAATCGCCTTCGGAACAGACGATTTTCGTTCCGACGAGGCCGCGACGCCGGCGGAGAAAATCGGACAATGTCAGGAACGCGTCTTGCCCGCGAATCTTGAGGATGTCCGAGTTGATCTGCAATTGGATGTGGTCTCGCATTGGCACAATATAACTCAAGACGTTGCCCGATGGCATGCTCGACTCAATGCGGCGATGAGCAGGCAAGGTATGGCTCTCGCCGGAACGCATCGGTTCCATTGTAGGCCCGCGCAAGCGGCGAATTCGGCTTGCAAGCTCGTCAATGCAACGCCGCGCTGTGCGGGCAAGAAGTGGTTGCCAGAATGAGCCGCTGATTGCCGGCACTGCGCGGCGTTGACCGTTGCGGGATTGAAAAATCGAATCGCCGCTGGTACCGGCCTACTTTCTGGCAAGAGCTCTCGACGGACATTTAGACAAAGAGTGGAACGAACTCAAACTTGTCCACGTCGAAAAGACCTTTGTCACTGAGCTTCAGCGACGGAATCACGAGTAGCGCAAGAAATGAAAGTGTCATGTATGGTGCGCGAAGGTTGCAACCAAGTCGTTTGACTTGCGAATCCAGCCGCGAATAAGCGGCTGCAACTTCCTCACAGGTGCCCGCAGACATAAGCCCCGCCACGGGGAGTGGCAAAACATCCGACTCGACACCAGCCGCAATGGAGAGACCGCCTCGGTTCTCGACCACCGCGTTTATCGCGTGGCAAAGATCAGCGTCATTGGTGCCGACTGCAACAATGTTGTGGGAATCATGAGCCACAGAAGACGCAAAGGCTCCCATCTCGAGCCCAAAGCCGCGAACGAATGCGACAGCTGGTTTTGCCTGTTCATAACGATTCAGAACGACAAGCTTCAACAGATCGCTCCCGGGATCAGCAACGGCCAGACCGTCAACAACCTTGGCGGCTGCGACTGACGATCCGGTAATCAGCTGACCATCTTCGATATCGATGACTCGCACGCGACTTGTTTCTGCCGGCACGCGTAGTGAATCGGCCGAAACCGGTTCAGCGTGAAACGAATTGATGACTTCGGTTTCGGTCGCTGGCAGAAGTGACTTGCCATTCTCGGCGACTTTCTCGCCACCAATGTACGTCGCTTGAACTTGGAAATCCCGAAGATCTTCGACGACGATAAAATCAGCCGCATCACCGACCTGCAACAAGCCAACATTCAGACCATAATGCCGAACGGTGTTTACCGTCGCGGCCCGGATCGCGTTCATTGGTTTCGTGCCGGATGCGATCGCGCGTGCAACCAGCTGATTGATGTGCCCAAGCAACAATTCGTCCGGATGTTTGTCGTCGCTGCACAGCATACATTCAGATGGATGCTGGTCGATGAGCGGTTGTAATGCCTCAAAATTTCTCGCAGCGGAGCCTTCGCGAATAGCGACTTTGCAGCCATTGGATATCCGGGAAAGGCCTTCCTCGAGAGTGACGCATTCATGATCGGTGGTAATGCCGGCGGAAACGTAGTTGGCAGCATCTTCACCGACCAGGCCCGGCGCGTGCCCGTCGACTGGCTTCCCAAGTCGCCGGGCCGCATCAATCTTCGCCATTAGTTCAGGTGCCCGAGCCAGCACGCCGGGAAAATCCATGACTTCGCTGAGATAGCCGATCCGGTCATCGGCCAGCAACCTGGTGACAGCCGCAGCATCCAGGGCGGCTCCGGCAGTTTCGAAAACGGTTGCCGGAACGCAGGCTGGCGCACCAAAATGAAAGTGAAAGCAGGTTTGCGCCGCGTCCCGCAGCATCAGCTCGATGCCTTCGATCCCACACACGTTGGCGATCTCATGCGGGTCGGAAACCGTCGCGATAGTTCCATGAACGACAGCGGCCGCAGCAAAGCGGCTGGGCAAGAGCATCGAGCTTTCGATGTGGATATGCGCATCCACAAAGCCGGGCATGATAAATTGCCCGGCGTGGTCTGCCGGTTCGATCTTTGTGATCTTGCCGTCGGAAACGCAGACAGTCGCCGGAGTGATCGTTTCTGCAATCACGTCGACGAGGTTTGCGACAATCTCAAACGACTTGTCAGGCATCGAATCTCAGGACTGGCGAGCTTTTCTTCGGTCCAGCCATGGTGGCTGAACCGGATGTTCGTCGCAAGTCGAAAGCCGCAACGGCGCCCGGGATTCACACCCTCACGCCATTTTGAACGAGCCTAAAATACGTCGAGAATAAAATGGTGCCCCGAGTGATACGGGCGAGCCGTCGGATAGAAGTTGTGCCACTTCTTGTTGTAGACCGGGATCTGCATTTCCTTCGGATAGCGATAGTACATGCTATTCGAACTCTTGAAGTACTCCTGCCCCCAGTAGTTGTGCGGGTAGTAGGTGTACGGATAGTGGTAAAACCGACTCCAATCCTGATTGCTGTAGGACGATCCCCAGTTCTTACCAAACGCTTGCTGTGCATTCGCTGACTGAGCGCAAATGCTCATCGTGGCAGCAAGACAAAGTGACAAAATCAGCCGCCGCATCATGGGACAGTCCTCCGGGCCATTTCGCCCGAGATGCAGGCATCCTGGATGCTGCTGCTTCGGGCCTATTGAATGAGATGCGTCTGCGTGTCGGGCGCAGTCGCTAAGAGGGATATCGGCCATGCGGATAATCAGCATTAGCTGAATATTTGGACGAATCGGTAAGGTTGACTGCGAGTGACGAGTGTCGAGTTGCGAGTGTCGAGTGAAAACGCAGGCGAATGTTGACGGGCGAAAAGGTAGCAAGCTCGTGGAGTGAAGAACCTCTCTGGAACGCGAATGCCTCGCAATTTACTCGACACTCGCAACTCGACACTCGACACTCGACACTGGCCGCAGCGGCTTCGCCGCTTCAGCCCGGCATCTTGCCTTCGCGGACTTCTTTTTCCCATTCGTCCATGAGTGGCCAATCGACGGCGCAGGTTCCAAAGTCGGCCATGTGGAGGTAGCCTTCCAGACGGTCAAGAGTTTTCTGGATCATGGCGACATCTTTGCGAAACGCAGGGCCATGACTTGGTAAAAGCCATTCGATATCGCTGTCACGAATTCTCTCCAGCGACTTGATGAATGCCGGAATGTCGCTGCCGTGATGAGCGTCGATTGCGCCGACGCATCCATCGCGATAAATATTGTCGCCACTGAAAAGCAAGTTATCCATGCGGAAAGCGCACTGGCTGTCAGCGTGGCCCGGCGTGTGCCAAACTTCGAGGGTTCGATTGCCGATCGTGATCGTATCGCCCTCGTCGACAATCTCTTCCACGTCGACTGGCGGCATCTCCATATCGATACCCTGGGCCACAATTTGGGCGAACGTGTGAATACGATCGCCTGTTCGCAGTGGTTCGGCAGCAAGCTTGTGGCCGGTAACCGTCGTCTTGAGAAGCTTCTTCGCCTGGGCAAGTCCCTGAATGTGATCCACATCCGCGTGAGTCGCCACCAACGTCTTGCATTTCGAAAGTGGAAAGTCGATCTCGCGAATGAGCTCGACGATATCGTTTACCGTGTCCGAATATCCAATATCGATGAGCGCCCATTCGCCTTCGTCATGAACCAGATACACATTACAACCGAAGACCTCGCCGGCCTGCATGTTCAACTCAATGACACCGGGAAATATTTCTTTTCGCTCCAACATCCGACTCGTCCACTACCCTGATAATTCTGATTCGATTCCCAACTACCTCCGGCTGGACGGCGCCAACTCCGGATGGGTTAACGATATATTGAGGACGGCAACAGCCGCAAGCCTCATAACGATTGGCAAGCAAGAGATATTGGAGATGTCCGGCTAGGAACCAGCCAAACCATCACCAACACGCAACGAATCAGCCAGACCGACTTTGTAATTTCCGTAGTTGAGACTCAGTCCCAACTCGTCGCGAATGAGATCACTTCGAATTCGTTTGCTGGCTCGGGCACGCTGACCGGCTGGACTATCGGGATCGACATCGTTGATCTTCAGGTCCGGTACGCCGAGCTGGTTGCCCAGTTCGCGGTAGTATTCGCTCCGCAAGACCGGGCTACCGTCCGAGACAACATAGAGGGCCGGCGGAGTCGCTTTGGCTTCTGCGGCGAGAACGATACTCGCGGCATCTTCGACATGGATCAGGTTCAAATACCCGGTCGTCGCCGCGGTGATCTCGCCGGCGTCAACAACATCCTTCTGACGCGGAACCCTTCCGGGGCCATAGATTCCTGCCAACCTCAGAATCACCGATGCGTTTCCAAACTCACTCGACTGAAGAAGCTCCTCCGCCGCGAGACATGCTTTCCCACCGACTCGAACAGGCTGGCAAGGCGAATCTTCATCGACCCAGTCACCATTGGTCTGGCCGTAAACGCCAGTGGAACTGATGTAGATAAATCGCTGATGAGCCTCCTTGAATCGAGGAAGTCGCCCAAGCACATTCTTCAGTCCCTCGACGTAAACATCTTCGATGGGAATACCAACTGTCCGGTCAAATCCGACGGCGAAGAGAATACAGTCCGTTTTCGGCAAATCGCTGAGTGAGTCGGGATTTGTGATATCAGCCACAATGGGCTGCAAACCCTGCTTGCGAAAACTCTCAGCCGTATTTTCGCTGCGAGTCACCGCGAACACTTTCCGCCCGACAGACGTGCACGCGTTGGCGACTCGCCGGCCCAGGTAGCCGCAACCGAATATCAGCATCGAGCCGGCGTTCGCGTTCATGGTTGAATTCCTGATGGATGGGGCAACTATCCGCTGACTCCCCAATCTAGCGGATTCTCCGATGCATGTCCGGACGCACGGCAGTCGAACAGAAACCCCTTCTAACGCTTCTGCCGCAAAACCAGCCGTGGCGGCTTGTCGCTTCGAGGCAATGAAGCAAAGATAGTGAGCTTGAATCGTAGCGAGCGGATCGCGATCACATCACGACTGGCAACGGGACGGATCACCAACTATGTGGCAAACTCGACGAGACGGATACTCTCGAATGCGGTCTCTTTGCTGCCTCGTGGCCATCTTCTGGCTCGCCTTTCTAATATTGCCAGTCCGGGCGACGATCGCCCAGCAAACGAAGATCCCCAAACCGCCGGCTGCGCTTCGCGACATCTTCAAAGGCAAGCCACCAAAGACGGTCGAAGATCTCAAGTCGATGCAGGGCCACGTCCTGAAACTCGCAAAGGCGGTCCGCGAATGCACGGTGAGCGTGCAGGACGGCATGGCGCATGGTAGCGGAGTCATCATTAACGATGAGGGTTACGTTTTGACGGTGGCTCATGTCGTCGGCAAGCCTGGCAAGCCGGTGACCGTCAGGTTCAACGACGGACGGGTTGAGCGAGGCTATTCGCTCGGGATGCATCTCGAACTTGATGCCGGCCTGATCAAACTCAGCCGTGATGGTCCATGGCCGCACCTGAAGATGGCGAAAAACGATCAGATCATCGCTGGCCAATGGTGTGCGGCTGCCGGGCATCCCGGCGGACATGACTCAGCACGCGGAGCGGTCTTTCGGCTGGGAAGAATCCTGACCGTTGACGACCTGATCCGTACCGACTGTCAACTGGTCGGTGGTGACTCTGGCGGTCCACTCGTCAACATGTACGGACAAGTGATTGGAATCCACAGCCGCATTGGCATCAGCGTGATCAATAATCTTCACGTGCCAATTTCGATCTATCAGCGGAACTGGGACGACCTCGTCAACGGCAAGCTTTGGCAGAGTCGGTCGTATATCGGTTTGCGAGGCAAGAAAAATGCCGACCGTGCGATCGTGGCGAAGGTCCACGCCGGTTCACCGGCCGAAGAAGCTGGCGTTCGCGTTGGTGATGTTGTCACGCGTTTTGATGGCTATCGAATTGAACGCTTCGCAGAACTTGTGCGGCTGGTTCGCGAGCAGCAACCTGGTGAAACGGTGACGATGCAAATCGAACGCAACGGCAAGAAACAGAATGCGGAAGTCACCATCGCGGTCCGCAAATAGAATGGCAACATCTTCGGCAGCTTGAGCAGATTTCGCGACAATACACCCTGGCTTCACATTGAGACTTCACGGATGACTGCATTTTCGCGAATCGCCCTTTTCATTTTTCTAACGACGCTGATTTCAGCCACCGTCTCCCAGTGGGATGCGCGCGCGGCGGCTCCGCAGGATGGTTTCGCGGCGGCTCTGGATACCCCGGTCAATCGTGTTCGCAAACTACTGGGGCGTCCGCCTCGCGGTATGCCCGGCAATCAGGTTGGGAAGAATCATGACCTCGTGAGGAAAGCCTTTCGCGACTGCGTAAAAGAAGCAAATGTGAGTACCGTGATCGTGACTTCGGGTGGCGAACAAGTCGCGTTGGGCACTATCGTCCGCGAAGACGGGCTGATCCTGACAAAGGCTAGCGAACTTGGAAAGAATCTTCGCTGCCGGATCCCTAAAGGTGGAGTCGCCAAGGCAAAGAAAGTCGCGGTGGACAAGTCGCTGGACCTGGCGTTGCTAAAGGTTGAGAAGCAGGGATTGATTCCAATCGCTCTTCCAGGTGCCGGTGTCGGTGGCCAGCGCGCTGGAGAGTTGGCGATTGGCAGCTGGGTGGCGACGCCCGGTGGCTTCAGCGATGTACCGCTTGTGATCGGCGTGATCAGCGGTGAACGACGTCGGATCGAACGTGATTCGCCAGTGATCGGAGTCAGCATTGAGGGCGCTCCGGAAGGGGTTGTCATTCGGCAAGTCATGCCGGGCAGTGGTGCGGAGTCGGTAGGTGTCGAAGAAGGCGACGTGGTGACGGCGATTAATAATGTGATCGTCAATACACCCGATGATTTGATGCGAGTCGTCGGGCGTTCAGAACCGGGCTCCAAAGTCGATTTGAAGATTCGCCGCAACGGTCGTGACTTGAAATTCGCTCCCAAGCTTGGCCGAAAGACGAATCTCGGGATGGCCGAGCAAGGACTACTGGCTCATGAGGGAGGCCCCTTGAGCGACCGTCGCAGCAATTTCCCAATTGCCATCCAACACGACTGCCTGATCGAACCGCATCAATGCGGCGGCCCCCTTGTTGACGTGACCGGCAAAGTCATCGGGATCAATATCGCGCGTGCGGGCCGTGCTGTGTCGTATTCCCTACCTGTCTCGACAATCGCGAACGCCGTTGACGAGATGATCTCCACGACAGTTTCGCTGCGGTAATCTACGAAACTTCGTTGTTTTTGTGTGCTTTCACACTAATCCTGAACGGCCTGTTGATGGAGAAAATCCTCCTTCCGTCTATACTGGTGATATGGGGACAGGTTGTTCATTCGAGAATGAAAGCTGGAGAGACAATGAGTACAACTCTGCAAAGACATTTGCTTGCCGCCATGACGGCAATGATTCTCTTCGTCAACCACGCATCGGCAGTGTCGATTCGAGATGATGTTCCCGCATCGGAATACATCGCCCTTGGTGCCGATCCTCGATACGAGGCAACTGGTGCGTGGTTCGTCAACACGGCACAAGAATGCAATGCTACAGTAATTGGTCCGTCATGGATTGTTACCGCTGGGCACTGCGGTGGAAATCGTTTTGGGTTGGGTGCTGATATCAACAACCTAACGGCGGACCGTAGCATTATCAGCACGGTGCGACATCCGAATTTCAATACAACGAGTGCTGCGAATGGTCCGGATCTACGCGTCGCCGAACTGGACTCTCCAATCCTCGATGTCACACCTGCCCGACTTTATCGCACTGTTGGCTTCGAGCGTGACAGGGATGCAGTTTTCATCGGATATGGACATACCGGAAGTGGCGACGTTGGCTTCTCTTTCGCCAATCCGCGCGGGACCCGATACGGTGCCCAAAATACGATAGATCGATTCGGTGGGCAGATTGGCCTGACTCCCGATAGCTTTGCATTCGATTTCGACAACCCTTCCACAACCTCAGACAACGCCTTTGGATCAAGTGATCCATTGCCGCTGGAAGGCTTAATCACAGCTCGAGATAGCGGAGGAGGTTGGTACGTCGAAGAGAACGGAGTCACGTATCTGATCGGTGTGACTTCCTTTCTCAGTGCCGCTGATGGCAACGCCAACGCAGACTATGGGGACATTGGCGGTGCTGCCCGAATTGGTAGGCAACTAGATTTCTTTGATAACAACGCCAACGTTGCGCTTCACTGGAATCAGGCAAGCGGCGATTGGGCCAGCGTAAGCGGTTGGGACCTCGTTGGCGCCGCGCCGGATGCAGCGAGAACGGCTGTGATTGGCAATGGCATCGCCACAATCGACGCGCCAGCGAACGCGGAGTACACCTTCGTTGACTGGAATGGGCGGCTCGAACTGGATGATCAGCTGAGTACAGATCGGCTACTCCTGAAGAGAACCGGAGTACTCGCGGTGGGAGTTGGCTCGGCCGGTCAAAAGACACTCGACGGCGACCTGATTCAGACGGAAGGCAACCTGCATATCACTCTACATGGTAGCGGTGCAAACAGCGGCCTGAATGTGACCGGCCTTGCCCAACTCGACGGTAACCTCGGGATCGAGTATGGATCGGGCTACGATGGACCTGCGAATCGAGGCGAAGTGGATTCGCACGTTGTCCTGAGTGCTGCAAGCATTGTTGGTGAATTCGACTCGATCGACGGAGCCGCCATCAGCGGCGACGATTTCGAATACGTTGGCGAAAATGGCGATGGTGAAGACGGCCTCTTCCGAAAAGTCACAACGTCCGGCGGTAACGTCAGTGTGACGACTTATTTCGCGATCTCCGGCGACGGGAACGGTGATGGAGTCGTTGATGCGTCCGATTTCAACATTTGGAACAGCAACAAGTTTCAGGTCGGCACCGACTGGAGCACCGGCGACTTTAATGGTGACAACATTACAGATGCGTCCGATTTCAACCTTTGGAATACCAATAAGTTCACGGGCGTGAACCTGCCGATTCCGCCAGGGAATCTTGTCGTCCCCGAACCTTCCGGGATGGCTCTGTTGCTGGTCGGAGTTTTCGCCGTATCTCTCAAGCGACGGCGAGCTTCGACGCGCTAACGGCTTCGAGACGAGGCGGCTTACGCTTCACCCGGGCTTCAGGTCAACTCTCGGTGCATTCTATTCGTACGCCCGAGTGGCGGCGTGATCGGCATTGCTGCACTCAACTGCTGAATCCGCTTTCTGGCTGGCTTGCCGCAAACTCTGACCCAATTTCTCACCGAGCGACCTTGCCTTACCTAGTGCCGCTGGGTAATATACCTCGTAGCACAAGGCATCAGTGAATCGTTGGCGTTTAGCGAAATCCAGCAGATCGCCTCCCTTTTGGTGCTCGCACTTTATCGACTTCCGTATCCAGAGAATCGGATTACTGAAATGATTCCCAAAGAGCTCATTGCTGCTTCGACTAGACCGCTGGTGCTCAGCGTCCTTGCGCGCGGCGAGGACTATGGATATGCCATTATTCAGCGTGTCCGCAAACTCTCCGGTGGAGAACTGGAGTGGTCAGAAGGCATGCTTTATCCGGTACTACATCGACTGGAAAAAGAAGGTCTGATTCAGTCGACATGGCGTGTTGGCGACTCAGGACGTCGGCGAAAGTACTACCGATTGACTCGCAACGGTGGCAAAGCACTGCAGACTGAAAAGTCTCAGTGGATGGCAGTACACAAAACACTAACCAAATCGTGGAGAGCCCAGATATGTCCGAGCTAAATGAGAAAACACGCAAGCAGATTGACGAATGGGTCGCGGCCGCAGGCAGCACAGAATCACTCGGCGAAGATCGACTGGCCGAGCTAAAGTCGCATCTTGTTGATTCCACATGTCAGTTGACTGGACTTGGCCTTAGCGAGGCCGAAGCTGTTTCGGTGGCTCGGTCGAGAATGGGAGATGTTACAACCCTGGCCAACGAATATCGCAAAGGCGACTCGACTTTTGTCTGGGCCAACCGGGTGTTCTGGATGTGCATTGGATACGTTTCGATTCATCTGGCGCAGATGCTCGTGGAGGCTGCTTCCATGCTGACACAAAGCACCCTCAACTGGATGTCGCCGTACAGTACAAGGATGACGTGGTGGACGATGCCGACGCTTGCCATCCTCGGTTGGGGCGGCGTGTTCCTTCTGCTATGGCAGCTGGCTACGCGGTCCAGCCGACTGGCCGGCTGGGTAAATCAACGACGTTTCCTGTGGCTCACCGTCACCCTCCTGGCTTTGGTTACCGCCTGCCAGATTGTCGGACAAATCCAGCTTACCCGTTGGCTGAGCGTAGAGGATGTTGGTCGAGTCATGATTGTCAGGGCGCACCAGACTTTCATCGCGCAGATTTTCATTCCGCTCGGAATGGTGGCATTTGCGTTTTGCATACGCCGCTACTTTGCAAGTGGTTCGACGAGGTCAGCCATCGCGTCGTAGCAGCGCACACCTTCCTTCCGGATGGACGAAAGAACGGATAGAAGTCGATTTGGTTCGTTAGTTCACGCATGAAATTGGAAACGCAGAGCTCTCAGAGCAAGGATTGAATTAGGCTCTCTGCGTTTCAAATCCCTCGAACGTGATTCTGAATCACTGGGGCAGCCGAGATCCCGATAAGGCCCAGGCGGGATCGTAAATTCAAGATTCGAACCCACCGGCGGCTAGAGCCGAACCGCTCACAAGAGCCGTTGGTTCGCGAACTCGATCACGAAGAATGGTCTTCAGCCGCCAAAACGATCATCAAAGTGCCCTGGACATGGACCCGGAGCGCATTCGACATTGTTGTACTGTCGTTCCGTCGTGCTCGCCCGAGATTCACGCCGCCCAAGACGCTAAATGCCTGTGCGACTCGAACTAGAACGGCACTTCGTCGTCGTCGATTTCGTTCAGTGCGTCATTGGCCGCGTCCATCGACTCGCTATGGGCAGCAGCTCCGGAGTCGGGAGCGGCGGCTCCGCCACCGACAACGTTAAAACCTACGGCTTCGGCATTCAGGAAGAACTTGACTTCGCTCGAAGGATCTTTCTGCCAGCGGCGACCGTTCAGCCGATATTCGACTTCGACTTCGGCACCGACACTCAGCTGATCAACAGTGTCGCAACTGTCGTTGGTGAATTCCACGGGCACGTAATTGGTGAATCGCCCTTTGTCCTGCTCGAGAACCACCAGTCGCTTGCGGAACCCTTTTTGTCCGTAAGTCTTGGTTTCTTCGATTACGTGCACTTTACCGCGGACTTTTCCGTCACTCATTTTCGACTCCCGTTTGCGTTCGTTGAACGTACTATCCTAGCGACTGGGCAGCGACGGGAAAGACCCAGCGAAAACTGCGAATTGAACAGGCTTTTTACTGAAAGGATAGTTGCCGGATCGGTGGAGCGATCCATGACGTTAGCCAAGCGACTGGTTCTGATCGCGTTCGTCACGCCCGCGCGGGCAGCCGGCCTCGAGAAATGCCGAGAGCAGGATTTGGGCAGCCACCATGTCCATCCGCTTTTTGCGACGCTTGCTGGTGAGATTCGCGTCCATCAACATCGTTTCAGCCGCAGCCGACGTGAATCGCTCGTCAAACATCTCGGCAGGAACACCTGTCTCTTTCGTGAGCCACTTCGCAAACTCGCGAGACTCGATTGATTTCTGACTCTCGCGCCCGTCCAGATGAATGGGAAGGCCAACAACGAAAAGTTTGACGTCCTCTTCTTCGACGAGATCCTTGAAACGAAGTGCATCCAGCTCGATACTCTGCCGCGTATAGTTTTCGTACGGGCTGGCAAGTATGCGAATCGGATCAGAAATGGCGATCCCAATCCGCACCGTCCCATAATCGATACCGGCGACTCGCCCCGGATCGACAAATTTTTGTGGTGGTGGTGGATTTTGCGGCTCGTTCATGACAATGCTACAGGTATTCTTGCCAGTCGTTATCGCCGAGCATTTTTACGATCTGGCGAATCGACTCTTCATCGTGCTTGTTGGCAACGAGCGTCGCATCCGGCGTACGAACAACGATGCAATCCTTCAGTCCCAACGTCGCAATCAGATGGTCATCATCGCCTCGCACGATCGTGCCCTCGGTGTTGATGCACAACGTTTTACCAACCAGCGTGTTGCCATCATCATCGGTTCCCCGCAACCGCGAAAGCGCCTGCCAGCTACCAACATCGTCCCATTGGTAAGGAGCCTCAATGACGACGACTTCTTCGGCTCGCTCCATCACCGCATAATCGATGGACGTGCCCTTGATCGCTGTAAACTCGCGTTCCAGGACCGCATCGAAATTGTCGCCGCCGATTTCATCCGCGATAGCCATCAGATGTCCGTGCATTTCCGATTCGTGTTTTTCAAGCGCGGTCAAAATGGTCTGGGCACTCCAGACGAAAATTCCGCTGTTCCAGTAAAACTGGCCGGACTCGAGATACTGCTTCGCCACGTCGGATTTTGGTTTTTCGCGGAACTGCTTTACGCGAAAGGTGGGTGGCGAAATCGCCGCCGCGGCGGGTGCCGCGACCGAATTGTCTCGCTCGATGTAGCCGAATGATTCGGCAGGATACGTTGGTTTGATTCCAAACGTTACCAATCGACTTGGCTTTTCCCTGACCAACTCTGCAGCGTATTCCAACGCAGCCTGAAAGTCGCTATCTGGCGTAATCACATGATCTGCCGGCATGACGATCATGATGGCATCCGGATCTTCCTTCGCTACCCACGCGGCCGCGAGCCCAACGCATGGTGCCGTGTCCCGTTTGCACGGTTCGCCAATCACCGACGCGGCAGGAAGCTGTGGAAGCTGCTCCTGGATCGCACCGACCAGTCGCTGGTTGGTCACGATGAGGACTCGCTCGGGTGGAACAAGATCGCCCAATCGCGAAACCGTCGACTGGATCATCGTTTGCTCGCCTGCCAGATCGAGAAGCTGTTTTGGAGTCATCGACCGGCTGGCGGGCCAAAAGCGAGTTCCAGA
>CALHZT010000348.1 GCA_938040995.1 uncultured Pirellulaceae bacterium | reverse complement strand
ACGATCACGCCCAGCCCAAAGATCAATCCTTTACCGGTAAAGGTAAGAATCGTCCGCAGGAAAACACCGACGCCTTCCTGATTGGGCCGGTACGGGAACAGCATGAAAATCAAATTTTCCAGTGAGAAGATCAACGCGTTCACCGGAACCAGTAAAAGCATCGCATACACCAGCCAAAGTGGCGGGAACGGCTTGAGCACGAGCGCGAAGAGCAAAACGGCAAACTGAAATATCGAACAGGCAATTATGGGAGTCGCCAGTTGGCCGATCGTCGTTGCCCACGCTCCAATCGGGAGAGCACGTAACACGCTTAAACGGTCCACATCGCGTCGAAAATCAAAACGCAATGCAGCTGGCAGCAACAGAAACGAATAGAAAACGAGCGACCCGACGACTTGTAAGAGCATCGAACCCGTCGTTGTAGCAACGGTGATTGGCAATAGAGACAGAATGCCCGGCAGAATCATCGCCACGGCGACTTCGGCAGGGTAGTTGAAAATTCCGAGCGTTTGACGCCAGACAAGTGTGCCGATGCCCCGCCAACGAGCCGGAACATGGAACTTGCGGTTGTTTCGCTTACCAAGCGACTTGGCAACATCCGCCTGTGTCAGGCACGAATCGAAATTGGCGACTTCTCGCTGGTTTCGACGCTGAAGAAGCCAGTAATCCAGTCGCACGAGCAGCCAGGCAAAACCAGTCACGAGCGCAATGGCTGTTACCACGTGGATGATGACGGGGAATGAAATCTGGTCCGCAAGAATAATGCGACTGAATTTGACGAATGGCTTGAGCGCAAGTTGACCCGGAAACGTCGTCATCGTCGTATAGATCAGCCCATTGATGACTTTCATGATCAGCCCGAACAGGGTCGCTGATTTCATCGTCGCCGAAGCCGGACCGTAAAGCCCAATTGCGAGTGCGCTGACTCCGGCGCCGACGGCAAGTATCAGGACTCCTGCACGCAGCAGTCGAAACGTTCTGGGTGCGATGCCGTACGCGACAATTTCGACTGCCATCCGCAGCAGATCAAGGAAGATCAGAGCCAGCATCATGCCGATGAATGCGAGTGGCAGAATATGCAAATCCGGCAACATGATCAGCGAGAAACAGGCGGCTTTGATGACTGCGGCACGGGCGATACTCGCAAAACGAAACACAATCAGTTGCTGTCGGGTAAACGGTGCTGCGATGAGCCATTCTTTTTCGGTGGGTGTCCACTCAAACGGCTCGACCGGCTTTTTGGTGAATGTCTTGAGCACATGCCACAAACCGTATCCGAGCAGACTCATCGGAATCCACAGTCGAATTCGCTCCGGGTCCGCCGGCTGTCGAAACAGCATGCCGATCAGCGTTTGCCCCATCCAGACTGCACCAAGAATCATCGCCAGTGCTGACAGCGCAATTCGCCGAGGCGAACGCAATCGTCGAAAGAACATTTTCCATTTGGATCGCGACAGTACCTGAGCCAACTGTCGAAGAGCCGGATGATGGAACGCAGCGTAACCTTCCATTTAGACACCCACCGTTTCAATCATGTGCGTTTCAGGTTCGCGGGACGAATCATCGTCGTTCGATTCGATCGCGCGGAAGAAGATGTTCTCCAGCGACTTGCCGTCCTTCTCGTCCCCGAACTCGTCTCGCAACTCGTCCAGCGTGCCCCAGAATCTTTTTTGCCCCGTATTCAGGATCAGGACGTGGGTACAAATGTCTTCGACCATGGCCAACAGGTGCGAGCTGATGATGACTGCCGCACCATTTTCGGCTCGCTCAACGATCGAGTCTTTCAGGTTTCGAATGCCCGGCGGATCGAGCCCAGTCATCGGTTCGTCAAGCATGAGTGCAAGCGGGTCATAGAGGTAGGCGCAACAGATCGCGAGTTTCTGACGCATGCCGCGGGACAAATCAGCCGCCGGGGTATGGCGTTTCTTCTCGAGATCGAAGCGTCGGAGAAGTCGATTGATCTTTTCTTCTGCGTTATCCACGGCATACGCGCTGGCCGTGAAAGTAAGGTGTTGTTCAACGGACAAGTCGTGAAAGAGTTGCGGATCGTCTGGCACATACGCCGCGTGTTGCTTCACCTTCAGCGGTTCTTTCGCGAGATCGTAGTCCGCGATACGGAGCGTGCCGCCGCTGGATGGAATGATGCCGAGCAGCGCCCGAAGGGTCGTGGTCTTGCCGGCTCCGTTGGGACCGACCAGTCCAAGCACTTGCCCACCCTGAACTTCGAATGAGAGATTGTTGACGGCGAGAGCGTTATCGTAGGCTTTACAGAAGTTCTTGACGTGAATCACGGCGGGCCCTGGCTAAGTCGTGGATGCTGGGAAATGGCACGTTTCGCAGCGAAAACATAGTCCAAAGTCCCCCTCACTCTCCACGAATGAACGCTACTTTCGCGAAGCGAAAGGCGACTACTCCACCGACCTTCCGATTCCGACGCTCATGCGGATTGTTCGGCGCATTTGCAGGCTTCAGACAAATCTACTGAACCGCGTCAAACCCGGAGCGGATCTGGCGTGAGAAATTTTCTGGCGTGACATCCTTTGCCCGCTCGTTGATCCGGGCCATCTTTTGCACTTCGGGAAATGCTGCGTCACTATCGATCAGCCCCTGCTCGTATGCGACTCCGCCAGAATAGCCGGGAAACATCACTCGCCAGTTGAATGGCGAAATACGGATTGGCGCGATGACGTTCAGGCTGTTTACGATGTTCGTCGTGCAGTTGTTGACCGTCGTGTGATAAAACTCCGGTTCCGTTCGAAGTCCGTCGGCTCGACGCAGCATCACCTCGAACATCTCCCGCGCCTGCTTGCGAGTCGAGCGTATCGGATAGAGATAAACCGGATACTGGCTCTCGGCGGCTCGGCTACCAATCACGTCCAGTTCATCGCCGACGACATAAATGAGGCCACATTGCTTGAACATGCCACGTAGTGGATTGAACTGCGCGCCCTCGCCACGCCTGGCCTCGACGCTGATCGCAAGGTACGTGCCATCGTCAAATTCAAAGCTCACGAAGGTGTGTGAGCCACCACGCCATGACACAAATTGTTGGACGCCAAACCAGACAGATTTCACCTGGGTCAGATCAATCGACTTGTCGTAATGCCAAACCTCGTAAGTACCGTCCGAATGCTGAACCGTATTGCGGATGTCGCTGAGATGAACCGTGTCGCCGGTGAAGTCGGCGTGAACCATCGTCTGGTGCAAACGGGACCATTCACCGTCGCCGGTTGGTTTGAAGAATTGCCAGCCTCCAGCCGCAATGGCCAAAACGCCAGCAAACACAAGCCACCGGGATCGAGTCGAAAGTTTCGCCGATTTTGAAAACCGCAGCCAGAGAAACAGGAGGCCGCAAAGGATCGCCATTCCAGATCGCAACCAGAACGGCAGTGGCTTGAAGAACCAGACGGCGAGCACGATCCAGATGGCAATAAGTATGACGACGCCGTGCACCAGCAATCGCAGGAGCAATTTCGCTCCCGCGAGAAGTGAGCCAACGAATCGTTTACCAGCCAGATCAGTCATGGCTATATCATTGCGATTCGCGTGCGTTACCGCGAGACGGGCTGACTAGAGCGCATTCAACTTTTGTGTAGCGTCATTTCTTCTCTCTCGCCCGAGATTCACGCCGCCCAAGACACTACACGTCCGTCGGACACCGACTAAAAGACACCGCCTCCACCGCCACCCTCGGCACCTCCGCCGCCACCAAACCCTCCACTGCCTCCACCATTAAGACCGGGACGGGGCCCACCGCCTCCGCCAGTACTCGAGTCAGGCAGTGGCAACTCGAGCCCACCATGCGTTTTGATGCTTTGGCGGAGTTTTGCGAGCAACGCTACGATCTCCTCGTGGACCTGACCAGTCTGGGCGACAACCAGTTGGCCCCGATAGTAAGAAATTCCTCCAATGCCCCCGACGTTTTCCCACGTTTCGGGAGAGACAGTCCGGACTAACATCCCTATCAACATATCAACGCTTCTGGCAACGGAACTGGAATCTTTCGAACTAACAAGATCGACAACAGGATAGATCTCTGTTACCAGGTACTGATCAGCTTCTTCAATCGTCGTGATGAGCAGGACTTCGTCCTTGACGACGTAGGTGCAGTCGAGTGGTTTGAGCATCAGGCGAAGCGAAGAACGCAACGAAGTTCCCGATAGATTCAAAGTGATCGTTTCATCGCTCGCGGAGAGCCCAGCCAGATCGAAAGCCGCTACATCGACCACTATCGGAATTGGGTGTTGTTCCTTGATCATGTCTACGGCGTCTTCGAGAGTCGTTAAGTCAAAGTCAACATCCGTCACTTTGAGTAACTCATCCTTGATACTCGCTCTCGAGTTGGTAGCTTTCGTCGCCGCTCTGGTTTGCTGCTTCTGAACTTTCGTCGCTGCGACTTGGCCGGGTTCATCAAAGGGATTGTCGTCAGGTTCGTCACTGCCGCCAAACGGGTCCTGGCCGGCACCACCATCTGGTTCGTGGAAAAGACTATCCAACTGATCGACCGGTTGGTCAGCAGATACCTGACCGGACAAAACGTGAAAAGAACTGGCGAAACAAACCAAACCGAAAATGGCGAGAGAGATGGCAGCGCGATTTTTCATGACAAAGGCCCCTGTCAAAGTGAGTAACTGACGTTTCCGCAATCGTAGTCGAGTCGCCCGAGCTACCGCAAGAAAATGCAATATGATCGCCTTTCGCTCTGCAAAATAACGTGCAGGACGTAGGCTGGCACCAGCGGCGAGGCGGTTCTCAATCGTGTCACGGTTAATGCCGCGCAGTGCCGGCAACCGAAGCTCATTACGCATAGCGATTCTTGCCCGCACAGCGCGGCGTTGCACGGAAAAATATGGAAAACGTGTTCGCCGCTTGTACGGGCCTACATTATTCGACCGTAGGCTGACACCAGCGGCGAGGCGGTTCTCAATCGTGCAACGGTTAACGCCGCGCAGTGCCGGCAATCAGAAGCTCATTACGCATAGCGATTCTTGCCCGCACTGCGCGGCGTTGTACGGAAGAGTATGGAGGACGTATTCGCCGCTTGTACGGGCCTACGAATAAAAAAACGGCGTGGAACATAAAGCTCCAGGCCGTTGAATGTTGCGCCTAACGCCTGAATCCCAACTGCGACGTTAGGCAGGCTGTAGTTCTTTGCGTCGCTCTTCGATGATCGTCGTCTGGATGTTCGAAGGTACTGGTGCGTACTTGAAGAACTCCATCGAGAACGAACCCTGTCCTTGCGTTCCACTGCGAAGATCCGTCGAATAACCGAAGGTCTCTGCCAGTGGGATGTGGGCGATGATCCGAGTCAGACTGTTGTCGGTCTCCGTACTGACAACCATGCCACGCTTCTGGGCGACCTGGCCGACGACGGTTCCCTGGAACTCTTCCGGGCACTCGATCTCCATCAACATGATTGGTTCCAGCAAAGCCGGCTTCATCTTCGAAAAGTTCTCGCGGAAGCACTCTTGTGCCGTCAGCATGAACGCCATATCGCTCGAGTCAACATCGTGGTAGGTACCATCGTCCAGGTCGACTTTGATGCTGACCACGGGGTAACCGGCAACCGGTCCCTTGGCCATCATGTTGGCAAAGCCCTTCTTGATCGCCGGAATGAAGTTCTTTGGAATTCGTCCACCGGTCACGTTGTCGTTGAACAACAATTCCGAGCCCTCGGCT
>CALHZT010000347.1 GCA_938040995.1 uncultured Pirellulaceae bacterium | reverse complement strand
CAGATAAGCCATCAGCAATGCGATGTCGGCAGGTGTGATGCCACTGATGCGACCGGCCTGAGCGAGACTCAGTGGGCGGATTTTCGCAAGCTTCTCGCGGGCTTCGTTTCTCATATGCGAAAGATTCTCGTAGTCGAGACTGTCGGGAATCTGGCGTTCCGACATGCGGCGCTGCCGCTCAATCTCCGCATCTTGCCGCGCGATATATCCCGCATACTTCAAATCAAAGACGACTTGCTGTGCCGCGGCAGCGGAAACCTTGCCGAGTTCCGGCACCCTTTCCACGACGTGCTCCCAGCCAATTTCCGGACGACGTAGCCACTTTGCCATCGTGACATCCTCGACACGTTCTTTTTCAAGCCGCCCAGAGACGAATTCAATTTCCGCCTCTTTCGCTTTCAACCTGGCGACTCGCTGCTCGTCTGCAAGTCCGACCTTTTCGGCAACAGGCGTCAGTCGCCGGTCGCCATTGTCTTGCCGCAAACGCAACCGATGCTCGGCTCGACTGGTGAACATGCGATAAGGTTCGTCCACGCCACAAGTAACGAGATCGTCGATAAGCACACCGATATACGCCTCTTCGCGACCGAGAATCAGGGGCTCGGCGGATTTGAGTTTCAGCGCGGCGTTCGCTCCAGCGATCAAACCCTGCGCTCCGGCTTCTTCGTAACCCGTCGTTCCATTAATCTGGCCCGCAAAGAACAAACCGTCGACTGATTTTGTTTCGAGCCACGGACGTAACTGTTCGGGCGGACAGAAGTCATACTCAACCGCGTACCCGTATCGCATGATCTGCGCGTTCTCCAGACCCGGGATCATCCGCATGATCTCGTCCTGAACGTCACGAGGCAGACTCGTCGAAATTCCGTTGACGTAATATTCCTGCGTCTGATAGCCCTCCGGTTCGAGGAATATCTGATGCTGATCGCGATCGGCGAACCGCACGATTTTATCTTCGATCGACGGACAATATCGTGGGCCGTTCGAATTGATCTGTCCGCTGTACATGGGAGCCCGATCGAGATTCTCCCGAATCTTGTCGTGCACCTTCCTGTTCGTGTAGGTGATCCAACACGGAAGCTGCTCAACGTCCAGCCGGTCATTCATGTACGAAAATGGGACTGGAGCCTCGTCACCCGGCTGGATCTCACACTTTTCAAAGTCGATCGTCCGGCCATTCAATCGTGGGGGCGTCCCGGTCTTGAATCGTTCCAGTTCGAATTCCAGGCGATGCAACGCGCCGCTAATTCCGCTCGTCGTTCCCTCACCGGCGCGACCGCCCGGCGTTTTGACTTCGCCGGTGTGCATTAGCGCTTTGAGAAACGTGCCCGTCGTCAGAATGACCGACTCCGCCGCGTAAGTCACATCGCCGAGAACCGTCACGCCGACCACTTTTTTGCGATCGCCCAATTCTTCGACAAGGATATCTGTTACGACTTCCTGACGAAGCGAAAGATTTGGTTGCTCTTCGACAACCCGCTTGATCTCCTGCTGATACGCTTTCTTGTCGGCTTGAGCCCGCGGGCTGTGCATCGCCGGCCCCTTACGACAATTCAGCATGCGAAACTGCAAGCCGGTCTTGTCGATGGCCAATCCCATCGCACCGCCTAACGCATCAATTTCGCGCGCGATCTGCCCCTTCGCGACACCGCCGATCGCCGGATTGCAACTCATCTGACCAACCGTATCAAGGTTCGTCGTGAGCAAGCCAACGTTTGCACCCATTCGCGCAGCCGCCAGTGCGGCTTCGGTGCCGGCGTGTCCGGCACCGATGACAAGAATGTCGAATTGATAGTGAGCTGCCATGGGGTACCGTTGAACCTGCCTTTGCGACAGCCTTCGAGATTACGCGTCGAACGCTTTCGTCAGATCTTCGATGACAGCCTGTTCCTGAGTGGAAACTTTGTTCCCCAAGCCAAGAATGCCACCGGTTGATTCGGCAATCTTTGTGACTCTCGCAATAATTCCGTCGCGGAATGAAGCACGATCTTCTGCAGCAAGAACGCCGCCTAAAGCTTTCACGTATTCCTTCCAGGCGTCGAGGATATCCGCTTCCGGCTCTTTTTCCAGCCAGCCAAGAAGCAACTTGTACGCTGGTTTGTCTTTCGCGACTCCCGATTCGGCGGCCGCCGTCAGAACCGCCTCTCGCTCCTGAGATTCGAGCTTATTGTCCGCCCAAGCCACCTGGATCAGCGGGACCAACGACAGCGCCGCCACGGTATCCGCGCTCAATTTGAGTTCGATGAAGCGATCCAACAACGCATCGTCACTGATGCCCGACGATTTGATCAGTGCATCGCGTTGCGAGTCTGTGGCCATGCTCTTCTTCATCTCTTCCAGCAATTCCGCATCGCGGCGCCGAAAAAACGATTCTTCGAGTGCAGCACCACGTTTTGACAGAAAATCTTCCGACATCGTATTCCCCAAAAAGTATGTCTAGTGAACCCGTTAGTTATAGCCTTCACGCTGGCATTTCTGTAGAGCCGGAAATCACGGGAAAGTGACCGCAAGGCAAAGATGACGGCCCCCAAGGATACGAATCGACTCGCCCTGACGACGCCGCAACGACGCGACATCTTCTTCACGGGTCACGCGCATTCGGCTAAGCCGCGTTTCGCCTGGGAGTCCGCAGGCTGAATAGCCCAAAGATTTCTGATTCAGACAAGCCACTCTTGGGAGCTTCCGTGCCGTGCGCGTGTGCGAGCATCATCTCAAACAACTCGCGCTTTCCTTGCAGCACCTCGTCGATCCGCTCCTCAATGGTCCCGGCCATGATAAACCGGGTCACCGTGACCGGCCCGACGGCTCCGATACGATGAGCCCGATTGATTGCCTGATCCTCGACGGCTGGATTCCACCAACGATCAAACAGAAATACGTAGCTGGCAAACTGCAGGTTCAAGCCAACACTTCCGGCGCCGTAACTCATAAGGATGACGTTGCAATCGGGATCATTCTTGAACCGGTCGAGAATGTCGTCACGCCTGGACGATGGGACTTTGCCATGATACTCAAGCGGTGAATGACCGTCCTTTTTCAGTCGTCGGGACAGATCCTGCAACGTGTTCACCCACTGACTGAAAACGATTGCCTTTTTCCCACTCGCGGCGACTTCTTCGAGGTCGGCTGACAGTCGATCGAACTTGGCACTCGCGCCGGTCGCATGATCAAAATTGCAGATCTGCTTCAGCCGCAATACCAGCTCGAACACATGCTGGATCGTCGCCGCGTCTCCCATTTCGGTCAGGCGAATGACGCCTTGTGATTCTGCCAGGTCATACGCCTCTTGCTGAGGCGCCGTAAGATTCAGCATCGGATCGCAGAACATTTTCGGCGGCAGGTCTTCGAGCACGAGATCCTTGGTGCGGCGAAGAATGTAATCGCAAGCCGCCTTTCCCATACTTCTTGGCGTCATCGTCGTGTTGAGATAGCCCGGCGCGAGAAATTCAAAGATGCCGTACAGATCATCCGCACTATTCTCGACGGGAGTCCCCGTCAGCGCCCAACTTCGCTTGCGTTCAATCGCACGAACCACCTGGCTGGTAGCGCCCGAACTGTTCTTGATTCGCTGGGCTTCATCAAGCACCACCAGATCAAACTTCGAGGCTCCGTCAACCAAAATGTCCTGATCACGAACCATCAGTTCATAGTTCGCGATCTTTACCGGGACGGAATCCAGCCCCCATTGCCAGCGGCGTTTGTCAGCGGCACCCTCAATAATCGCGACTGGAATCTCAGGTGCCCACAATTCAAACTCACGCCGCCAGTTCGTAAGAAGTGGCTTGGGGCAAATGAGCAGCACCTTGTTGACTTCGCCAGTTCGCAGCAACAAACGTATCGACGTGATGGCTTGCATGGTTTTCCCAAGCCCCATTTCGTCCGCCAGAATTGCAGCGTAGCGGGGATAGAGAAATGCAACGCCGGCATACTGATACGGAAACGGTTCAAAGGCGAAATCCAGCGACTCATTACCAAGCCACGTTTCGAGCGGCGGCTGCAACAGATAGAACAACCGGTCTTCCAGCCGCACCGTGTCACCGGGCGGGCGGATACGAGTCGCCGGCATCTTCTTTCGCGGCGACTTCGCTGGCTTGTTCGGCTCCGCATTCGCGGAATCGTCAGAGTCGCCAGCGTCTGGAGATTTCTCCTTCGGAGGCACTGACGCCTTCTTCTGGAGAACATTGGCAAATTCGCAACTGGTAACTTTGATCAGTTTTGCGACGGAGTCTTTGACGGATATCGAAACACAGACTGGGTCTGCAACAGTGAGGTCAGCCGATTCGCAATCCACCTTGGGGCCACGCCGCATCGCAGCCGTCCAACCAGTCGCAAAGATGGAAACGGGAATCTCTGGCAAATCTTTTGGTCGCTTGAAGAACAATCAAATCCCCTTCTTTCCCCGTCACTACAGCTTTTTGCAGAATCTTGTAGCGGCAAAATCGTGGCGTGGGCCTCCGAGCCCACGGACTTTTCATGACACGGGATCGGAATCCCATGCTACGGGATTGTGAAAAACGCTCTAACGAACCCAATCATGCGACTCGCTTCTTGCCGCCCTGATTTCCATGGGCCTCTGCGAGTGCTTCGCGAATTCGTTCAAACGGTTCGCAAAACTCAAGACCCTGTCCGTACTCACTCCAGAAGTCCGTTACCAGCGACTTGTCCGCCACCCGATCGTTCGCCACAAACGCCTCGACGCCGGAAATGTCGAACCCAACGCCCGACGTGCGCGAACTCCCGTACGCTCGAATGCGCTCCGCGTCAGAAACTGAACCCGTCGAAGGAACAAAAATCGTGGGGATTGAAGATTCGGTTTGCGAAAGCCAGACCTCGTGACTGTCGGTGACAAAGAACGATGGCGAGAGCTTCGTTTTTGCGATCAACGTCGCAGCAATCTGCTCGGTCACGTAGGCCTGCAGGGTCACCCCATAGAGAACTTCCTGGGCCCGAGACGGTTTGACCGGCGCGGTGCAATGGAACTCGACGGGGCGAGCCTGCACGTTGAGCATCAGCAAGCCGCCGACTTGCCCAATCTCCTCTTCAATCACGCTGAGGTAGCCAACACAGGTGACACTTTTTTCCGTTGGTCGCATAGTCTGCACGCAAGATATTTGTGGCGAAACCAGCGATCTCCACCTGCGAAAGTGCTAGCACCCGGCAGCTCGTGAACCGCTACTCATTAGCGGGAATCGGGTGCAGAGACATTCGACTTTAATTCAGGACGGCGGGCTCATCCAGTCGTCCTGAATTCGTTTTTTTCGTTACAAGATGAACAGTTTCCCTCACGATGCATGGGGTGAAACGCTCTATCCAGGTACCAACAGCATTGCGCAGTCTGAATTCGTTATGCGGACTGTGACAAACACCCATTCATTACAAGCGGAATGTTTCGCGACTGCCGACTGTCAATACCCGATTTTCAATTAAAGTTTCGCAGGGAACACCGAGCGACGATCGACATGCCGGTTCCTGGACAACGAATGAACGCTGTGGTTATACTGTCTCCATCGCACGAAAACATTCCAGTCGTGAGCCAAAGACTTGCACGACCTGGTTGATCTCAGGAGAGATAAAAACATGGCAAAACCCGATCCACAATCGAGCCCATTCTTCACTCACATTGACGTGTCAGCGCACGCCAAGGGCGGAAACGAAGAGAGTGACGGAACGGCTCAGGAAGTCGTTGTCCTGCTGCAGCACCTGATCGCCGGACAGGATCGGCAAAACGAGCTACTGGAAGATTTAATCTCCCAAACCAATGCGGCTCAAAGGCAACGCGCCAACGAGTTGAACCAGTGGAAAGAAGCGAATCCACATCTGGCTCGTCGCTGTCGTCAAGCCGCAGAAGCACTCAGCAACGTCCAAACCGACTTCCTGAACAATCTCACTGAAGAGATTTCCGAGAACGCCGATGATTTTGTCGAAGGCGAATTTCTCATGAATGAATTTGTCGATCGCTTCGGACCACGTCTGGCTCACCTGAACGGAGTCCTCCAGGTCCTGTCTCAGCTAAGTGCGGGCAATCAATCCTGATCGCGCCTTGCTTCCAGCAGCGACGTATAACGACATAGCCACATACAACGCGACGCGTCAGCGTCGCGTTTTTCTTTTGTTGGCTGGTGATCTGCCTGCCTGATGCCTTCGGTCGCTACTTGGTCCGTTGGAAGATTTGACCGCCGCCGACCGGTAGTGATTGCGGCCAAGAGGCCAAAGAACGGCGATCAGATTCATGCCGCGTTGCCACCCGGCAGCTCACGCAGCCGGCTCGCCTCCGGGTGTCGCCAGTGATTGCTCTGGCGCTGACAATGGACAATCCGGTGCTGACGTCGAGCACCCGGCGAGTCAGGTGTCGCCAGTTTCGTCAGTGATGCCAGAAGCCCCACTCATGGCGATCGAGTTCCGTATCGTGGGGCTTTGACGGATATGCAGCCCATTTGCATGGCATATTGGCCACAATTCCTTTGATGCGCCCGCACGAATTGATCGCCGCCAATCGCCAGGCGAATTAAGATGGAACCTTCTCGCACTCCTCTTCTTTCTCAATTCGTACCTGGGCATGACCAGCAACGGCCATCCGGCGCAACCGTCGTTCTATCAACGATTTGCTCGCACGATCTTACTCGTGACGGCACTGCTATGCCCATTCGCAATCTTTGGCATGGGAAAGGCGATCCAGTCGAACAAAAATCGCGTCATCGACTGGCTGCCGAAAAAATTTGCGGAAACCCAACGACTGCTCTGGTTCGTCGACGAATTCGGGTCGGACGAGATCCTCGCCATTGGCTGGCCCGAATGTACGATCCACGCCGAATCGGTGGACCAGTTTGTTACAGCGCTACAACAACCGGTAGAGTTCGCCGGCGAAACGAAACCGATTTTTCGCGAAGTCATCAGTGGACGCAGCGTCCTCGAAGAAATGATTTCCGAACCTCTCGAACTGCCTGAGGACGTCGCCACCAGTCGCATGCGTGGCTGGCTGCTTGGGGACGACGGGCAATCGACGTGCATCATCGCCCGAATCGTCAAGAACGAGGATGGCGCCTACAGTCGCCAGACGGCGGTGCAATTCGTCAAGGATACCGCCGAACAGCTCGGCATTCCTGCGAGCGAACTGAAGATCGCCGGTCCGACGGCGGATAGTGTCGCAATCGACGAAGCGGGAGTCGATCGTATCAACCTGCTTCGCATCCTGTCACTCGCGTTTGGAATGGGGCTCGCGTGGTTGAGCCTGCGCGACGCGGGGCATGTCGCGGCCGTTTTCGTTACCGCACTGGTGGCCACGCTCTTCTGTTTCTCGTCCGTTTACTGGCTGGGATACAATATGGACGCGGTGCTCTTACCGCTGCCAGCGCTGATCTTCGTACTGACGATCTCGGGTGCCATTCACCTCTCGCACTACTTTCGGGACGCGGCCGCAGATCATCCACTCGAATCATCACCGGCGATTGCGATCCGCGATGGCTGGCTACCCTGCACACTAGCCAGCATCACCACCTTCGTCGGGCTCATCTCGCTATCCATCAGCCAGGTCGTCCCGGTGGCTCGATTCGGAATCCTTTCCGCCATTGGTGTCGTGATTAGCCTGGTGACCTTGCTCACCGTCTGGCCGGCGTGCGCCCAGCTACTTTGCACCAAAAAGAAAACGTCTGGTCAATCCGATGCCGCCAAGTCGCATTCATCCAATGCCTGGTGGCGGCCCGTGTACAAAACCGCAACGCGATTTCACCTTCAGTTTGTGCTGCTCATCCTGATCGGCTACCCAATCCTGTCGTATGGCCTGTGCCAAACCAACACATCGGTTCACCTTCACAGTCTATTGCCCAAGTCATCGTCGCTGATCCAGAGCTACGGATGGTTTGAAGAGAAACTTGGCCCACTGGTTCCCGTCGAAGTCGTTCTGAGCTTTCCAGCCGTAGACGACCCGGAGGGAAAGATAATCTACTCGCGTGCAGAAGTCGTCGACACGCTCCGCGAGAAGGTTGACTCACTGCCGGACAGTGGCGGCACGTTTGCCGCAACCTCGTTCCTGCCAAAACTGCCCACGGAACAGGGGGCTCGTCAGTTGATGATGCGACGAGTCATCGGAAAACGCATGCTCAAGCGGCGTGATCTGCTTATCAGTCGCCGGATGATCGCAGTCGGCGATAAAGAAGAATATTGGCGAGTCAGCACACGGGTCGCATCGCACAATCGCGATTACAGTCCATTTCTCGACTCACTCGAAACCACCGTCGACGAGTTCATCAAAGAACAAAAAGCCGCCGGGATCGATGTCGACGCCAAAGTTTGCGGCAGCATTCCGCTCATCCAGATGGCACAGAAACAATTGCTCTTCGATCTTATCAAGAGCTTCTCCGTGGCATTCATTTTCATCGCCGTTGCGATGGTCGTCTTGCTACAGGTCCCGATCGGCGGGCTGCTGGCGATGATTCCCAATGTCTTTCCAAGTCTACTGATCCTCGGCATCATGGGCTTCCTTGGAAGCCTCGTGGACATCGGGATCATGATGACGGCCAGCGTCGCACTCGGCATCGCTGTCGACGATACGCTGCATTTCCTCATCTGGTATCGAAGATCCAGCGAGGCGGGAAACGATCAAGACGTGGCGATCGAAGATGCGTTCAGGAAATCTGCATCGGCGATGCTGCAAACGTCGCTGATCTGCGGACTGGGCATGTTGCCGTTCGCCGCCAGCTCGTTCGGTCCCGTCAGTCGATT